>JANMFM010000346.1:0-19362 GCA_031374125.1 Bdellovibrionales bacterium
CTTTCTTTTTGATCACGCACTCAGACCAAGCAGTGCTTAAGACCCTGAGATCCAGATCTCAGCTGATGCACTTCTCGTCTTTAAGTTTTGAAGATATGAGAAAACAAACTGACGCTCCTGACTGGATCATCCGATCCTCTCAAGGTAGAATGGATTTACTGGAACAAACAAAAGATGCTGGGCTAGAGTTCATCAGAACAAAATCCTTTTCATTTTTAAGAGATGCCCTCAGTAATGACTTAAAGGCAGCAACATCTTTTAAAGAACTTATGTCTGACAAAGAGAGCGCACTAAAACTTGTGTCGTTGTGGCAACAGATTTTAAGAGATATTCTTTTCTACAAAGAAGGCTTAAATCCAAGAATTCACTCTGACCAAACCGAAGTGTTCGAAGGCTTCCATGCAGTTTCTCCGGAAAAGATTCAAGATTTATTTCAAAATCTCATTCAGATGGAGCGCGATATCTATGGCAACGTAGACCGCACGCTCACTTTTGAAAATTTCATTTTGAATTTGAGAAGCTAAATTATCTGTTACCCTTTGAGGAATTCTTCGCTGCATTTTGTAGTCGTATGTTATTGTATGCAGACCTCACATCTTCGGAATTGCACTCATCTGCAGGCCCGCCAAATCCCTTTGCATGGATATACTCAGAAAGAAATCCTCTATTGAAACTATCAATTGGTCGATAAAACATTATCGTTGGTTCATTGATACTACTTTTCAATAACCTTGCACGATCTGCAATTTCATCATCAGTTGAAATTAAATCCGAATTAATTTTTTTAAGTTTCTCAGAAGATGGCTTGTAATTGAAGCGAAGAATATGTGCTACCCCATCTAAAAGTTCACTGACTGCCTCAGCCTTAGTTTCATCAATCCATTGCACATTCAATCCTAAATTTTTAAGAGAATTTATAGCTACAACTTCATTTTTATCCAACTGCTTAAATGCTTTGATCTTCGCAATTTCTTCCGCACCACATCTCTTATTAATTAATTTAGTAGATTTAGAGTTTGAATAGTCATAAAAAGCCTTTGTCATGTAAGCTGTGTAAATAAAATTAGAATATAGCTTTCCAGCCAATGTTTTTGCGTTTTTTTTACACTTTTCTTCATTATTATCCTCTAAACATGACTTAGCATGTGAGATAATCGATTCATATTCATCATCGGAAAGATACACCTGATTTATAATGTCTGATGTATTTCCTTTATTTTTCAAATTAAGACTTCTTAATTCATTGTATAATTCTTGAGATAAAATATTTTGGCTGGCTTTTATATTTACAAGTTTTTTACCTTTTGTAAAAGTAGAATTTCGAGTTCCTTTTACCCACCCCTCTGAAACTGATTTGTTGAAATCTTCTATCTCTTGCGAATTTTTTTCTAAACACTCAAAAAATTTTCCTTCAGCTATGTTAAAATCCTTTAGTGCTTTAACATAGCTTTGCAAATCAAGTAAATTTTTTCCTTGAATTTGAACTTTTTCAATTGTTACGTCTTCAGAATCAAATTTTATTGGATTATAACCATAATAGCTATTTACAGTCTGCGCAGTCGCACAAAGCTTAGCTTGTGACATAACATCCATATTTTGAATATTGGTGGTCATATCTGCATGCGAAGCTATAGATAACACACTAATTAAGACAAAGACTTTCCAAGAAAACATAATTCTCCTTATTTGATTATCATTCAATAATTAATAATAGCTTACTATTTAAACATGTAAATATATTAAGTCCCAATCTAGACCAATGTGTTTTAGCGCGACCCCGAAGATGAGTTATATAGAAAGCTCTTTGAAGATGAATTGTTACATCTGACCGTATCTTCGTCGCGCACACTGATCCCTATTTTGGCTCGTGTCACTAAACCTGCTTTGTCGTAAAGATACATAATGGACTCAGCTTCCAAAGCTTTTATCAAGCCAAATAATTTTGTCTGTTTTTTATAAAAATTAAAATCACGATCAGCGATCACCACTTTGTTGAGCTCGGCGATTTCATTTTTAATTTCGGCACGTTTTTCAGTATTTGACGCATAAGACACCTTAATGATGGTCTTCTTACCCTTCATTATTTCTTTAATATCTTTTAACGAAAATCCCTCGATATCTGCTAGGGCATAACCTAAATTTAAAAATATTTCTTTCAGTATGTCCTTTTGACGTTGAATCTGGATTTTTAACTTATCTTGATCCGCAATTTCTTTTTGGCAATTTTTACCTCTTATTTTAGCGTGCTGTTTAGTTAAAAAAACCTCCAAACGACTTCGAATAATCGAAGCATATACAAAGCTCGGCTGCAGCGGAACTAAAATTTTCTTTGCACTTTTAGCGCAATCCTGCGGAGATTCTACCGAATAGCATTCGTTTAAATCCTTTAATTTTTTCTCTTGTTCTGAAGTGACATAGATCTCGTTAATGCCTTGAATGGAACTTGCAAATTCATCCGTCATGGCTTGATACAAAGCAGAGTTTATATAATCCAACTTAATGGATTTTTTATCTTTAGCAAATTCACCGAGCTCACTTTGATAGGACCAAGTTTTCTCAATGTTGCTTTTTTTCTTTTCAAATTCATTATCAGTTTTATCTTGGCAGCGACGAAATTGGGCATAATTTCTTTCTTGCAGTTCTCCAACCTCTATAAATTTTTTAAAAATCTCTTCTTGCTGAGGACTCAATTCGATAGCCTCTATTTTTACTTGTTTGGCATCATAAGCCAAGGCCGGCTCTAAATCCGGTTTATTTTTAAGTTCTTGAGAAAGACAAGCCGTAAACTTATCCACGACACTCGCCTTTGCTTGAAAGGCACTTAAAACTATCATCGAAATCAAAAGAAATTTTGCCATAGGATAATTTTAAATCAAGAAACTCCATTTGGGAAATTTTACCCAACCAGGTCTAGACTCTAGGCCTGACTTCATATAGGATTAATCTATGGTTCAATGGATCGATACACACACTCATTTTGGAATGCTCGAAGAAGGCGCAGAAGCGGGCTTAGAAAAAGCCAAATCGTTGGGCGTGCAGAAGTTCATCAACATTGGAACTAATCCAGAAGACCATGAACAAGTTTATGATTTTGCCCAAAAACACTATCCGACGGTTTTTTGTACGCTGGGCGTTCATCCGCATGATGCAAAAATTTATACGGACGAAGTGGATAAGTATTTGAGATTAAAATCTCAAAACAAAGAAGTGATCGCCATCGGTGAAATCGGCCTTGATTATTACTACTTGAATTCCACGAAGGAAGAACAAAAAGCGGCTTTCGAAAGGCAACTTCAAGTGGCGGCAGACTTAGGCTTGCCAGTAGAAATTCATACACGTGATGCTGAAGAAGATACCATTGAAATTCTTAAAAAATATCAAGGTAAGGTTAAAGGACTGCTTCACTGCTTCACGGGTACTCAATGGTTAGCAGACGAAGCCTTAAAAATCGGATTCAATATTTCCATCAGCGGCGTGGTGACCTTTAAAAATGCTGAGGATTTAAGAAGCATAGTTAGAAGCTTACCTATCGATCGCATACACGTAGAAACCGACGCTCCATTTTTAGCGCCCGTGCCTCAGCGAGGAAAAAAGAATACGCCAGCCTTCGTCACTCACGTCGGAGAGTTCGTAGCTCAACTTAAAGGCGTTTCCTCAGAAGATCTGTCCGCACAAATCTTAAAAAATACAAAAGCACTTTTTCCAAGATTCATCTAAAATATATGGTGAACGTCACTTGCGGCGCCGAATAAGCTCTGCGTTGTGATGACTATACTTTTATTCAAGTCTTCGACTTGACGCAATTCGACTTTAGGCTCTCTCATTGCCAATTTCCTACTAAAAGCGTACATATAAAGGCTTATCAGGAGAACATATATGTCACGCAAATTGAGAGTTGGAATTAATGGTTTTGGTCGTATTGGTCGTATGGTTTTTAGAGCTGGTTACGACAAAGTGGATTTTGTTGGAATCAACGACACTTCAAATATCGCGACGAGCGCGCATCTTTTAAAATACGACAGCACTCACCGCATGGCTCCTTTTGAAGTCGGGCATAATGCTGCCGGGTTACTCGTTAACGGAAAAGGCATTCCCGTTTCAAGCTCCAAAAATCCTGCGGATATTCCTTGGGACAAGTGGGAAGTGGACATCGTGTTCGAATGTACGGGCGCCTTCAAATCTGCAGCCGATTTCCAAAAACACATTAAAGGCTCAGTTAAAAGAGTCTTGGTCTCCGCTCCTGCAGAAGGCGTAGACTTCACCGCGGTATTTGGCGTGAACCACACTCAATACAATGCGGATAAACATAAAATTGTTTCCAATGCTTCTTGCACCACAAACTGCCTTGCACCTTTGGTAAAAGTTCTTCATGACAATTTCACAATTGAAAAAGGTATGATGACAACAGTTCACTCCTACACCAGCGATCAAAGATTGCTCGATGCTGGTCACAAAGATCTAAGACGCGCACGTGCTGCGGCACTTTCAATGATCCCAACGACAACAGGTGCAGCGATTGCCGTGGGCGAAGTTCTTCCGGATCTCAAAGGAAAAATTGACGGAGTGAGCATCCGAGTTCCGACTCCAGATGTTTCACTGGTGGACTTCGTGGGTATTACAAAAAAACAAGTTACAATCGAATCTGTTAACGATGCACTAACAAAAGCTTCACAAAAAGAAATGTTAGGCATCATGAAAATCGAAAAAGATCCACTCGTGAGTACGGACTTTATCGGATCTCCTTTTAGTTCCATCATTGATTTAGATCAAACGATGGTGATCGAAGGAAACATGATCAAGGTTCTTTCTTGGTACGACAATGAGATGGGCTTCTCTCACAGAATGGTTGATCTTGCGTTATTCATGAAAGCAAAAGGTTTATAATCATGACTACTACACCGTTAGTGACTCCCCCACATCCGGTTACACCAGGATTAAAGGGTATTAAATTTATTGAAGAATTGGATATCAAAGAAAAAAGAGTTTTCCTAAGGCTTGATCTCAACGTTCCTATGAAAAACGGAAAAATAACTGACGACACAAGAATCAAAGAAGCCATTCCTACAATTCAGTATTGCTTAGACAACAAATGTAAGCTCATGATCGCCTCTCATCTTGGCAGACCTGAAGGCTTTGATAAAAAATATTCTCTCGAAGCCGTTGCTGAAAGACTCCACGAACTCTTGAATGCCGAAATCCATTTGATCGAAGATCCTGCAAGCGATGCTCCGAAAGCTTTGATGAAGACTCTTAGACCAAATCAAATCGTGTTACTTGAGAACGTAAGATACATTACCGGCGAACAAAAGAACGACGAGAAGTTTGCTCAAAAACTGGCTCAGTATGCTGATGTTTACATTAACGACGCGTTCGGCGCTTCTCACCGAGCGCATTCTACAATCGATGCACTCCCAAAACTCATCAAAACAAAAGGCGTGGGCTTCTTGATGAAAAAAGAAATCGAGATGCTCGATAAAGTTCTTTATGATTACGAGTCCCCATTTATCGCAATTCTTGGCGGATCTAAAGTGAGCGACAAGATCGGCGTCCTTGATGCCCTTATTGATCGCGTAGACACCTTTATCATCGGTGGAGCCATGGCCTATACATTTATGGCCGCTCTGAAACAAGGCGTAGGAAATTCTCGCATAGAACAAGACAAAGTGAGCTACGCAAAAAGATTTATGGAAAAGGTAGAAGCTCGTGACAAAAAAGTGCTACTTCCCATAGATCATGTCTGCTCAAAAAATTTTGAAAATCCAATTCCACAAATTGTTGGAACTCCAGATATTCCAGACGGTCTAATGGCCCTGGATATCGGCGAAAAATCGCGAAGATTATTTGCCGCAGAAATTGCTAAAGGAAAAACCGTATTTTGGAATGGCCCCATGGGCGTATTCGAGAAAAAAGGATTTGAACGCGGAACAATGGGTATCGCAAAAGCTGTGAGCGAATGCGAAGGCTTTACGGTTGTCGGCGGTGGTGATAGTGTTTCTGCACTCAATGAGTCAGGTTATGCTGATAAAGTGGATCACATCTCTACTGGTGGCGGCGCAAGCTTAGAATATCTTCAAGGTGATAAATTGGCGGGATTAGAAGTTCTAAGAACTAGAGTTAGAGAACCCTCACCATGAGAGAAAAATTAGTAGCCGCAAATTGGAAGATGTATAAAAACCCTAAAGAATCTACGACGTTCCTCGCAAAATTCTTAGAATTGATTCCACAAAAAAATCAAAAACAAGTTTTTATCTTTCCGCAAACGGTTTGCTTGCAAGCAGTGGAAGATTATTTGATTGAGAAAAATGCAGACATCCTCACTGGCGCACAAAATTGCTACACTGAGGATGAAGGTACTTTCACGGGAGAAATCTCTCCTAAAGTTCTCAAAGACATGGGAACAGATGCTGTTTTGATTGGACATTCCGAAAGACGCAGCCATTTTAAAGAAGACAACGAACTCTTAGCTAAGAAAATTAAATCTGCTCAAAATCACAATTTAATTCCTATGTATTGCATCGGTGAAACTCTGGATCAACGAAAGAGCAGAAAAACTTTTGATGTTTTAAAAGAACAGTTGGACGTTGGGCTAAAACATTTTGATCATAAAGGCAGCCTTATCGTAGCCTATGAACCCGTTTGGGCCATCGGCACCGGAGAAGTTGCCACCCCCGAACAAGCTCAAGAAGCCCATGCCTTTGTAAGAAAAACTCTCCATGACATCACGGGCCTACATACCTATAAGATTCTTTATGGCGGATCCGTTAAACCCGAAAACGCAACAGAGCTTATCTCTAAGCCCGACATCGATGGATTCTTGGTAGGCGGAGCATCCCTTAAACCAGAGAGCCTCGCCCAAATCTGCCAGATTGCTTTAACCAAAATGAGCTAAGTCGCTTAGCAACTCTTGTGCGATTTTATGCGACTCTTTGCGTTATTGTAAAAATATGTGGCCTACTTGGGCGCTTAAGCTTATAAATTTCTTTCTATTTTTAGGAGACGACATAAATGACTTTTGTAGCAATCCTTCATATTATCGCAGCATTACTTTTAATCACTTTGGTTCTTATTCAAGATTCTAAAGGCGCAATGGGCGGTTCATTTGGTGGTGGCGGATCTTCTAATTCTATTTTAGGTCCGACTGGCGCTCCTAATTTTCTTTTCAAAATGACTAGATATATAGTTCTAGGTTTTGCAGTAACTAGCTTACTACTTACAAAACTATCTTCTGAAAAAAGCGGAAGTGCTCTTGATGACCTTCCTCCTTCAGCAACACAAAGTGCTCCTGTAGTTCCAGGAACTGATACTGCTCCAGTAGCTGCACCTGCTGAAACTCAAAAAACAGCGACTCCAGAAACTAAGTAGTCAGCTAACTAATTATCAACTAGCCAAAAACATCATCTAACGTAATAATTGAGTGTCAGCCATAAGGGCTAAACTTAAGGATCAGATGAAGAAGAATATTCTTTTGGTTTTACTTTTATTATTGGGATTAGGCGTGATCATCTATCACGAAGCGATCGTAGAAAAGATCGACCAGTCTCTCTCTCCAAAGGACACCCGAGAAACCATCGCTACCATCCAGAACATCGAGGGTAAAGTGCGCTTTAAAGCTGCTAAGACTCTCAGATACAAGAACGCACGCGACGAACAGGAACTCAAGAACCAAGACACTATCACCACCGATGAAGGCTCTCGCGCCAAAATCACTTTTGCTTCAGGCTTCGAGATCCAAGTGGAACCAAACTCTTTGATAGTTATCGAAAATCCTAAAAAAGATGAACAAGGTAGAATTCAAATCACATTCTTAAAAGGGGATTTCAAGGTCATCAAGGCCGGAGCTCCCAATCAGGTTATCGTGTCTAAAGATAAAAAATTTCAAGACTTGGCTGGTAGATCTCCACAAAAACCAATTGAGATTGATCTTACTCCGCAAAAACTCATCCCGGATGAAATCGTAGAAACTACGCAAATCAAAACACCAAAGATTGAAAAAGAAAAATTTGAAGAAAAGAAAAAAGTTTTAGTCGAAAAAGAAAAAAAAGTTGAAGTGCCTAAAAAACCTCGCGAAACGCTTTCTGACGAATACATTTCACAGGTCGTAAATGCCCAAAAGCCATTCTTCAACAGATGTTACGCTCAACATCTGAGACTGAACCCAGATTCTAGAGGACAAATTCACTTGGCCTTCACCATCGATGTTCAAGGCAAGGTTTCAACCGTGAGTATGATTCAGAGCACTTTATCAGATCCACAACTCGAAAAGTGTACTATGTCTGTAATCGAAAGATGTAGATTCAAAGCATTCGATGGGGACCCTATTGTGGTCAACTACCCAATAAATTTTGAATAGATTTATCTATAATCGTTAAGGTAATCAATTTTTTGAGGAATCCACTCAAGTTCAACTTCCTTTCCATCTAAAATCTTTTTGGTTTTTTGTGTGAAATGAAAATGTGGCAAGAATATTCCGTGTTCTTTCAACAAATTCACAATTTTTTCTACCTTGTCTTTTTTAAGAGAATATCTCTGAATTAGATCTTCAACGGTGGCAAAAATTTCTTCTTTAGAGAAGGCATAACTTGAGATCAATACCTGAGCGATGCTTAAGAGTGCAGGTTCTTTGATTTTTTCATCTTGAAATAGATCTAAAGCAATTTGGAATGTATTGTAGGTTGGAAGCATTCTTCTGCCAAATTTTACGTAATAATCAGGATCCGTATCTGTCGCAAGATTGATATAAATTCGCTCCACCGGATCGTGCTTAGAAGGAAGCTCATCTTTCAAATTCAAAATGGTTTTGATTTGCGGTGGAAGCACATTCAAACTTTCTAAAACTCTCGATAGCTCTTCACTTGGAATTCTATCCGCACAAATATCCGAATAGAGCGAGTACACGAGCGCATCAGACTCACTGTCATCACCCCAAAGGATTTGCTTTACATCATCTCTTAATTTCATTCGCAACTGCAATAAAGATTGGAGCTTGAAGCCTATCTGTTGTGTGAGTCTTCTAAAGCGATTGGGGTTTAAATTTCTCAGATTGTCTTTGTAGAAAGCTCCGTAAGGAGAAATTCCATCCAAGGAAAGTTTTGCGATAATTTTGGTTTCCATCTGAGGAGGAGAGGCCGTGATAAAATAAAGTGGTAAACGTTCGCTATTTTGAGCGGTGGATTCTTTGAGAGCTCTGACTAAGGTTGCTGTTCCAGGAATGTTTTTTTTCTGAAAGGCTTTTTCCCTAATGGTTTTTAAAAGTCCTCTAAGAGAGGCGATGTTTGTATCGAGATATGTTTTGTCCATGTCCCACACAAATACGAGTGGAGCTTCTTTTGCAGTTTTATCGTCGGTGTATTCGAAAAAAACGACATCACCTGTGATTTGAGAGACTCTTCTCCAGTCAGCCATTTGTTCCTCCTGTAGCACCAAGAACTTTGATTCTTGATATATTAACATCCAAACTCTCTATTGTCATAGCTGAAAAACCATGCTACCGTTTTATCTGGATGGGAGATGAAATCATGATGATTTCGGGAGTTAAAAATAAGAATAAAATATCGAATTTTAAATTTCGCTTTTTGAGATCTAATTTTTCATACCTGATGGTCATCGCCCTTTTTCTTTTTATTCTCGTTTCATTACAAAGAACTTTTGCACAAGATGCTGTTCAGCCGCCGATTCAAAAAACTCCTTCAGCGGTTGATCCAGTTCCAACTCCGCAAACTATAACTCCTCAAGCTGTGAATGCACCCGCTAAAGTCACCGTGCAAGCACCCAAAGAGACTGCTACACCTCAGCCTTCTAAACCACAAATAACGAACTCTACTCCTTCCCCTGTGGTTCTGCCTGAACCAGATACAACTCTTGGTGCCGATGGATTACCGACACCGATTGTGTCCGGAGACAAAATTTCACATGAGGTTATTCGTCGTATTGTGGTTTTTCCACTTCATACGGATGGTGACTTCAGAAAAGAAGCTGATCTTGCTTGGTGGAAAATTAGAGAATTCCTAAGCGATCAACAAAGATTTCTTGTGGCTACAAAAAGGTACATGCAACAGAACGAAGTTTTTCAGCCTCGCAAGACTTTCTTAATCTCTGATGTGATCTTACTCGCAAAGCTTTTAGAGAGTGATTGCTTGATTACCACTTACCTAGAAAATAAAAAATTACATATGACTGCTTACTCAGGACAAGATGGGCTTTTGCTCTGGAGAAAGAGCATAGATATAGTGGCTTCAAAACCTATCAGCCTTCAACTTGAAGATCTCTCTGCAAAGCTCACGCAAGACTTTGTAGCGGCCCTTCCCTATCAAGGATTTCAAATCGTAGATCCTTTGAATCAAGAACCTCTCATTGAAGAAGGAAACACCATTTTAGCTCGCGTGGACGTTGGAGCCAAATCATCAGCAGCGCCAGGACAGAAGGTTCAATGGCTTGAGATCGAACGATCTTCGCCCAATGCCCTCTTTCAAGGTGGATCAAAAATCAAAGTGATTGCTGAAGGTGATGTGATAAAAAACGAAAACCAAGTCATTACAGTAGAAGTAAAACGCGTGAAAGACCTAAAGCTTCTCAATAAAAAATCTTTAGTCACTATATCTGATGAATATAAAAGAATTTATGATTTGTATGCGATCAAAAGCAGTAAAGATATTCAACCGAACCTGACTCTACTTTCAGAGCCTATGACAGATGCCAGAGAAAAGAGCGAAGAATCTCGCCCTCTTCTGGTGGCTTTAACTGCGATTGCAAACATTGTGGTTGCAATACTTTTGGCATTTTAACAGTGTTTAACTTTATTAGGATTATTTTCGGTCAACCGAAGATCTTTTAGCGTATAAGTACGACACTAAAACTTTGCTCTGCTCCCTATTCTCTACAGCCACTTCTAATGATGAATTCACTTGAGAAATTCTAGAATCAATTTTGGCTGTTTCTTCAGTGTATCTCATAGAAGCTTTACAGGTTTTCATGTATTCAAATTGTGTATCAATAGAAGCTAAAACTCCATGATCAGAGTAATGAGCCGGAGGTCTACAAACGAAAGCTTTTTGACGTTCCAATTTAGCTACTTGAGCTTCTAATTTTTTAACTTGCTCAATGTTTGTTCTATAAAGCTCCATCGCCTTACAATAGTCAGGATTTCTAATACACTCTTCTCTTTGTTGAGCTTTTAGTAGTTGCCTGTGTTGCATATCAAAATCACCTGCAAATGAGCTCACCGAGACAAACGTGATCAATATTAATATAGCCTTCATAAATAGTTACCTTTCCTTTAAGTTTGTATAGATGGTTTATGAATAGACATAGTTATACCATTGCTAGGAGAGTATAAACATTGTCAAAAGTTTAGACTGGTAATTTTTCAGGCTTTTAGAGATCTCAAAAAAGAATCGCTAATGATGGTAATAAGTGATGTAAATACTGTCTAAAATGTAAACACTTCTTGAGGGTTTCTCGAGTTAAAAACCATTAAAAATTAAAATTCTCGAGGGGGAACTCGATCCAACCTTCCTGTATAGGGAAGTTCTTTGGTGGCTTTTCACACTGGCCTTTGTATTTTAAATAACCTGTTAGAGCGCAAACCATGGATTCAAAAGCGTTAGGATTTTCAATCAATTTATGCAAATCCTGATCGTAAATAAATAATAAATCTTTTTCGATCAGAGTTTGTAGAAATACCGCGCGACACTCTTTCCCGTGAACAGAATGGCGATAATTTTTAAGATCGTTTTTTGAAATTTTAAATAACGTACCGATTCTCCAAACAGAAATTTTTGGAAATACTTCAAGAAGCTTTTTTTTGATTTTAGATTTCAGATATACGCTTCGGACTGTGAGCGGAGCTTTATTTGCTCCGAGAGCCTCGGGCATTTCAAAGAACTCTTCCAATTCATAGTTCACATAGCGCTCAACACACCTCTCGGTGTAAGGAGTAAATAACTTCAGATTCTTTTTTTTCTTTTTGTGCTTTAAATAATGAGCCCATTGCCACTTGGTCGTGGGTGCTTTGCACTTCTCTACGCCACCACATTTGTGAGTTAAACAAAATGGCAGCGCAAGAGGACTATCGATGGTGATGTACTTTAGGTTTCGATCGGTTTTATTCAAAATATCCAATAGAAACTTATCTTGAGATACTTCATCTTCTGAAGGAATTTTATCTTTGATATCTTTTAGAAATATTTTGTGATGTTGGGGATAGTATTCAAGACTTGTGATGCAAGTTTTATCATTTTTTCCACCAGACAACGAAACTCCAACAAATCGAGCAACTTCTAAGTTTGCTTTCTTTGAATCGATATTCCGTGATCTACCACGTTGGCTTTTAGAACCTGAAAGCCTTTTTCCTGACATACGTTGATTACCTTTTCCCTCTGGCCATCTGCGCACCAAACGATGACGCTGCCGCCACCACCTGCTCCACATATTTTAATAGCAAGGGCTCCGTTTTTTAAAGCCAATTTCTCTAAGCGCTTTATTTCAGGACTACTAAAAGATTTAGAAATTTGCGAGCGCCATTTGTATTCGTTTTGGAAGATTTTTTTAAAATTCCAATCTTTCTTCTCGATTTGAGCGATCAATTCTTCAGATACTTCTCTTAAACCCGCAAGACACTTGAGCGTCTTCTTATCACCATCCACGATCTTCTTAAGGACCTGCCAGTTGTTCATGCCAGAGTGATGGGGCTTACCAGTGTAGACGAGCACAAATTGCTTATCAAAAATTTCTGGCGGTATATAAAGCTTATTCACCTTAAAGTCACCGTAACCATAATTGATAAGATTCACGCCACCTTCGATCGGCGGAACATAATCTTGAGTACCCGTTGGGGTCTTTAGAATTTGGGCCTCGATATTGTGAGCAAGCCTCACCATCTCGTGAGTTGTCAGTCTTTGCTCTAACATTTCTGAGAAAGCGGCAATGATAGAAATGGTAAGACTCGAACTCCCACCCAACCCACCACCCACCGGGCTTTGAGAGCTGGTCTTTAAATGAAATCCAAAAGATGGTTTCCAGTATTCTAATTGCGGTCGAATAAAATCCAATTTTGGATTTTTATCTTTAAGAAGCGTTTTTAAATCTTTGAAAGTTTTTTTGAATTTTGTATTTTCAATTTCGATGACGACGTCAGGTTTGTTGAGCTTTGTAAGTTCAGCTTGTGTGTAAATATCAATTGCAGCATTGATTGTGCTCGCCCCACCTAAAAAAGTAAAGATTGGCCACAAATCCAAGGTTCCGCCTGCTAAGTCTACTCTTGTTGGACACTTTGCTATCACTTTCATTTAACTTTTTTCTCCTGAGTACCTTTAGGAAATGATTCCGTAGGTAATGATGGAATATGTATTCCATCTGTCTTCTCTTTTTCCGGCTTTGGAGGATCAATCACAACTGCCTGAAAGGGAAGACTTCCTACATCTTGCATTGATAAACCAAAAGTTTTTTCAGACAAATTACTTTTCGCTACAAAAACATCTTCTAGAGGTTTTGGTGACCATTTCAAGTCCAATACTTCGTCACCTTTTGAAGTTTTTAACTTCAACTCGATCATCCCACTTTTTTGATATGAAACCTCTTGATCAAAATATTTTTTTACTTTCATGGTGGAAAGCTTACTCAAGATGTCGACAACTTTGGCATTGTCGATTTCTTTTCCTTCAATTTTTTCTTTTGATTTCCATGCATTTGCTTCTTTTGTAAGATTGAAGCTTGCAAGATCAGACTTGTAATCAATCTGCTGTACTTCAGCGAGATTAAAGCTAAGAGGCTTCTTCTTGTCTCTAAAATCATCAGCAGATTTTCTTAAAACATTTACGGCCGGTGGGTTCATCGAAAAAATTACGTCTCTATTACTTGCAGCCGCATAAACTTGGCCCGTCATGTTTTTAGAGAAAATAATTTCTAATTTTTCGTCTTTTGGTCCTGTAAGATTAACTTTAGTCTCTGGCTCTGTAAGTCCTAAACTCGCCATATCTTGAAGGCTTTTACCTTCTTTAAGAATTTGTGCCGCCCTCATATTCTTAATCTGGTAATAAACATCATCCACCGCTGTCTGATCTGGATCCTTGGTTACCAAATCACTCAATGTCCATTTATTGTCTATTTGAGTAAAAGTCAGATGTTCAACACCATTGGACCTAAGGTTTTTAATTTCGATTTTTGAAATTTCAAAATCAGCAGGTACAAAACCTTTTTCTCGGAGCTCACTTGTTGCTTTTTGAAATTGTGATTCCCAGAAGTAACCCGCTATCAAAACGCGATCTTGTTTGTTGATGCGAATATATTTTTTCCCGCCCAACCCCACGGCTCCACCCACTTCTATGGTCACAACTTCGGTTGGCTTTCTAAAGCTCACGCTATTCACTTTGTCTGTGAGGCCATAGATAGCATAATCGATATTTTGGCCCTCAGCGGCCACTTCTTCATAAACCTCTGCACCAAATTGACTCAAATAACCTTGGACAGCTCCATAACTTGCAAGATCTCTCTGTGGTTTTTCCATAAACCATTTTACAACTTTACCTTCTGTTTCTTTTTTAAAGGTACTTTCATTATTCGCTGCCGTTACTGTGAATTCAGAAATTTCTTCCAGAGAAAAGGGAATAATTTTTTTGGCTTGCTGCTCTTGAGCTTCTTTTTCGATTTTCCCACGATATTCAAAAAAATACGCATATCCTACAACTACAGCTACCAACAGAACAAATATTCCTTTGGACTTGTGCTGCTTCATGCGTGACGTCTCCTATACCAGAGGACACCCGCACTCATAATACAGAGAGCCGGAACCAATGCATATCCGATAATAAGAATTGTAGTTTGAATATCCGTAATAAAAAAAGCAGAGAGCTCCATTTTCTTAGGACGAATACTGATCAATTCTTTTTGGTCCGCTAGGTAAGCAATCGTATTTAGGATCAGATCTCTATTCATCATGGAAACTTGAATATCATTGTTGTTGATAAAACTCGCATCACCATAAAATACCGCTTTGAATTCTTTTTCACTGCCAGAAAGTTTTCCATCAGCAACAACAGCAATATTTCTAGACTTAGGTTTATCTTTTGATGAGTCCAATTGTATTTCCTCAACCAATTCTGGACGAATTATACTCTGAGCAGATGAGGCCACTAGCACTTCGTGTTTTACGTTCTCTAGTGGTTTGAAATCCACTTCTGAAGCAATATTGAAGTTTGTATTGGCTTTAAACCCTCTCGTGATTCCCGTTTGACTCGGATAAGAAAGTCCAACCGCTAAGTATTGAGTTCCCGCAACTCTAAGGCCCGTGAAATCAATAATGAAATTATTTTTGTAATCTATCCCAAAAACTTCCGCGAGCTTTGAAATATTATGTTTCTCACCTGGATCTGCCATAGCAAGAATTCTTCCACCATTTTTAGCATAAGCTATGAGTGATTGAACTTCACCTTCGTAGATTGGGAGTTTTGGGCCGGCGATAATCACCATCTGCGCATCATCTGGGATTTTTTGTGTTTCCAATAAATTGATTGTCTTCACTTCGTAATTCAAATCAGAAAGTGATTTTTTTAGATGTGCTAGTCCCTCTCTGTCTTCACTCAAGATATCCATCTCTTTATGACCCGTTGTAAAATAAAGAGCTTTTCCATTGTTTGCAGTCAACACAAAGACATTGTTGATGATGGCTTCTTCAGCTTCTTCTGGCTGAAGAAGGTTCAGCACTGAGATGAGCTTTTGTTTACCATCGTAAAGCATGACGACATCGCCCAACGAAGAAATATTGTATTGTTTTTTTAAATCAGGTCTCTTATCTGGATCATAGATTTCAACTTTGATCTTGGAGTTTTCGAATCTCATTTTTTCGGCAACGTCTAAGAAGATTTCTTTTGTTCTCTGAATTTCTGGCTGTCCGTCTTTAAAAAATCCAATAAGCTTTAACTCTTTATCTAAGCCTTTTGCAATTTGAATTGTTTGACTAGATAACGAGTTCAGTCTTTGTTGAGTGAGGTCCCATTTTTTGTTTCTAGAGTAAGCAATGTAATTCACCGCTGCCAACAGGACCAGCACCAAAAGGATCGCCGTTCCCATGTTCATGCCATGCTTTGTAGTCTTAAGAGATAAAAATTCTAAGATGATTTCTCTTTCAAAAAAAACTCCCAACCCCACAAACAACCCGAAAAGAGACCACACCGCGACGGTGTGATAAGGAAGATTTATGCCTAGAAAGGTTCTGACCCCAAATCCAAGACAAATGATCAAAAAACCAATTAAAAAACTAACCTGACTTTTGCGACTCATAATATTATCTCTCCTAACTATTTCCATCTTGCCGATTCAATCACTCGCTGAGTGAGGAATACGAAAAATACAATCATGCTAAGTAAAAATACAATTCCCGAAACCTGAACAGCACCTTGAATAAAATCCGTGAGATGCTTTGAAATTGAAATGTGATTTACGATATCTCTCACGAGAGGATTTTCGCTGGTTTGCGAAGTCCAAACGACAAAAATACAAAAGAGATTTAAAACTACTGCAATTACATAAGAGACAATCACAGAAGTGGAAATCGCGGAACTGAATAACCCAATGGCTACATAAACTGCGGCCACTAAGAATAATCCCACATAACTCGAAATCAAAAGCGACCAATCCAAGCTTGCTGAAATACTTAGACTCAAAGGATATAAAAATGAAATGCCTAAAAGCGATAATACCAAGAAGAGTGAAGCATTCAATTTGCCTATGACAATGTCAAACGAAGTGATTGGACTTGTTAAAAGCAAATCCATTGTCCTAGTCTTTCTCTCTTCCGCAAACGAAAATGAAGTCATTGCGGGAACAAAAAGAAGAAGCATAAAATGTATAAGATAAACAAGCTGAGCCACAAATCCACTATGAAGATTCACACCATCATCTGCTCCGGGCACAGAGGGCATTTGAGATTTTATTTTTAACATCATCACTGTTTGATAAGATACAA
Source organism: Bdellovibrionales bacterium (assembly GCA_031374125.1). GTDB lineage: Bacteria > Bdellovibrionota > Bdellovibrionia > Bdellovibrionales > JAEYZS01 > JAEYZS01. Next base: position 16,958 of record JANMFM010000346.1, read on the forward strand.
AGCTAATCAAAAGTGTGAATAAAAATAAAATAATATAAAAGCCCGGTCCTTTAAGATTCGTTCTAATTTCTTTTTTGGCAATGATCATTGATGTATTCAACATACTTTGTCCTTACACATTCGAAGTGAGTTTAATGAAAATTTCTTCAAGGTTGCCTTCAAGATGTCTGAGCTCCATAAGACCCGCGTGAAATTGAATGCTTACTTGAGCAATTCTCTCCATAATAATATCGTCAGGCTCCATCGTATCGATAACTAAATTTCCAGATCCACGGTCTTGAATTTCCAAAACACCATTGACAGCCTTTAGCTGCACCTTCAATAAGTCTGAAACATTTTTTACTTTAAGGAGAATTTGGTGAGACCCTCTCATCTTGCGATTTAAGCCTTCCAATGTATCCTCTGCTACGATCTTACCTTTGTTGATAATTATGATTCTCTTGCAAGTCGCTTGCACCTCGGGAAGAATGTGAGTCGACAAGATTACCGTATGTTCACCAGAAAGCGTTTGAATGAGTGTTCTAATTTCGGCAACTTGCTTAGGGTCAAGACCTACAGTCGGTTCATCTAGAATTAAAATTTCCGGCTCCGAAACGATAGCTTCCGCAATCCCAACCCTTTGCTTAAAACCTTTTGATAAGTTTCCAATAAGTCTTTTTCTCACATCACCGAGATAGGTTTTTTCGATGGCTCTTTGAACTTTTTTTGAAAGCTCACCCTTCGGTACTTGTTTCAATTGAGCGACGTAAGACAAATAATCATCCACTTGCATATCCAAATACACCGGCGGCACTTCTGGTAAATATCCAATTCTTTTTTTCACTTCGATGGGGTTTTCAAAAACATCGTAACCCGCAACATTCACCATTCCATTTGTAGGCGCCATGTAACCTGTGATGATTTTCATAGTCGTGGATTTTCCTGCACCATTGGGTCCTAGAAATCCAACCACTTCACCTTTGTTGATTTTAAAATTCAAATTCTCGATCGCTTTGATCGATCCATAAGATTTGGTGAGATTCTTGATTTCAATCATAGCGCTTCAACCTTTCTTTTAACCTCTTAAATAATTGATTTAACTATCTAAAATTGTCCAAGAGAAGGCCTCTTTGTGTCAACGCTTGATCACCATGCGTAATGCATCACTTCATTCTGCAATTGAGCACTTTTTCATTCGAGTAGTTCACTCTGCCTAGTTTATCGCCCTTTATGGGACGGACATATCTGCATTCCGCAATTAAGACTTCAAACATGTCGCCTTGGCCTAAAAAATGTGCACTTTTTCTAGATTTAGAGGCAATAAATCTCGCTACTGTTTTTAATTCTTCCTCGGTGACTTCATAATTTCTGGGGCGACGAACAATTCCATGAGCGCCTGGGTAATCCTTAATGTGCATCCAGTAATCCCAGCTCTGCGCAAACCTCAAAATATTTAAATTCTCTTGCGCATTTTTACCTACAAATACCTCCACCTTTTCGTTCAAAGATAAACGGTAGCCTTTCCAATTGTCTGATTTGCCTCCTTTAGCTTTAGAGAAGTTAGGAGAAAGTTTAGGAGGAGATGGCTCGGCTATTTTTAATTGAGAGATTTCGTTTTTTAAAATTGCTATTCTCTCTAAGGTACCACTGAGCTTTTCTTGATTCTTTTTAGCTTTTTCGAAGGCATTCTGGATATTATGCGGAAAAGTCTTTCTAGTATCGATACACTCTTTGAATTCCGTCGGCACTTTCAATGTTTGGTTTTCTTTGAGCCATTCTCCGAGCCTTGCCCACTTATCATTTTGGAGTTCAGCCAGATGTTCTTCTGTTTTTTGTAAGGCTTTCTCTTTTTTCTGAATTTCTTTTTCTTTTAGGAGAGCCGGATCTTTTTTTGATTTATGAGATGTACTTTTTAAACCTAACCAGGCTTGCGTGACCTCACTTAAGCTTCTTTGGGAGCTCTCATGCCCCATATCTGTTCCGCCCGCTTTTATTTCCTTTACTTTATCAAAAGAGATTTTTTTCTTTTCAAAATGCGCAATTGCATTGGTACCATGGGGAAATAGCCTGATCTCAAGTTTTAAGGGATTATCATAGCCAAATTCGAATTCTACTACTCTTCCCAATTCCTTTACATGATGAATTTCAGAAACTCTCTTGCCCTCTAAATGGGCTTTTAAGAATAGCAACATGGGAGCTGTTTTTTTGAGCTTTATTGCGGGCGGCAACTTATCAAAACACAAAATAAAAGGATTGATTGGATCCAATTCAAACCACAAATAAAAAATTTTAGAAGCTTTAAAAAGCTCTAGCCCTAAACCCTTCTCAGAAACGAATACCTTTTGAACTTTTGAATCCAAAAAAGATTGGAGCTCAGAAACGATATTTTGAATTTCTAAGGAGTGGAGTTGCTTCATCAACGCCAA
>JANMFM010000352.1:0-3559 GCA_031374125.1 Bdellovibrionales bacterium
AAGCCAAGGATGATAGGCCTTAATGAAATCTCTCGAATCACGTCCTCGAGCAACTATTGTAATGGATTTTTCTAGAGCTATCTTTTTTAGGTCAACGAGAGTCTTCTGAATGGCATCGGTGGTCCCGTAATCGTATATGAAATAATAATCCGCAGTGACAGGCTGAAATTCCGCAGAACTCAAATCCGCATGCTTAAACTTCACAAAGGGATGGTTAAGACGCTTTAGGCATTTACTGCTTTCTTTGACTCGCTCACCGACATATTCGTATCCGATAAATTTTATTTTTGGATAATGTCTCCCTACAACAAATCCCATTCGCCCGTAACCCGCGCCTAAATCAACAATCGTTGAACCTGGTTTGGGCTCTAGTAATGAAAGCATACTTCTAATTTCGGTGTAAGGAGTGAGAAACCGCTTTGCCGCCAATCCGATCCACAATTCCTGTGGCTTTTCAGGAAAAACCGAAGCCTTTAATTTGCATCCGTCGATGCGAAGTTTTTTTTCAACTTCTTCTATTTGCATGCCAAGATACGCATCTACTTGATCGGAATGGGCTCGTATCCTCGCTGGAGTGATACTTTTATCGGTGGATCGCAGGAGTGGAAAGGGATTTCTTGAGCTAAATTTCAACATTTAAAATCATACTGCTCTCCGCGATAAGTTACAAGAGATGAATGGCAGCCAAATTAACAGAGGTCGTTCTAGACGGCCTTTACTTATAATCTCAATCTCTTACAAAGCAATAGTTTGACCCCAAGACTTTATTGCGATTAAAAGTAGGGTTGAAATAACTTACCAAAACTGGAGTACAAAATGGCAGACAAAGTAGCAAAAGAAAAAAAAGTTCCTAAAGTAAAAGTAACTGGATTTGCACCGATGAAATTCAAAGATTTTACAATTACACAAAAAGGTTCTGGACGTTATGCAGTTGTTAACGGCAAAGGCAAAAACGTGAATGGATTAGAAAAAGAAAAACTTTTGGTAGAAGCAAAATTACTAAAAGGCTCATTCAAAAAAGCTGCAACAACAGAAGTTCCTACAACATAAAAGTGCAATCAAACAACTTTACCCATTTGGCTTTACGGCCTGAACTTCAGGCCGCGATCAAGCAACAGGGTTACGCGAAGATGACGCCGATCCAGGCGGCAAGCATTCCGTTTTTGCTTGAAGGCCACGACCTTATCGGGCGATCGCAAACCGGCACGGGCAAGACTGCGGCGTTTGCATTGCCGATTTTACAGAAAATCAATGCAACAGAGAAACATCCGCAGGCTTTGATCTTGGCTCCGACACGCGAACTCTGTGAACAGATCCTGCAAGAAATTAAAAAATTATCCAATGGACTCACCGGAGTATTATCCATGACGCTCGTGGGAGGTCAGTCAGCGCCAGCCCAAATAAATTTACTAAATCTCGGCGCGCAAGTGATAGTGGGAACTCCAGGCCGCACGCTCGAGTTTTTGAACAATCGAAATTTCGATTCAAGACGTTTGAAAACGCTCGTCTTAGATGAAGCCGACCGCATGCTTGATGAGGGCTTCACTGAAGAAGTCGCACAGATCATTGACCTCTTACCTACTGATCGGCAGACGGTGTTTTTCTCGGCGACGTATCCGGAGAGCATTGAGCTATTGAGTCGTATGTACCAAAAAAATCCAAAAACAGTTAACGTGCTGACCGAAACCAACTCAGGCCCGCAGATCAAACAATTTATTTACTCAGGCGAGAAGGCTGAGAAAATTAAAATGCTCATGAGCATTCTAGGGCAACACCCCGCTAACAGCGTTTTGATTTTTTGCCGAATGAAAGTCACTGTCGACGAAATCAATGATCTGTTGAATGAAGCTCGCGTAGCCACGCGCGCAATCCACGGGGATCTTGAACAGTCGCAGCGAAATCAAACGATGACTCTCTTTCGCAGCGGGAGCTTACGCGTTCTTGTCGCTACCGATATTGCCGCACGCGGAATCGACATTGATCATCTCGAGCTCGTTATTAATTTCGATCTCCCCTCAAGCCCCGACATTTACCTTCACCGCATTGGCCGTACCGGGCGCGCCGGCAAGACGGGAATTGCCGTTTCAATCGCTGAGCCCGCTGAAACCCTAAAAGTGATGGCGATCGAGGCCGCGATTGGTGAGAGCTTGATCCGCGGCGAATTAAATTCTGAAAAGGCCGCGGCAGTTACAAATCTTTTGCAACAGCCGAAAATGAAAACGATTTATATCTCTGGTGGTCGAAAAGATAAAATTCGTGCAGGTGATATCGTTGGTGCACTGACATCTGCGCCAACGGTGATTACTGCTGCCGATATCGGAAAAATCGACCTTCACGACACGTTCACCTACGTGGCGGTCTCATTCGAGTTTGCCGAAAAGGTTCTACAAAAACTCAGCTCCAGCAAAATCAAAGGCCGCAAATTCAAAGTATCTTACGTGAGATAACACTCTCCATTGGTGTGAAATTAGATTTTAGTCTAGATTTAATATTTTTCACAATTTGACATCATTTATTAGATTGTACAAAAAATATCATTTTTATTATGTAATTAATTTAAAATAAAATCAATAAAATCAATTATATATAATAAATATTAGTAGGATCTGCTTATTATTAAGATCATGTTACTAATCATTAGATCTTACTAATTAGCAGGATCCATTGACTAGTAATTTGATCTTATTAATTGTAGAATCTTATTAATGAGTATTCTTAGGTATCATAAAAACTTAGTGCAACTTCAAAAAAATTTAGCTCTGCATCTAGATAATGTTCATATATTACATAATAGACTTTCTATTAATGGGATTGTCTTTGAGCAAGTTCAACGTACCGAGCTTTATAAAAAAAATCTTCATGGCATGGGAATACTCATTACTGATTTAAGCATAGAAGAGCAACGCTTTTGTGACAGTCAAAGAATTAGTTATTTAACTTTAAAAAAGAAATTTAAACTTTATCAAAAAGACTTCAGTTTAACATTTGAAGTCTTGCGAAAAGAGAGGCTTAAAAAACAACGTCTCGTTCATAATATTACGGTTGCCCGACTCCCCCCTGCCACATTACTGATAAGTCCAAATGGATTTAAAATATTAGACGTACTTTTTCGAATGGAAGAAGTTGAACTTAATAAGTTTCATTCAGCTTTAAGTCTTGCAAAAGCATTTGATCTCAATCAACCAAAGTTAAGCAAAATTATGAGATTTTTCAAAGCCCACTCTTTATCAGATGCAAAAAAGTCTATTCAATATTTACCAGATATTTGGTGGAAAACCTCTTTCAATGCCAAAGAAACAAATAAAGGATTAACAAAATTTTTTAATGTGGCTCAACCTCATTACTCTCTTTTAAAAGAAAACTCTAATACAATATACAAAGATCTTATGGAGTACTCACAAAAAAGAAATCTTATTTTAGGCCCTCTAGAAATGGTAAAACAATTAGGATTTTTGCGAGACGAAGGTATTTCTATATGGGGAAATTCTGAAGATCTACATCAATTAAAAAATAAATTTAAACTTATACCCGGTGTAAATAAAGAAAAATCAATTTGGCA
>JANMFM010000165.1:0-7175 GCA_031374125.1 Bdellovibrionales bacterium
GGAGATCTGTTTTTTTACTACTGAAGTAACAGACAGGGCATTGGCAATACTCAATTGAGATAAGCAGATGGAGAATGTAATAAAACTGAATAGAAATAAGCTTTTCATACAACACCAACATACCATGATTAAGATGCGTCCGACGGGGACTTGTAAACAAGAAATACTTGTCAAAATTTTCGACAAAAAAATCTTAAGGAAGGGCTAAAATAGATATGAGTAATTAAGATACATGGCTTTGTATGTCTGCGTGTGGCGATCTCTAGCTTCAAAATCGGGTTCTACAAATTTGTTAAAGAACGCACTGATGCCATAACCCAATCCTAATCTTGAAACCTTGCTGAAGTTATAAAATACATCAGCTCTCAACTGAAGACCGTTACCGTGAGGTTTGTATTCTATGATGCTGTCGGTGTCGGCCGAAGAAATATAAATAAAATCAAAACTTCCTCGAAGATCAAAGAGCTCTGTTGCGGGAATGCTTCTCTCTACACCCAAGAGAATTCCTGACTCAGCTTTGATATAAAAATCTTGAGTGTTTTCGAGCTTGAAGTTATTGCTCATTCCATAATACTGAAGTTTTAAAGTGATGTAGTTTTTGATGATGGTTTCATCGAGAATCATTTTATAGATCACACCGACTTGATAGGCCTGCTGAGAAGCAGAGGTTCCATTCAAAGTTCCGGCGCCTAGCGCATTTTGCGCATGGAGAAAGCTTCCAGAAAAGCCCCAGCGTTTGTAGATTTGATTTTCGTAAACGAACTCTACGAAAGGCATTTCGTTTCTAGAGTTTAATTTTAGAGGATCAGAGGGTTTATTGGCAGAAACTTGCAGTAACCCTGTGCGGATATCAAAGGAACCTTTTTTATAAAAATTTTCTTTTTGGATTTCTTGAAGAAGGGCCTTTGATTCCGCGAAATTTTCTTCGGTGGCTTCGATTTGGGCGATAGCTTGAGGAGACGTCGTAAAAATAGTTACAGCACAAAGAGTTGAGGTTAAAAAACCAAAAAATTTCATTTGATCTCACTTGTTGCAATAATTTTAGGAAGAATCAGAGAGAGGATCAAGTCTTATTCGTTGCGAGTCCGGTTGGCTTGTCTATTGCCTTTGAAATATGAAGATGGATCTACGGCAACTTCTGCAATTCTCAATTCAAAGTGAAGATGAACGCCGGTAGCTCTACCTGTGCGTCCCATTCCGCCTATCTTTTCTCCCGCCATAACCCATTTGCCTTCACGCGTGTTGATTGTATTCAAGTGAGCATAGAATGTTGCATAGCCATTGGGACTTTCTACAATAACGAGTTTTCCGTAACCTTGAAAATCGCGACCGGTATAAATGACTTTTCCATCATGAGCGGCAAGTATAGGAGTATTTTTGGACCCACCGAGATCAATTCCTTGATGTCTGGTTCTTTTTGATCCGGCTTTAAATCCTTGAGTGATGCGAGGGGAGGAAACCGGCCATCTTAATTTCAGCTCATCAACGATGGAGGTTTTTCCTATAGGTGTGCCGACGCCGTTGGGTCTTCTCATTTGGCCAGGGCCAACGTAATCTGCAGTTTCCAGACTTCCGCAAGAATTAGATACGATTAAAATAATACCCAAAAGGTAGGTCTTAAATATATTCTTTGCCACTCCATATATGGTGACACTTTTTGGGGAGAATTTCAAATTTTTTAAGGACCAAAGTCGATCAATATGTCGATTAATATATAGGGAAACTATCGCAAAGCTCTTTGATTTGGCCCTTCACTTTTTCGATGTTTTTCATGTCTTCTTTATTTGCAAGAACTTGACCAATCCATTGAGCGATTTTTTTCATCTCAGATTCTTTCATTCCTCTTGAGGTAAGAGCGGGGGTTCCAATGCGAATTCCACTCGTGACAAAAGGGCTGCGCTTTTCATTGGGAACTGTGTTTTTATTTACGGTGATTCCTGCTTTATCTAGTGCTTCTTCAGCTTCTTTTCCGGTAATGCTTTTATTAGATAGATCTAGCAACATCAAGTGATTGTCTGTTCCGCCAGTCACAAGTTCGTAATCCAACTTCATTAATTCTTCGGCTAAAACTTTTGCGTTCTTCATGACTTGTTTAGAATATTCCTTGAAATCTGGCTGAAGTGCTTCACCGAAAGCCACAGCTTTGGCGGCGATAATGTGTTCGAGTGGTCCACCTTGAATTCCGGGAAATATTTTCGAGTTTACTTTTTTAGCATCCTCTTCAGTTTGGCTCATGATCATGCCGCCGCGAGGGCCTCTCAACGTTTTGTGAGTCGTCGTCGTTGTGTAATGAGCGTGGGGAATTGAAGAAGGAATAAGTCCCGCAGCTATAAGACCAGCGATATGAGAAATATCGGCCACTAAAGTTGCACCGACTTCATCCGCAATTTCTCTGAATTTTGCGAAGTCCAAAGTCCTTGGGTAGGCGCTAAATCCTGCTACTAGAATTCTAGGTTTTACTTCCTGAGCTTTTTTTCTAACAGTATCATAATTGACGAGACTTGTTTTTTCATCCAAACCATAAAAGTGAGCATCAAATAAAAATCCACTGAAATTCACAGGAGATCCATGCGTCAAGTGTCCGCCATGCGATAAATCCATTCCCAAAATTCGATCACCAGCTTTTGCGCAGGCAAAAAACACTGCCATATTGGCTTGAGACCCGGCATGCGGCTGAACATTGGCAAATTTAGACCCGAACAATTGCTTAGCTCTTTCAATGGCTAAGGTTTCGATTTCATCCACGACGTGGCATCCACCGTAATAGCGTTTCCCAGGGTATCCCTCAGCGTATTTATTGGTCAGGATTGATCCTTGAGCCTCCAATACGCTTTTGGAGACGTAGTTTTCAGAGGCAATCATCTCTAATCCGAACTTTTGTCTTTGGTTTTCTAGTTCAATAAGTTCGGCAATTTTAGGGTCGTTGTCCTTAAGCATGGAAAGCTCCTTTGGCGCGAGATGTATTGGGGCTAGTTTCTATCAACTTTTTAGACAGGTCATGTAATTTTTATGAATAACTTGTTCCTAACACGACGTTTTATATTTTTATGGTATAAAAAGACTATTAAAAAGTTAACCACATAAACGGAGCAATTATGAATTTTATTAAAATTATCGTTGGTGTTTTATTACTCACTTCAAGCCAAAGCTTTGCGCAAGTGGACTTTGTTTTAAATAAGCATACACATAGATTGACTGCAAATATGGAAAATACCATTCGGGAATCCATCTCTACGAATTGCTCAGCTTTTGACGCTCATATAGGAAAAGAAATTTTTACCCGAACGGGCAATGAAGGCGATGATCATGTTCGTTATCCAATTCATTACTACACGGTGATTGAGTATCGTATTTCCGGTGGTTTCGATACAGATGGTTATCATCCTCTTCCGGAACGACAACGCAAGCTAATGGTTGGAACTACCGTGCAGGCAGATGGAAGCTTTGCAGTTCATTACTATAAAGATTCTCAGTGCTTTTAGTCCTTATGTGAAACTTCAGTTTTCACGGGCCTTGATCAATAAGATTAAACTTCAGTTTTTAGGTTCCATTCTTTAGCTAAAATACTGTAAACGATATGATCTACAAAACGATCGTAGAGCCATTCGTTTTCGCGAAGAATTCCTTCTTCTTTAAAGTTTAAACTTTTAGGAACGGCTTGGCTGGCAGTATTTCCAGTGGCGCATCGGATTTCAATTCGGTTTAATTTTAATTCATTAAAGGCATGACTTACAAGAGCTGCAGTTGCCTTTTTAGCTGATCCTTGGCCACGATATTCTTCGCCAATCCAATACCCGATCGATGCTTTCTTATTGGTCTTATCAATATCTACAAGATGAATAATTCCAGAAATTTCATTTTCATTCCAAATCAAATAACAAAGAGCTTTGTTTTCGGAGATGGCTTTAATTGTATGACCGATGAATTTTTCAGTATCATTTGGAGCTTTGGTAATATCCAACCAGCCTAGCCACTGGCGAAGATATAATCTATTTTTATCAGCCAGTTTGAAAAACTCTAAAGCATCTTCTTTTCTAATTTGTCTAAGCTCTAATTTAGAATCGATTTTTAAAATCATAGATTAGCAAAGTTTCTTTACTCTGTTGGTGTGGCGGCCTTCTAGGAATTTTGTTTTTAAGAAGGTGTCCACGATTTCAGTTGCTAGAGTGTAGGGTAGGATGCGTTCGCCGATGCAGAGCACATTGGCATTGTTGTGTTCTCTAGAAAGTTTTGAAGTCACTACGCTGTGGCAAAGAGCTGCACGGATATGCGAATGTTTATTTGCTTTGATGGCCATACCTTGACCAGAGCCACAAATGAGAATTCCCATGTGTTGTGGGTTTTGGTCTAAGCTTCCGGCAGGCAAAAGTTCGCAAAGTTTTTCGGCGTAATCTGGGTAATCCACGCTTTGAGTATCGTAAGTTCCAAGATCTTCAAAATGAAGCTCATGAAAATGTTCAATGATATATTTTTTGAGATTATAACCAGCATGGTCTGAAGCGATTAGAATTTTCATTCGAGAGCCTCCTTTAGGAAAAGTCAGGTAACTTTTGAGAAGACCACTGAAGCGTTTGTTCCGCCAAATCCAAAGCTGTTATTTATAACATGATTGATTTTAGTATTTCTTGCAGTTTTTGGCACATAATCCAAATCACAATCAGGCGATGGGTTTTCTAGATTGATGGTTGGGGGAGCCACTTGATCGTGAACGGCTAAGGCACAGAATGCGCTCTCTAGAGCGCCAGCAGCACCAAGCAAATGTCCTGTCATACTTTTTGTACTGGAAACCATTATTTTTTTAGCGTGGTCTTTAAATACATGTTTGATAGCAAGAGTTTCTAGACCATCTCCAACTGGAGTTGATGTTCCGTGAGCATTCACATACTGAATGTCTTCAGGGTTTAATCTTGCGTCGGTGAGAGCTGCTCTCATTGAATCTTGAGCGCCTCTATGCTCCGGTGCGGGTGAAGTGATATGGTAGGCATCACTACTCAAACCGTAACCAGAAATTTCTGCGTAAATTCTTGCGCCTCTTTTTACTGCTGCTTCATAACTTTCTAAAATTAAAACAGCCGAGCCTTCGCTTAGAATAAAACCATCGCGATCTTGATCAAAAGGTCTTGATGCTTTTGTAGGTTCGTCGTTTCTTGTTGAAAGAGCCTTCATATTTTCAAAGCCTGCGATGGCTGTTGGTACCACCGCACTCTCTGCTCCGCCGGCGATCATCATATCAGCAAATCCTGATCTCACGTACCTTACGGCTTCGCCGATGGCATGAGCTCCTGAAGAGCATGCAGAAGTAATGCAATAGCTTGGACCTTGTGCTCCGACTCTCATACTCAAATAGCCTGCGGCCATATTGGCAATAACCATTGGAATATAAAATGGAGAAACTCTTCCGTGACCTTTTTCAAGGAGGTTAGAGTGTTGAGCTTCGATCGCGGGTAATCCGCCGATTCCTACGCCGATAAAGCAGCCCACTTTTTTTCTGTTCAGATCGTTGATTTCAAATCCTGAATCCTTCAAAGCGTCTTGGCCAGCGACCATTGTCAGCTGAATGAAGCGATCCATTTTTTTGACTTCTTTTTTTTCGATGTAATTGTCTGTTTGAAAATTCTTAACTTCGCCCGCGATTTGACAATCGTAAGTTGAAGCATCGAATTGCGTGATGCGATCAATACCAGAAACACCTTCTAGAATATTCTTCCAGGATTCACGAGTTGTGTTACCAGTTGGACAGACAAGTCCAATCCCGGTAACGACGACGCGTCTCTCAGTCGAAGGTGTTGATCTAGTATAATTAACCATCTGAATATTTCCTAAAGCTTAAAGTTGAACGCCTTTTGACTCAAGGTAGTCTTGTACGTTTTTAACAGAAGCTAATTTCTCAGCATCTTCATCTGGAATTTCGATATCGAATTCTTCTTCCATAGCCATAATAAGCTCAACGATGTCTAAGCTATCCGCGCCTAAGTCGTCGATGAATTTTGCTTCAAACTTTACTCTCTCTGGATCAACGCCAAGTTGTTCTACTATGATGTCTTTGATCTTTGGTTTTACAGTTGCCATTTAATTCTCTCCTCTTAACCTTTGGTGGCGGAATCCGCCACACCTAAAGTGTTAATATATTAATATTCTAATTTTAAAAACCTAATTCTCCGGTCTAATTCACATCGGCTATGCCGATCAATTCATATATAAGCCACCGTTGACGTGCAACGTGTGACCTGTGATGTAGCTTGATTCTTCGCTCAATAAAAACGCGACAGCATTCGCTACATCTTTTGCGCTTCCAATTTTCCCTAATGGAATTCTTGAAAACATTTTTTCTTTTTGATCGTCCGTAAGTTCATGAGTCATGTCTGATTCAATAAACCCAGGAGCAACACAGTTCGATCTAATATTTCTGCTTGATAGTTCCAACGCGAGTGATCTGCTAAAACCTTCTACACCAGCTTTAGTTGCTGTGTAGTTCGTTTGTCCTGGATTTCCAGTGTGACCTACAACGCTTGAGATATTTACGATAGAACCTTTTCTAGCTTTCAGCATTGGCTTTAGAACTAATTTTGAACAGTAGAACGCGCCACGGAGATTCACTTGATATACTTGATCGAAGTCTTCTAAAGACATTCTCAAGATCAATTGATCCTTGGTGACTCCCGCGTTGTTCACTAAGCCATCGAGGCCTTGGAATTTTTCTAAAACTTTGGAAATACCCTCATTCATGGAAGTTTCGTTAGAAACATCCATTTGTACCATCATGTGGTTGGAAGGATTTTTTAAACTTGAAAGAATTTTTTCTGCAGAAGCTTGGTTTGAAGAATATGTAAAAGCAACATGGGCATCAAGTTCAGCAAGATGCTGAACTATTCCGGCTCCAATGCCTCGACTTCCACCCGTGACTAAAATTTTCTTTCCGGTCAAATTCATTAACGAAATCCCTAGAGATCTGTCTCTAATTTTTTGAAATCTTCAATAGTTTCGATATTCAATGTTGAGAGCGCCTCGGAGTCAATTTTTTTCACCAATCCGCTCAATACTTTGCCCGGGCCCACCTCTATACAACGCGTAACGCCGAGCTCTTTTAGCTTTATAACGCTTTGTACCCATTTTACGGGAGCAGAAATCTGGGAAATCAGATTCTTTTGGATCTCATTTGCCTCCGACGTAGGCAT
>JANMFM010000080.1:0-6161 GCA_031374125.1 Bdellovibrionales bacterium
ACTAGATTTTGCAGAGACTTTTTAGGGCATAGATTTTGATGCTCTAGACACCTTTTTGTCTTTGAATCCAAATAAATCCACTTTTAACCAGGCACGCTGCCTGCTAAGTAAGAACCTTATAAGAAGTTCGAGTTTGATAATATTGGAAATTAATCCAACAAACTTTCGGACGGTATCAAGGTATGAAAAATAAGCAGGGATTTCCTTACAGATATATTGGAGTTAGATTCGTAAAACTGTCAATGCTCTTTGCAGTTGCGCTACATATTCCGTCAGAAGTGAAAGGCGTTGAATTCACGTGTAAAGATCTTAAAAGAACAAACTTCTCAAAAAAGGAAGTGGAAGCTCTTTTAGCCACAACTACCTCGGGAGCAGCTCTTCTTACCGCTTTGAAAGATAAGAAAAAGCCGACTTATTATTTCTTCGATAAATTTTTACCTGCACAACAAGAAAAAATTAAAATCAATTCGAGCAGCTCTCTTAATGAAAAAAAAGGGATTGCAGCTTTTGTTCCTCAAGGTTTTGTTGGTAACAAAGAAGATTTGATAGTTTTGGATCGAAATCATACGCTGCTTTCAACGGCCACTATACTGAGTCATGAGCTTCAGCATAGTGTCGATAAACAAAGTCGATGGTATGAGAGCCTCAATGAGTTTGCAAATCAGATCTACAAAGACTCAAATCATCCACTTGCTTCTGTGGGTGGCGATCCGATTGGGGCGATGACAACCTATGTTCTTGAATACCGAGCGTTTCAATCAGATTCAAATTTTCTTCGGCAAATTCAAGCACAGTTTCCCTGCGTGCGTGAACAATGGACTGCAGTTAAAACACAATTCGATATATTGGATATCGATCCAGCTCGAAAAGTTACCGATAGGGATCGTCTTATCAATGCTTACATCTGGCCTGGAAACTATTCGGTTATCTATGAGGTAATGACATCTAAAGATCCACAAATGCTCCAAGTGGTTCAGCAAGTCTTTGAACAAGTCGGAGTGTCGCCCGGTGGATTTCGTGAAGCTTTATTTCGACTTTTATCACAACCTAAAACAACTGCTCAGAATATTCGTGAACGATTTTGATTGTTTTTAGATAAATACTACTATTGAAAAGAACTTGCATTTTAGCTATTGAAAGAGGTTCAAGTACCTATGGCTGCTGGTTTAAACATCTAAGTATATCTAAAAGGGCTGACTAATAATCAGTCCTTTTAATTTAGCGGACTCAGGACAGATCGCTTTCGATCAGATGGCATCTATTTAAATAGTATTGCAATCAACATGATCGACCTCGCAGACCAAAGCGAGGTTCTGATCCAATTGCTCAGAACTAACTTTCGTATGAGATCTGGGTTTGGTTCCTTCTCCAGTTTTTTGTGTAAGGGAACACTTACAAAAGCAGTGACAGCCCATAGAAAAATGACAGAAGTAAGATTTAGAAGCCACCCTTGTTCAGTGTATAGAAAAAATGCAGATACAAGTTCTGCAAGCATGGCTGGTCCTACAATCAAAGTGATTCTATTCGAGTGAAAATTATGAAATTGAGAAAAAATATTTTTTTCTACAAAATCAAAAGAAGGGTAATGAACCAATTGTATTGTCCAGATCAAGCCAGTCAGAAAAAGACAAGAACATAGTTGAATCAAAAAATAATGATTTTTTAATAGCTCTTCCATAATTAGCCAATTTCAAATTCAAAATGACAAATTGTTTTTACGGAGTTTAAAACAAATCCAGCTTGAGAAGCTTTTTTTGCAAGCAGTAAAGCTTTATCGGAGTTTGAAGGATTGACAATTTTAGCTTTCAGAAAAAATTCTTTCATCACCGGTTTTTTGTTTGCATCGAGATCAACAATCAATCTGGAATCTACTTTTATATCCGAAAAAATCAATTTTGAATTTTCTGCGTATACTTTGAAAGTGGCGATGAAACAATTTACTAAAGCAGAGTTGAATAAATCCTCTGGGCTAAGGCCGCCGCCAGGACCTTGAAATTCTGGCGGAATCGCGCAGGTTGTTTCATGCTCCGTAGATATTGTTTTCCATAAAGAATTGACTCCATTTTTGGATTGAGCCGTAGATTGAAATTCAATTGGGTAGTTAATCATTTTATTTTCCTTTCGCAATATGGACTGGTTTCGCACTCATTGCTTTTTCTCGGTAAGTAAGGGCGCAATATCGCAAAAACTTGATATCCAAAATTTAGTGCTTTTTTAATGGGTGATTTTTTAGCAAGCTTTGCCATCTTTTTATACTTAGGGAGATGCTCCCAAATCTCAATGAATGCATCTACCCCAGTTCTTAGTTCGCCGCGAGAGTTTTTAACATGCATAATTTTGTGAACCAATACAGGATCAACACCTTCTTTGATAGGGTCAAAGTTTTGTGAGGTGATATCTGTGAACATAATGGCATCACTTCCTTTTTGCTTTTTATAGTGTTCGATTTCTCTTGAACAAAGCATACAAAAGCCATCGTAATACACATTAAGAATATTATCTTTTTGAGACGTGTTCATATTGACTACCTTTATAGTTCATACTACTATGAACTATAAATTTAAACAAGAGTGAAATATGCCTTCTAAGCCCTCTAAAAAAGATATAAAAAATAATAAAACGAATTCGTATTATAATAGAACACAACGTGCGAGGCTTAGGGTTTTTGCAGACTCTGTTGGAGATTTTATCCGGTACTGGGGTTTTAGAAGAATTCATGGAAGAATTTGGACAGAAGTGTATTTATCCAAGCAGCCATTGAGTGGAGTAGACCTTACAAAGATCTTGGGCGTCTCTAAAGCTCTTGCAAGCTTAGCTTTGAATGAGCTTATAGAGTATAATCTCATTTCATGTATTAATCCGCATGATAAAACTAAAAGATACACTGCGAATGACGATGTTTATGGTGTGATAAAGAAAATTCTAATTGGACGCGAGCAAGTTCTTATTAAAAAATCTCAAAAGAATTTCAATGCCCTAGAGGAGGCGTTAAGAAAAGTAAAACCAGAAGAGTGTTTGATTCATCAAGATCGTCTAAGGAGTCTTGGAGAAATGATTTCCTCAGCAGTTTTGGCTATGGATTTTATACTCGAAACTAGCAGCGAAGAATCCGTGTCTGATTGGTCATCTTGAAAAAGAAGGCGCTGGGCACGGCATGAGATACCGGATGCGGTAAGGATTAAAATACATGATTTGTAGACTTTTGTTTGTTAGAATGTGTGCATGCAAACAAAAGTAAAATTTAAAATTATGAAATACTCAGCCAAGAATGCTAAGCAAGATATACCTACAAGGAGTTACCAAGACAATAAAACTCGTGGTGGCAAGTGTCTCATCATTGCTGGTTCTAAAGGTATGTATGGTTCAGCTGTTTTAGCTTCTTTGGGCGCATCTCGCTGTGGGGCCGGGTACACTTACTTATTGTCTTCAGGAAAATTTCCTACAGCGCATCACCCAGACTTTCTAATGGTTACAGGGCGCCCTAAATTTGAAAACTTTCAGGCGACGGCAATAGGACCGGGTTTTCGAAATTCAAAAAAGATAAAAAAATATTTAGAGGCCATGATAAAACAAAAAATTCAAAATCTGGTTCTAGATGCAGAGGCCTTAAATGTTATAGCCTCAACAAATAAAAAATTACCCAAGACTTGGATTGTCACTCCCCACGAAGGAGAGCTCTCTAGAATTTTGAAAGTCTCAAGTCAAAAAATAAGAAACGATCGTAAGAAATATATTTTGATTGCTCAAAAAAAATTAGGTTGTGTCGTTTTATTAAAGGGCCACCGAACACTCGTTGCTGATGGGAAATCACTTCGGGAAATCCAATCTGGGAACCCGGCTTTGGCTAAAGCAGGTACCGGTGATGTGCTGACGGGCATGATTGTAGCTTTTTTGAGTCAGGGATTGAGTTCCGTTTCTGCAGCAAATCTTGCCGGCTACGCTCATGGCTTAATAGCTGACGACTGGATTAAATCAGGTAAAGATGTGTTGAGCTTAATGGCTTCCGATGTGGTCGATCTTATTCCAAAAATCTTAGCACAAATTCGAAAAAACAAAGTCTAAACGAAAATTCTCGTTAAAATATATGAAAGAAAAATAGAAGCCACAATAAACCCTGTCCAAAGAACTATTCTTTTTTTAAGGAATGGGTGACCTAAAAATAAAACTATAAATATTTTTCCTATATATGAAGCGCAAAGAGACAAGCTCACCAAAAAACAAAAATCATCTACAGATATTGTTTGCTTGGCTAACATTTGCGTATTCGCAATTACGGACCCATGAATTTCAAATAAAGAAACTAAAAAAGTTAGGACCTCAATACCTCTGCCTCCAAATTGAATTTGTAGAAGCTTAGAAATAGTTATAATTCCAACGATAAAGATTGTGAGTTTTAATAAAGATAAGAAATCAAAGAGTGGAACCTCAGGAAATTCAGCTTTAATAGATTTAACTTTGTGATTTCTAATGAATATTAAAATTAAAGTCATAAATATTGGGCTAATAAAAATAAGCAATACAAATGGCGAAGCATTTGTACCAATTAGAACGAGAAATAAGCCTTGCACTAGCATGGCAAGTGTAGCACTTAAAAAAGAGATGGACTCTATTCGCACTTGTTCTAATGATAGTGATCTACTTTTTTTAGATAAGGTTGCAGTAAGGGCAGTGCTGGAGACCAATCCGTTTACAAACCCTGATATAATAAATCCTGAGCGCACGCTGACCCATCTAGAAGCAATACCTCCGATGAGCTGAATGGCGCCTAATGCAAAAATCATTGAAAATAATTTTTTGATTTCAATCAGCTCTAAAAAATTCAAAATTTCCTACATCCTCTCGCTAAAGTTATCATATCTTTTGCAAAGACTATATTTTTTAATTAACTAGGTTAATTTGACAATCTTTAGGAAGAAAAAAATTGATTAAAGTAGTTGCAAGATGAACTTTTTCCAAAAAATTATTGGTATTATCGACAAATTTATAATTAGGATGGTTTTCCCAAGCTTTCCCAATTTGTAAATCAATTCTTGATGCCTCAGTAGCCGACTCAGTCCTCATGGGATTATTTTGGTTGTAATTAATTTCTTTCGGACAGGCCAGGTGAATAACCGCAAGATATTTTGCATACTCTTTTTCAATACTCGTATTCAGCTCAGAGCAATAATCTGATTTTATATCCGGCCAATAGGCCATTCCATCTAGAGTGCCTCTATCACAAAGAGCTATGGCCCATTTTTTTTCATTAATTACAAGATTCTGCATTTCATTTTGAGTATGATAGATAGCTTTCTGTGCGGCTATTTTTGCTGTTGTAGACTCCAATCTCCAAAAGCCTCCACCATATAGAATTGAGGCGGCTTCAGGTAATATAGCAACATGTTCGCAAAGGATTTTACGCAGAAACTCCAGGAGAGCAGTTTTTCCCGCTCCAGGGCCTCCGGTTATAACAATAAGTTGAGTAGTCGAGGAGGGATGTTGATGCGAACATTTTTTTTCACCACAGTATGGTTTTCCAGCCATATTACTCCAATCTTACTTTTTCACCATATTCGGGAACTTTGCAATCCCAGGTAAAAGTTTCGGCTAGGCGTCGTCTGAACTCATCGGCAGCAGATGATTCCCCATGAGTTATAAAAACTTTTCTAGGATTGATTTTTGATTTTTTAAACCACTCTATAAGCTCTTTGTAATCTGCGTGAGCAGACATATTATCCAACACACGAACATGTGCATTCACCGGCACATAAGCTCCATGGATTTTTATCTCTTTTGCTCCTCTTTCAAGAGCCTCTCCGCGAGTTCCAGCTGACTGAAACCCAGTAAGTAAAATTGTATTTTGCGGAAAAGGTGCGAAAGCTTTTAAATGATGAAGAACTCGCCCACCAGTAAGCATTCCACTGGCAGAGATGATTAACATCGGTCCTTTTCTTTCATTCAAAGCTTTGGATTCTTCAGAAGTTTTAACAAACGTCATAACATTGTCTATATCTGCACATTCTGGTCCTGATAATTTATGCAATTTTTTATATTTACAAAATACTTCACTAAAACTTGTTGCCATTGGACTGTTCATAAACATGGGCATTTTGGGAATACGATTTTGTTTTCTAAGAACAGAAAGATAATGCATGATCGTTTGGGCGCGCCCCACAGCAAAT
>JANMFM010000110.1:0-6681 GCA_031374125.1 Bdellovibrionales bacterium
CCGCACTCCAATATGTAAGTGGTGCCCCCAGAGCCAGCGCACAAGGGCACGCCACAATGATTAATGCCAAAGCTCTTTGAAATCCTTCTAGCGGGTCGAAAAATAAAGAGATCGAAAAATATATAATTGCCACAGAAAAAACCACCAACACCAGATAGTGCGAGGCTTTGTCAGCTAATTTTAATGTCAGGCCTTTTTCTTTTTTTACATATTCAATTTTTTCTAGCAATTGATTCAAGTAGGACTCTTCGTAATTTTTTAATGCTTTTACTGTTATCCCTGCAGAAACATTTAGACTGCCAGACGGGATGGTCATATTTTTAAGAATTTCCAACCTGATACTCTTTTCCTTCGTCCAACCTAAAGGAGTCTTCCATAGTAAACAGAGATTGCTGGAGTTTGTTTAAAAAGTATCTCATCATAAGAATTAAAAAAATAAAACTGGCCGTTGAGTCAAAATATAATAGATCGTATTTTTTTAGATATAAATTGATTACTGAAAATCCAAATCCCCCAACCAAAGCGATAGTGGTTTACCAGTTTTGCTGAAAAGCCAATTTTTTTAAACGCCCTTGAATAAATTGAGGTTCAATAAACTCATTACAAGTCACCTCTAACAGGGAATTGCCCATTCTGACATGGGCAGAGCCTATCTTATCTTCCTCATGCAGAACGTTTTCAATTTTTTATCACACACGAGTGACAGCGAATGCCCTCAACATGGAATAACAACTTGGTTTGCATATTTAATTTTTAGCAACAAAATCATTAATCTGCATTGATTTAAATAGATTGAGACAAAATATCTCGTTTTTAGAATTGCTTTTGTTTTAATCAACTAAAAGATACTTATTCATCCTATGACAAAGGTCATATTAATAAAACTTAATAGGTGTTAACTTCTGTCTTGAAATCAGGAAGGAATCCTTTTTTTTAATGAACCCATCATCACCACCGAGGGTCTTAATGATGGGTCGGAACAAAGGATAAACTCATGTGGACTAATTTATTATTCACTCTGGTCTTATTTCCAACTATGATCTTTGCTCAGGAACAAGATCGATTTGACATCTCTGGCAATTTTTCTACCCGCGCTCGTTATCAAACAAATTCCAGTGATGTTGTAACCCATAACCGTCTTCAAGGAAAAATCCAGCTCGACGGATTCATTTCTCTCACTGAGAACGGTTGTATCAAGGCCCGAGGCCAAGTCACCACAGGAAAAACCTATTCCAACACCTGGAATGAAACGGGCATTGGCGATGGAGATGCTAATTTAGATATAAATATGCGCAGACTTTATCTCGATATGAATTGTTACTTAAAAAATGCCTACCTTCAAGTCGGTGCATTACCTCCACAATCTCAAGGTAGTTTTGGCATAAAAGAGGATGGCTGGGTTGATGGCGTAAGAGCTGTAGTCACGGTGAATGAAAATAAAAAAATCAGAGTGGCCCTCACTGCAGGCGAAGTTGATAGTTTTGATACGCCAAATGTTTTTAAGCGCGGTCATGATGGGTTTAATTATTACCAAGTGGCTATAGATGGTAATATTTCAAAGAGGGTCAGTTTTATCGCCGACTTTTCTGAACACGATACCAATGACTACATGAGAGCGGCACTAAAAGTTGCAATCAATGATCTAGTTCATATTTTAGATAACGTTGGTGTAGAAAATATTCTTACCAATGGCCATCAACAGGGAATGATGTTTTCCGCAGATAAACAAATTGGAAAATGGAAAGCCAAAGTCTCTACTACAGACATTAATGGAAATTTTTTAAATCCAGGGACCTTAAATTTGCCTACTGAAGATTTTTATGGGAATGGAAGAAATTATCAACTCTACTTAGATCGACCGTTGGGCAAAAAATGGGTTTTAAAAACACGCTTTAGAGAAGGACAAGCTGGTCAACGATTTGAGGTTCGAGCCGATTATAAATTTTAAGATGGAGTCAGTTTTTTTATTTCTTTGAGAGCTACTTCTAATATACCATCGGCTTCCTCTTTAT
The DNA here is from genome assembly GCA_031374125.1 of Bdellovibrionales bacterium. GTDB lineage: Bacteria > Bdellovibrionota > Bdellovibrionia > Bdellovibrionales > JAEYZS01 > JAEYZS01. Next base: position 2,013 of record JANMFM010000110.1, read on the forward strand.
TAAAATCTTCATGATATTTTTTTGAGATTTTAAAATCAGATAATACAATGTGAGCGTCAGGTTTAATACCATGACGCTTAAGACAGCTTTCTACACATTTCAAGGGACATCCGTCTAAAGCAACAATGGGACGGTTTGATTTAGCCTTCATAACAAGGCTTTTAACATCTCCCCCCACTCCCGCTATGCAACTCATTTCGGCGGCACCGCTGCGATCCGCTTTAACGGCGACGTAATTTGCCATTTGGGCTGCCGATGAGCAGCCCGAACAGGAATAAATTATGGGTTTTGTTTTTTCTGACATCCATTCATCATAACCTCAAACTATCTCTAACAAGATATGACAGAGATCATAAGGAAAAGGATATTATGCTTTTACCGCTGGGTTATGTGTCCAAGTTGGGCACCAAGCTGTAGGTTTCACTTTGTTATTTTTGTCAGTGATCACCACGCAGACCCCATTCTTATATAAAATACAGTTTGCACAATCTTGTTTTGCAAATGGGACACCTGTTTTTTCTACTTGATCTGCCTTTGCAACTTTTGACTTATCTTCAACGTACTTGATTGATCCCGCAACACCTTGGCCTGGTACAGCCCAACCTGCGCCAGCGTCTTCATCGCCTTTTTTCTTCTTCTTTTCTTGCGCAAATCCAACTCTACTTAATAATACTACAGCGGGAATTGCTGTAATCGAAACAGCATACTTTAAAAACTCTCTTCTTGAACTCATGGGGGGGCTCCTATCACTAAGTTTACAATTAACTTTCAATTGCCTTTCATTTGATTATGGCCAATTTCCCATCAAAGTACAAATTCTTAATCAAAAATATGTAACTTTTGTACATGACCTAAATCATACCTCTCACATTAATGTTAAGATAATTTTAGGTTATGAACTTCCAGCATAATATTTTTGAAAAATACGATGTTCAGATACCGCGATACACCAGTTATCCTACGGTTCCGCACTGGAAAAATAATCCAAATACAAAGGAGTGGATTACCCACCTTAATAATTCTTTTTCTACATATCCAGACTGGTCTATGTATCTTCATATCCCTTTTTGCGAGACCCTGTGCACTTTTTGTGGTTGTACAAATATCATTACAAAAAATCATGGGAAAGAATTTGCCTACATTGATTTATTAATTAACGAATTAGATATGTATCTAGAAAAAATTCCAAATATGGCTCTCAGCAATCTCACCCACATCCATTTAGGTGGGGGCTCACCTACATTTTTAAGTCCTGAAAATACTCGCAATTTACTTGATAAATTAACAAAAAAAATAAAAATAAATTTCAATAACTTTAAAGGTTCCGTCGAAGTAGATCCGAGGCGCTGTAAAACAGAACACCTTGAGGTCTACAGCAGCTTTGGGTTTAACCGGTTGTCATTAGGGGTTCAGGATTTTTCGCCGTTAGTTCAAAAAATTATTAATCGTCATCAAACCTATAAGCAAACTGAAAAAGTATTCAACACCGGAAGAAATCTTGGCTTTAGCTCAATCAATCTAGATCTTATCTATGGGCTCCCACTTCAGACCATAGAAAGTATGACTGATACTATCACTAAAACATTGATCTTAAATCCTGAACGAATTGCTCTGTACAGTTATGCAAAAGTTCCTTGGATTAAACCTCAGCAAAAATTATTCAGCGATGCGGACTTACCCCAAGGAATAGAAAAAAGTAAACTCTATGACGTTGCAAGAAATTTATTAATGAAGGCTGGATATAAAGATATTGGAATGGATCACTTTGCGCTACCTTCAGATGAGCTTGCTATTGCTCAAAAAAATAATTCTCTTTTTAGAAATTTTATGGGCTACGTTGAAAGTAAAAGCAGTATATTGTTAGGCCTTGGAATGAGTTCAATTTCGGACTGCGGAAACGCTTTTCATCAGAATCATAAAACTCTACAAACTTATACTGACTCCGTTTCTCAAAACCAAATCCCAACTCTAAAGGGACACATTCTCTCCCGTGATGACCTCGCTCACCGCGAAAAAATAATAAAACTCATCACCCAATTTGAAATCATGTTGGATTCCGGAGCAGAAGTTGAAGATGCTAAGGATTATCTAAAAGATATGATCTCTGATGGTTTGGTCTTAATATCCAATCAAAAATTAGAAGTTACAAACGAGGGCCGACCTTTTTTAAGAAATGTATGCAGTCTTTTTGATTACTATTATAGGAACACCAAAGGAACAACCAACTTATACTCCAAATCAATATGAGCAATGTTAATTCACCCATCACTATCATCGGCGCCGGGTTTTCGGGACTCACAACTGCTTATTATCTGTCAAAGCTAGGACTTAAATGTCAAATCTATGAAAAGAATGAAACTTCCGGTGGATTAATATCCACCGTTCTTCTCTCTTACGGTATCGCAGAAAATGGTGCGCTGACTTTGATGGCAACAGATTCACTTTTGAATTTATGCAAAGAACTGGACGTGGAACTGATTCGTGCAAATCCTGAGCATAAAAAAAGATTCTTTTTCAGGCAGAAAATAAGGCAGTGGCCACTGACACTTGGGGAAACTTTAAAGGCAATAATTCTATTTGCTGGCTGCCTCATAAAAAATAAATTTTGTATTAAACCTAAAAATTATGAAACTTTGTTATGCTGGACAAAAAGAACCGTAGGTAGCGACGTCGGTGACTACTTTTTATTTCCTGCGCTACAAGGTATATATGCTGGTGAACCCAGAGAACTCAGTGCTTCTCTTATTTTTAATAAGAAAAAATTAAAATATAGAGGTCTTTTTGCTCCCAAAGGCGGAATGCAAATATTAATTAATAGACTAGAACAAAAGCTTAAGACTTTTGGAGTCGATATAAAATATAATGTTTTATTTGAAGATCCAAAAAATAATGGACTCATCATCTGGTGCACTGGAATACAAGACAATCCTCATGTGGAAGAAAATGTAGAAGTTCTCCCGCTAGTTTCTGCTACTTTGTGTTTTAAAAAAAATAAAAGTTCGCCAAAAGGATTTGGTTGTCTTTTTCCAAAAGACCAGAGCTTAAATTCCTTGGGCGTACTCTTTAATAGTAATATTTTTAGTGATCGCGCTAGAGAAAATTATTTTACAGAAACGTGGTTATTGGGTGGCGCGAAATCTTTAAACACCCATCAACTAGATGATGAATCCATTTTGGAATTAATAAAAAAAGATAGAAAAGTTATTTACGATAGTACTAATCAGCCCATTGAGTACCATATAAAAAAATGGAACAGGGCACTTCCTCATTACAGTGTAAAATTAGAAAAAGCTCTAGAAAATTTAAAAATGCCAAATAATCAATATGCACACGGTAACTACGTAGCAGGAATTGGGCTATCAAAAATATTAGAAAACTCAAAGGCCATCGCTGAAAGGATTTACAATGAAAACCTTCGAATCTCCGAACTTTCTTAAAACAGATTCTTTATTTACTGAAGATGAAATCATGATCCGAGATACCCTTCGACAATTTGTATCTAGTGAGATAATTCCCATCATAGCAGAACATTACGAAAATGGAACTTTTCCAAAAGACCTTATTCCACAATTGGCAGAACTTGGGACTCTTGGCTCAACAATCATCGGATATGGCTGTGCAGGCGTTAGTTCCACTGCCTATGGTCTAATCATGCAAGAGCTTGAACGTGGTGATAGTGGAATTAGAAGTTTTGTTTCTGTGCAGGGAGCCCTTTGTATGCACCCCATTCATGAATTTGGCACAGAAGAGCATCGAAAAAAATATTTGCCGGAAATGGCTAAAGGAAAATTAATTGGTTGCTTTGGATTGACTGAACCTGACTATGGATCAAATCCCAAGGGCATGATAACCCGGGCAATAAAAGATGGAACAGATTATGTTTTGAATGGTTCGAAAATGTGGATCACCAATGGTGGAATGGCCGGGCTTGCTATAGTATGGGCAAAAGATGATGCTGGCGATATAAGAGGATTCATTGTCGATCGCGAGCTTAAAGGATTTAAGGTTCGAGACATTGAGAAAAAATTTTCACTGAGAGCTTCGGTCACCTCAGAACTGATTTTTGAAGATTGTCGCGTTCCCTCCTCTCAAATGTTAAACGTTAAGGGGCTCAAAGGTCCATTTTCATGTTTAAATAATGCAAGATTTGGAATTTCTTGGGGCGTACTTGGTGCCGCTATGGCTTGTTATGATGAGGCCTTAGATTATGCTCTCAACAGAATTCAATTTGATAGACCCATAGCAAGTTTTCAATTGGTTCAAGCAAAGCTTGCAAATATTTTAACGGAAATTACAAAAGGACAACTCCTAGCACTTCAAGTGAGTAAATTAAAAGAAATGGGTGAAATTGAACCTGTACAAATTTCGATGGCAAAGATGAATAATGTGGCAATGGCATTAAACACCGCTCGGATCTGTCGAGATATTTTAGGAGCTAGCGGAATCACTTATGAGTATCAATGTGGCCGTCATATGTTAAATTTAGAAAGTGTTAACACTTATGAAGGTACAGAAGACATTCATCGCTTGATAATTGGACAATATCTCACTGGTATTTCAGCATTTAGTGGTCTATGAATGACGGATGAGCTTTAAAATATTTGAACATCCATTTTGGCTGGTAGGATTTAGACCGCTATTTACGGCAGCCTTTATTTCAGGAGCGATT
>JANMFM010000128.1:0-1831 GCA_031374125.1 Bdellovibrionales bacterium
CAACCGCGTGTTGCTCAGTTGTTTGCCATATCCCAACGAGGCGAACTGCTTTACCCGCGTCCCACCCAAGTCTTGAACGTCAACGAACGAAACTTCTTGCTCAGCGCGTCGAAGATGTTTACGACTCAAGCGTTATTGGACGCAGTGAATCAATTGGAAGTGCCAATCGATAGCAACTCCGCGCTGTCCAAACCGCCTGACCAATTCCGTGAATCGAGTGGATGGTTCGGGTGGTACTGGGATGGAGGACTTCAGTTGATTTTTTGGCAACGGCGACCCAACGGTATCATCGTTGGTGCCGCTTTAGAACGCGCTCGCTGGATGGCAGATCTGATTACGGAACTTCCTGATACGACTGGCTATCTAGAAACGGATTTGAAAGGTCGGAGCACATCTTCGGTTTCCACTGGAGATACTCAATTTCGATTGACCAACGGCGCATCAGAAACGATTTACCAGTGGGGAATATACGCTCCCACCAGAGGTGCTCTTCCGTTATGTGAGGTGCCGGTGGTATCGCCACTTCAATCATGGCGTTTGCAGGCATTTGTTGCTCCACAGATCGTGGGGGCGGGTAATGGAAAGCGATGGGCGACGTGGGCTGGCTTCCTGTTGGCGATCGGACTTGGGCTTACTGCGATGGCATGGGTTCTTTACCGCGATTATCAAAAGACCATCAATGAAGCGAGGCAACAAGTTACCTTTGTAAACCAAGTTTCGCACGAACTGAAAACTCCGTTGACCAACATTCAACTCTATGCGGAACTCTTGCAGAAGGATCTTTCCGTTCTTAGTACGGAAGATTCCGAACGGCCTCTTGCTCGTGTGGATGTTGTTATTTCCGAAACGCAGCGACTTGGACGGCTCATCAACAATGTGCTCTCACACGCAAGAAAGAAGCGAGGAACACTGCATCCCATCCTTCGTTCGAGAGTTCCCGACGAATTGATTCAATCGATCATACAACGATTCATTCCTTCGTTGGAGGCAGTGGAAATTGAAGTGGATTTGAAACTAGGAGCGAATCGATTGCAGCGTTTTGATTCTGATTTTCTAGAACAAGTACTTGGAAACCTGATTAGCAACGTTGAAAAATATGCGGCCTGCGGTAAGCTGCTTCGTATCGAAAGCTCACAGTCAGAGAAAGAACTGGTCGTTTTGGTAGAAGACCGAGGACCTGGAATTGACTCCCATCGGCGTGCCGAAGTATTCCGTCCTTTTACGCGGCTCACCAATCAAATCAGTAGTTCGTCTGGAACTGGGATCGGCTTGTCGATTGCTCGTGAATTATGTCGGTTGCACGGTGGTGATCTTCAGCTGGAATCGACCGAAAAGGGATGTCGATTTCGGGTCCATTTGGCTTGCGAGATAGGACAGCAACGGAGTCCAAAGACATGAAAGTATTGGTCGCAGAAGACGATCGGCATACACGGGCTGGATTGGTAGATCTGTTGGAGCAAGAGGGATACGAAGTGATCACGGCCTGCAACGGGGACGCTGCAGTTCGAGAGTTTCTTATGCATCGTCCTGACTTTGTCTGTCTAGACATCATGATGCCTTGTCAGAGTGGATATGAAGCATGCCGAGGCATCCGCAAAGAATCTCCCGATGTTCCTATTATGTTCATCAGCGCGAAAGCGGAAGAAATGGACCGCTTGGTTGGCTTTGAGGTTGGAGCAGACGATTTTATCGTCAAGCCCTTCAGTACCAAAGAAGTAATTGCACGTGTACGAGCCATATCGCGGCGATGTGCGCAAATGAAAAATGTCCAACGTGATTTTGAGCTGGGTGATTTGCTTGTGATGCCGACTCAGCTTCGTGCGAAACGAGG
>JANMFM010000144.1:0-4462 GCA_031374125.1 Bdellovibrionales bacterium
CAATCTTACAAGCCATTTACTATACTGATCATTCTTTAAGAAAATTTTTTGAAGCAGCCCAAAACAAACCGTGGTTTAAAAATACTTTGTTTGTCATTACTGCCGACCATACTTCTCTTCCCTACACCGAAGAATTTGACAATTCTCTAGGTCGATTTAGAGTTCCCATGATTTTTTATCATCCTGAATTTACAGATTGGCCTGAAATCAATTCTCACAAACTCACTCAGCAAGTCGACATTATGCCGACACTACTGGATATGTTTAAGATTCAAGATCCGAATCGAAATCTTTTTGGAAAAAGTATATTTAATGACAAACCTTCTGAAGTCACCCTTCTAAATGATCAAACTTATTATCTAGTCAACGATAAGTACGCCGTGGAGATGAGACCGGGACATGAAACCCTTACCTTTAATATTGAAAAAGATTTGAAATTTAAAAAGCATGTAGAAAACAATCCGGAATTAGAAAAAAAATTAAAAGCCACCATTCAGTACTACAATAATGGCCTAATCGAAAATTCTCTTTATTTGAAGTAACATCCCATTAATTCTTTTAGATTTTTTCCCGATGAATTTTGGAATGGACCAAAATGATTGTAGGCATACTTAGAATAGAAATTAATAGAAACACATCTTTCTTTTGAATTTTTTAATTTATTATTGGTTTTATTATTTATATGGGTTCTTTTGGCATTGGTCGAATTCACCTGAACAGAAAACATTTGATGGATTTTATTAACCCCACAAAAAATATTAAAAGTCTGGAGCTCACTACCCAGAAGCCTAATCATTTCATCATCTGATGTGTTCAAACCAATATTACAACTCGGGAACAAATTATTCCACTGCCTGACGCAGGCTCGCACATTTCCGGTGATATCCGGATCGAACTGGTAAGTGCCAATGTTCAGTTTACTTTCTTCCGGCTGAGCTTCATCGATATAGAAGGCCACGCCCGCGGGCTTTCTATAATCTGCTGGAGCATATTTTTTTGCGTAGTTTTTGGAGCTTGTAGTGTCTGCTGTTGTATAAGACTCAATATAAGATAAACACTTTGCAAGCTTGGCCCAATGTTGACTCACCGCCAATTTAGTTTCGTATGCACGAGGAGTATTTCGATGAGCCAGGAATTCTGTTCTTAAGCCATTACTGATACTTGAAAATTCATTTAACTTTGCAATGGTATCTTCATCCGGAACTTTTCCTTCAGGAAGAGATGCCGTCAAACCCTTCTTTGTAATGGGACACATTTCATGACTAATGAGTGAAGTGGGAAATATTTTTTCTATTTCTGTCGGAAGATCAAAGTAGCCTGCCAAGAAATGAATCTGTGCCGGTCTTTCTTCTAAGTGCTTTACAATAAAATAATTTTGCATTTCTGCAAAGGAATGGAATTGAGTAAAATCGGCGTGACAAGAATCAATACGGTGATTCATCTGACGGAATCGCTCTTTTCGCAAATCGCTTCTTCCATAAATAGAATCCACGAGTTTTGAAACTGTATTCCACATATCTAGCATGAGGTCTCCCTCTTCCTCGGTGAAAGGAGCTTCAATGGCTTTTTCGGCTGATCTCATTTTACCACAAGAAGTAGAAAAAAATACTGTGGCTAAAAGAACGATAAAAATAAAAAGATGTTTAGGCATCTCTTTATTTTACAATTGTGACAAAAATTTAATACTGGCCTGGACTTAGTTTTGCGATGTTTTGTGATCAAACTGAGCAGTCTAGACTTTCTTCAAGTGTTTATTCGTAGTCAAAGCTAGCAGTCTGTACCATACACTTATAATAAACTGGTACTCGGTACTGTTTTTTTCCCTGCAATTTTCTTTGCGTACAAGAGCCCATAGTTAACTTGGGTTTTGTATCCAGACTGTAACAATGACTTTGCGCAATCACCTGCGCATCTCTTTTTGCAGAACTGCAGTTGGTTTTAGATGTTCCAATATCAGAAAAAGCTGCAGCTTGAACTGACACTATACTTAATAGTAAACCGAACGTTATTTTTTTAAAATTCATAAATACTCCACCTGATGCAACCTAAGAATTATATCTCTAGGTAGTAAAACTTCCGCTTCACTTCCTTATATAGCAAACTAGGCACCCATTCTGGCACTCATTCATCTCTAATATATACACAGAGAACCTCTAAAATTCTTTAGGCCCAAGAAGAAAATTCAAAACAAGAGACAAAGAGCGGCACATCCCGTATATATATTCTCCCCACGGAGAATCTATATGAACCAACTAATATCCTTAATTTTATCCCTATTTATTGCGATGAGTGCGCAGGCCGCCCAAGAGGCTCCGAAGTACTCTGCTTTAAAAAAATTATCCAACGCAGAAGTATTGCAAGCACTCGAACAATTCGCAGGAAGACAAGATCATTGGAAAGACAAACTTCCGCTCATCTCTCAAGCAAAAAAGCTTATTCCTTTCCAAACAAAAACAACCGTAGAACAAGAACGCTTAGCTCTATCTTACACCTATGCAAAGAGATCTGGAACAGCCCTGCAAGAGTATGTTTTTTCAGCTCATAATTCAAAGCATCCTGAAATCAAGGGCACAATTGTGGCTGTTCGAGGCGATAAACGTCTTGTATTAAACTCTTTCACTTCGTCACCTAGTCATGATTTAAGAGGTATTCTTCTATTTTTTCAAAGTATAGAATTTGGAGACACTGGCCTAGAAACAAAAAAGTTCTTAGAATTTGCTTTAGCTTTTGATTCTCTTTCACTCCAAGTTTCGAGAGCCTACGATAGAGCTGTAGATCTCCGAATGCCTCTAATCATTGAATTCGAATCTTCAGCGTTGATGGCTAAGTCTCCTTTGACTAGAATGTTTTTCAATACATTAATAAATAATCCACAACAAATTCTTAAAGCAGAAGTAACTCCAGACGGAGGCAGAGTCCTCGCCATACATCCTTTTTATGCAGCAAAAATAGTTAAAAATTTAAATTTATTCACAGACCAATTTAGACTTAAAGTGAATACTTTAAGAAACAGAATATTCAAAGATCCAGAAGCCAAACAAAGACTTTTAGATCTTATCCGAAACGGCGAAGGATTTAGTGGCGTTCTTTACACAGACGAGAGAATACAAGAGTTAGCCATAAAGGCCGACGTTACCAGCCCAAAAATCTGTTCACAATTATTTTAGTCTTTTCTCAGTCCGTGCAGCGGAGTTGGGTATTTTCCTGTAAAGCAAGCTGCACAAAACTCATCTTCTGAACCATTGACAGATTTAAATAATGATTTTTCTGATAAGTAGGCAAGAGTATCTGCGCCAATGTATTCTCTGATCTCTTCTACAGATTTATGACTTGCAATCAGCTCGGACTTCCTTGGAGTATCGACTCCATAAAAGCATGGACCCGTTGTCGGCGGAGCTGCAATTCTTAAGTGCACTTCTTTTGCACCGGCTTGGCGAATTAAGCCTATGATTTTCTTACTTGTAGTTCCTCGCACCAGAGAATCATCTATTACAATGACTCTTTTTCCTTTCAAGATATGAGTTTGAGGATTGAGCTTAACCTTTACACCAAAATTTCTAATGGCTTGCTTGGGCTCGATAAAAGTTCTTCCTACATAATGATTTCTGATGATCCCCATCTCAAAGGGAATTTTACTTTCTTCGGCATAACCTAACGCCGCCGCAACGCCACTGTCGGGAACGGGAATTACAATATCTGCCTCTGTTGGATTGTCGGCTGCCAATAATCTACCAAGATTTTTTCGCGTTTCATAAACACTTCTAGAGAAGACCAGACTGTCGGGCCTCGAAAAATACACATGTTCAAAAATGCATTTTGCTTTTTTAATAGGAGAATTGATTTTAATCGAGTGCTCACCTGTTTCATCGACCCAAAATATTTCTCCGGGCTCGATCTCACGCACGAGCTCTGCTTCAATCAAATCAAAAGCACATGTTTCGCTTGAAAAAATATAACTCTTCTCACCTTTTTCATTTTTACGAATACCCACAACCAGAGGTCTAAATCCCAAGGGATCACGGATGGCGATCAACTTTTTCTGTGTCATAAGTAAAATACTGAAAGCCCCTTCCAACATCTGAACTGATTCTTTGAGGGCATCCATAAACTTCATATGGTTTCTTTTAGCTAAAAGATGCAAGAGAACTTCCGTATCGCTCGTTGCCTGAAAGATGGATCCCTCTTTGATGAGTCCTTCACGAAGGACGTGGGCATTTACAATATTTCCATTGTGAGCAATGGCAATGTCACTTCTTCTTAGCCTTGCCGTGAGAGGCTGGGCATTTTGGAGCAGATTTGATCCAGTCGTTGAGTATCTCACGTGCCCGATGGCGACATCACCTTTTAAGCTTTCTAATTTTTCTTCATTAAAAACATCATGAACAAGTCCTAAGCCTTTAAAAGACGTTTGAATGCCCTCTTCTCCGCGTCCTTGAAGTAACCGACGAACTGGCCCGGCGAG
>JANMFM010000145.1:0-2245 GCA_031374125.1 Bdellovibrionales bacterium
CCCACCGGAATTGGTCTTTTTTTGGCAGAGTTTTTGAGACTTACTGATGTCAAATCTCCGTTGAATCTATATACACTCGCGTAGTTTTTATTTTGAACTACTACCACAGAATCTCCACTGAATTTTTCTAAAGTACTAGCATCACTAAGATTCACTTTGTTTGTAGATCTTTCCGCAAAGAGACTATGAATTCTAGAAACAGAATCATCTTCCAGATTGAATTCAAATTTTAAACCGCGCTCTCTTCTAGATTCATAAACGGACACCAGAAGAAGTAGAGCACCAATTCCATCGTTTCTGATAGTTTTTGTATAAATTTTTACAGTGGAGTTATTGGGAGCGTTCAAGATTTTCTCGAATATGTCCAATAAAACTTCGCCCGCGTTCTTAGACACTGGCTTTGACATTTCGATATTTTTTAAAACTTGTGATTCAAAAAGATCCGCACATGTGTTAGCGAAAACTTTTGAACCGATTACATTAAAAGTTAAAACTAGTGCCAAAATTAGACTGCATAATTTCATATAAAATTCCTTAGATCTCACCAAATAAGGCTGGAGACCTGAATATTAAAATTCAAACGATTTATAATAGACTTAAGAGCAAAGGCTGTGCCGAACTGAATATATGAAAAAAATTAACATTCTGTCGCTGATTCTGTAAATTCTATCTCGATCGTGGTATGCCAGAGACCGTGTTTTTTGACCTCATCTCTCGCCCACTTCTGAACTTCCAGATAACTCTCTTTATCAGATTCGGCCCTAAGAACTATATGCGTAGTGAGCACATGTCTTTCGCCATCGAGAGACCAAACGTGAGTGTGATAAACCTTGGAAATACTTTTGTGCTTTGCTAATGCTTCTTCGATCAAAGTTTGATTGATCGAAGCTGGGGTAGATTGCATGAATACGAAAAAAACTTGCTTAAAATTCCTAAACACATTGAACACAATGATCGTGGTGATCATCAGAGATAGAATTGGATCAAGAATAGGAATATCTTTAAATTGAAGAACAATCGAAACAATTAAAACCGCAAGCCAACCCAGTACATCTTCCATCAAATGCCATGAAACGATTCTTTCATTCAGGGAGTTTCCCGTCCTTATCAACAAAACAGACGCACCATTCACGACCAATCCCGCAATAGCAAAGTACATCATTCCTTTGGCATGCACCGACTCTGGATTCATAAGTCTAGGAATCACTTCCGTTAAAATCAAAATCGACCCACCCAATAAAATGACCGAATTGATTAAGGCAGCAAGAAGCGAGAATCTTCTATAACCAAAAGAAAACTGCTTATCGCTTTTCTTATTAGAAACTTTCTCCAAGTACCAACTGAGAGCTAAAGATAAGCTGTCTCCAAAGTCATGAAGAGCATCGGATAAAATTGCCGTACTGTTCGTCATGATTCCACCGATCAGTTCTACGATGGCCATGGTGAAATTTAAAAGAAACACTACGAATAATTTTTTTTGCGTTGTCATGCCCGGAACATAATGATGGTGATGTCCATGATGGCTATGCGAATGACCATGCTTACTGTGATCATGCCCGCTATGGTCATCGTGATTGTGATTATCGTGTGAGCTTCCCAACGTCTTTTCCTTTGCGCTTGATGTAGTTCTGATAAAGAGTACTTAGAACCACACTTACAAGGATAATCAAAATCCCGAAACTTGCAAGGATAGTCAGAGTTTCATTGAAAAAGATGTAACCAAAGCCTGCTCCCAAGAAAATTCCCAGATAGTTAAAGATACCGATATAGCCTGGGGCATCCGCTTGATAAGCCTTGGTCATAAATAATTGCGCAAACCATGTCACAACTCCTAAAAAGAGAAAAAGCAGAGATTGTTTAAAATCTGGTGTCACCCACCCACCGTCAATTTCTGTAAACAAAAATGGAAATGAAATGATTGCACTTACCATCGGAAAGTAAAATACGATTCTTATTGGCGGCTCTTGATCTTTTAATTTTCTAATCAAATTGTAAGTAAGACCTGACATAAAGGCAGCGGTAATTCCCAATCCCAACTCTATCCAGCTGATGCGGTAATCAAATCCTTTCACCATCATCACACCCAAAAAAGAAAACAATAAAAAGAACCACTGCAGCCAAGTCGTTTTCTCCTTCAAAATAAACCCAGCCAAAACTGCCGTGAAGAGAGGAGCCAAATATTGGATCGTAACTGCCGTCGTAAGCGGCATTCTCTGTAAGGTATAAAAAAACAGCATTAAGGAAA
>JANMFM010000155.1:0-23670 GCA_031374125.1 Bdellovibrionales bacterium
TCTTCCTGTGGGTGCCAGCATTCAAATCCCAGAGCCCCCACATGTAGGCAAATCCATTATCAAGCTCGAGAAAGCATCTTTTGGCTATTCAGAGAAAAAAGTCATCAGCGATATTTCACTAGAGATAAAAAGAGGCGATCACGTGGCCGTGGTGGGATTGAACGGCGCAGGTAAATCCACGCTACTCAAAGGTATCGTCGGTACGCTAAAGCCTCTGGATGGAACAAGAGAATTGGGTTATGAAGTAAAAATAGGAATCTTTAACCAGCACGTGATTGAAGTTTTAAATCCAAATCACACGGTGATGGAATCACTAGAAGATGCCGCCCATAAAGATGTGAAACGCCAAGAAGTTCTGAATATGGCAGGATCTTTACTCTTCTCAGGTGATCGCATTCATAAAAAAGTGCAAATGCTTTCGGGTGGAGAAAAATCCAGAGTTGCCCTGGGAAGATTATTGCTTGAGAAAGTTCCCTGCTTACTTCTAGATGAACCGACGAACCATTTGGATTTTCAAACTGTAGAGGCGCTCACGCAAGCTCTGATCAAGTACACCGGTACGTTTGTCGTCGTAAGCCACGACAGAGGTTTTATTAAAAGAGTAGGGAATAAGATTCTAGAAGTTTCTTCTGGCGGAGTATTGCTTTATCCTGGGACCTACGATGAGTATGTATGGAGTTTACAAAAGAGACTTGCGACAGAAGAAGATGTAGTTGAAAAAGTTGTAGTAAAAAATATCGAAGTTAAAAAAATCACAGACAAAAAAGAACGAGATAAAAAGTTAAGAACTTTAAGTCGTAAAATCGAACAATGCGAAGAAGCCATCGCAAAATTAGAAAAGCAAAATTCTGAGATCAACGATAAAATCGTAGCAGGAGATGCTTCAAGGGAGTTGGGTCAAGAAATGGCCAATAACTTTATTAAAATCCAAGAATTAGAATCGGAATGGTTAAACATGGAAGAAGAGAAGAAATCTCTGACCGAAGATTTATAATTGTTCGCGGGCGATCAAACAAAGTTCGTCGGCGCGCTCGTTGTGAGTTTTTCCAGAATGAGCCTTCACCCATTTCCAAGTGATCTTGTGATTTAGACTGAGATAATCTAAGGCAATAATAATATCTACATTAGGAATTTTTTGACCTTTGGCTTTTACCCAGCCATTGGCTTTCCAATCTTTGCTCCAAATGGTCATGGTATCCACGAGAATTCGGCAATCGGTGTAGATAGTAACTTTAGAACTTTGAGGTAAAATTTTAAGGGCTTCGATGGCGGCTTGAAATTCCATTCGGTAACTGGTGGTTTTCTTTTCACGACCAAATCCTTCAGTCAGTACCTTGCCGTTTTGGACCATCACGAAAGCCCAAGAGCCGTAAGACCCTTTCTCGCTTCCATCCGTATAGATGTCTATGGCTTTTTTATTTTTTAGCATTGGTTTTTCTTAAAAAAAGATTAAAGAATCCAAAGTGGCTTGTGGGTGCGTTTTTTCCAAAGTAGTCGTCTTTTTGTGTTTTTGTAAGGCCCTCAACGATTTCTAAGCCATCAATTTTAGATACGATCTCGCGAAGTTTTTTTTCGCTGACGCGATTAAAATACCTGCCATCGGGTAAAGTTTCCGGAACATCCGGAGTTCCAACGCCTTTTAAGAAGCTTGCGTGTATAATTCCATTTTCTTTTAAAGAATCTCTCATTTTTAAAAAAGCCAAAGGAAGTTCTTCCATAGGAACATGAATCAATGAGGCCATGGCCCAGATTCCGTCAAATTCATTTTTGAAAGTGATTTCTTGGGCGGTAAGATTTAAAACCGGTTCGTGGATTTTGCTTTCAGCAATTTTTGCGAGTTCCACGGAAGGTTCAGTTGCCAACACTTTCAGGCCTTGCTCTTTAAAATAAAGTGCATCCCGGCCATGTCCCGCGCCAATTTCCAAGATGTCAGCATTTTTAGGAAGGTTATTTAGAAAATGTTGTCTTTGCACTTCGAGTTCATCGCTCACGTGACTTCGAGTCTCGCTGTACTCTTGAGCGTGGGAGTTGTAATATTCATTTGTTGTTTTTTCTGTGAAGAGGCTTAGGCAATTTTTGGCAAAGGAGGGCAATGCCATGCTTACGATTAAAAAACAGAATGTAATGTTAAAAAACTTATCCAACTCAATTACCCTCGATTCGAAAGGTCTTTTATATGTGATTTTTGAACATAACGTAAGGCTTGCTGTAAATTTTCTATTTTGAGAATAAGGCAGAGCATTTTAAAGAAGAGTATTTAGCTTTGCCCAAAATCCAACCTTTGAGGGACATAAATTGCTCTTTATAATTAGGTAAAGACAAGAGTTTTCTCTGAGTGTTGGTATTTACGATTGTAGTTTTTGTCGTTAGGGCAAGTATTGTGTACATGGTTCCACTGATGCTCGCTAGCAATGGCATATCATAATAAGTTGCATACCCAGCAGTGGTAGCTAAACCTAGAGTTATAAGATTTATTCTGGGGCCAAAAGAATAGCCCCAGCCATCCGACATCGTTATTTTTCCTAAGGATCCGAAAGCCACAGTGCTTATTCCGGAAAGTTCTGCATTGGGGTCCACTTTAGAAATAACATAGAATCTAGGACTTACAGATGCTTCAAAAGTAAAATTAGGAAGAATTGCAGGGTTTTGGGATTCTTTTTGTAGAAATGCTCGGAATCTAAGTTTATTTGTTTCTGGATTTTTAAATATATCAATTCCAATTCCTAGTAGTCCATAAAATCCATGCTTGCCAAAAACCATTCCTCCCGTAAATCCAATCATTACTGATTTAATTTTGATATTGGTTTCTGACGAATGGAGTTTACCCCAATTATGGACATCGATACTTTTAAGAGAGCTTTCTATAAAACTTACCGCCATTGATTTTTCAGGCTCAAAGTTAGAGAGTTCACCCGTAATGACTTGGGTATTTCCACGCCCAAGTAAAAATTTTCTTAGATCAATACGCGAAAGGACTTTGACGTATTTAGTTAAGGTTTCTCTTCGCTCGTTAAGAAAAGCTTCTTGTCTTTCTAAAGGAAGTTTCTCAAAATTTTCTTTATAGCTTATGTGAGGTTTTCCATCTTGATAAAGAGGGAAAAAGGGAATGGAATATATTCTTCTACCTACAGAGATATCAAAGGTTTCTGGATTTTCTCCATAACTTAGGCTTGAAAATAGCAATACAAATAAGAACACAAATTTCATATCATTTGTTAAGCAGAATCTATGCCGAATTCAGGAAGAATTTAGTATGTTTAAGAGGTTTTGGGTTGTTTAAGATATTATTCTAGAGCCTTTATTTGGCTTTCATTTTGGGCAGGGCAACATTTCTGCAACAGTCTTTTTTGTTGAATAGAGTCAGGTCTTAGAGTGAAAATTAGGTCAATGAAGAACTATGAATGGATTTTTATAGACCTAGATGAAACTCTGCTGAAATCCAAGCCGGGTAAGCAATTTCATTTTGCGGTTTTGAGTGGAATTTATTTTCATCTTGCTAAAAAATTCGGTTATATAAAATCTTTTCATATTGGAAAATCTCTCATTTTATCTATGCTAAAAAATAAAAAAAATTCGGGTTTTACTAACTTTGAACAAATGATTCAAAAAGGCTTTGAATTGACTCAGATTCCTAAGGAGGAGTTTCGAAATTTTCTAAATATCTATTACGATGATTGTTTCCCCAAAGCCTTTTGGTCGGTAGAGCCGGTTTTAAACACAAAGGATGCTTTGGACAGTCTTAAGATCAATTACAAATTGGCCTTAGTGACAAATCCCATTTGGCCCGAAAGATCGGTAAAGAAAAGATTAGAGTGGGCAGGTATTGATCCTAATGTTTTTTCATTTATCACTCATTCAGAAAAAATGCATTCGTGTAAACCTGATTTAGAATATTACGAAGAATGTCTTTATTTAGCTGGTTGCACTAAACCAGAGTCTGTACTGATGATTGGCGACAGTGTCAGTAAAGATCTTCCGGCTCAGAGACTAGGTATAGATGTAAAGCTATTAACTTCTTCCTTAACTTGGGCAGATATCAAGTCTTCACTGATGACGTGAATTTTTCCAGCTGTTCCATCGACGATAATCGTGTCTCCCGTCTTCAGCAATGAAGTAGCATTTGAAACATTCAATACAGACGGAAGGGAGAATTCTCGCGAAATCAAAGCGGCGTGAGATAAGAGTCCTCCGGTTTCGGTAATGATCGCTGAAGCCAAGGTGAAGAGTGGAGTCCAACCTGGGTCAGTGAATGGCGCAACCAGAATCTCACCTTGCTTCATGGTATGAGCCTCAGAAAGAGATTTTAAAACTCGGCAAGTTCCCTTAAAGACGCCCGCATAACAAGGAATTCCTTGAAGTGTTTTTACCGACGAATCTAAATCGTAAGTTACTGATGGAGATTTGGGAAAATTATAACGGTATCCTACTTCATTTGGATTTTGAAAATTAGAATAAGAATTCATGTAGGTTTTATTTTTCGCAATGAGTTCTTGAGCTTTAAGAGGAGTTATATTCTCATTTAAAAGAGAGATCATTTGTTGGTGAGAGAGTAAAAAACCATCTTCTCCTAAATTAGCTCTTTTTGAAATTTCTAAGATGAATTTTCTTAAGAAATAATAAACGCGAGTAGAGTGGTCTCTCATTTCTTCTCTCATCCAGATATAATATCTAAATTGATTGAGCTTTTGATGGAGTTTTTTTCGAGAGTGCATGATTTTGTCCATGAAGCTGAAAGATTTGTAAATACCATCCGCTTTTTTTAGAGCTTTATCATAATTCGTAAATTTTTTAGGAGATGATATTTTTTCACTGCTAATTTGCAATAAAGTCTTTAAAATAAATGCAGGATTTTCAATCCAGCGGGGAACTCGGATATCGAGCTCTCTTTCAGAATGGAAATAGTATTTTCGCAAGTAAGAATTCAAATGAGTATAGAAATCAGGCGCCGTATTTTGAATATCTTCGAGTTCAATATTTGAAAGATCTTCTTGTGCCAGCCAGCTGTATACCTCCGGATGCTTTAGAAGCACACTTTTTAGGATTATCAGATCATCTGATGGTCCCAATACTTTTAGATCGACTAGTCCAGAGGCAAGATCAGAAAAAAGCAACGTAGCATCTTTTGCCTGATATTTTTCCAAGATAGACTTCAACTCCATTTTTGCATTAGAAGCATTGTAAATGGTTTTAAAGTAATTCACTTCCACTAAGGGATAAATTTCATTACACAGATTTTTAAATTGAGCTAAAAGTTCTTCTGCGCTCAATTTAGATAAATCCAAATCTAAATAGAGATCTTCGAAAGATTTAAATTGAGTCAGTACATTCTTATTAATTTTAATCTGCTTTTTTAAATTTTTCGAAACGCCAAGAAGGATTGGAATACTCTTTAAAATTCCAGTAAAAGTAATCGGGGTGACATGGCCATTATTTTCGTAAGTAGGCTCAATGGATAAATCTTCATCAAAGTTTTTTTCAATAAATCCTGGCACTCTCTTCATTATGCTGCGAACGAAGCCTAAATTCCAATAGGGGCGACCATAAATCAATCGACAGATCTGGACTTGTTGCTTTTCTTTTTTAGAGATCAATTTGAGTTCATTAAAAAATTCTGGCATGGATTGCTGTAGAATTTTTTGATAAAAAGACCACATCATCGGTGAAACTACACTCGAGGAAACTCCGCCATCTCGCAGATCAGCCGTAGTCCATTCGCCGATAGAGTCAGCGTATTGGATCTTGGTGATATTTCGAGATTGAAGAAAGTAAATTTGATTATTTTGAATAGCGAATTCAATGTCTTGAGGAGTACCTTTTATACTTTGAATTTTTTTGATCTCATTTCTCAATTGAGTGATTACGGCTAAAGGAATGTGAATCGGTTTTTCTTCGGATTCAATTTTTTTGATCACCGAGGATCCATTCCAGTTGAGAAAATACCGTTGTGGAGTGACTTGACCTGACACCAGCTTTTCTCCACAGCCTTCAACCACTTCTACGATCATTTCTTGATCTTCACCCGAAATGGCATTGATAGAAAATGCTACGCCCGCATATTGTGGGGCAATGTATTCTTGTAAAATCACCGACATTTGAATGGAATTAAAGTCTATAGACTTTGATTTACAATAAGATTGAACGCGATCGGTATAAACGCTTTGTCTGCATTCTTCAATGGCTTTTAAAATATCTTCCGGACGGGACAAATCAAGATAAGTTTCAAATAGTCCGGCGAAAGAAGCATCGGAAAGATCTTCTTTGTTGGCACTAGAGCGCACGGCGAGACTTTTATTGGAAAAATGAATTGCCAAAAAATCTTTGAGATCTTCTAGATTGATAATTTGATCCGCTGGTAAAACGAAAGTCTTTGGAATATTAAAACTATGAGTTTGCAGTTCAGCAAGGGATAGCGCCTTATTCCCCATAGAAATTTCTTGAGCTTTAGCGGTACAAATACTTAAGATGTGTGCCATGATTTATCCACTGTCAGTTTAAACCCTTTTTCATAAAATAAATGGCGAATCCATTCAATTTTACTATCTTCCAAATCACCATAAGAAAAATGTTCTTTTGGTGGATTTAATCCTAGAAGCATTGTTTCCGCCATACAGGCATAAATTTGTGAGCCTTTAAGCGTAGAAAAAGGAACATCCACGATTTGATTGTCCGGAAGTAAACCAAGACCACCTTGAATAATTCTGACATCGGGTCTTGTTTCAAGAACGCTTTTATCTACGTTTACAGGGTAGCTAATATCACAGACGATAGCATTTTCTTTTAAATGTTGAGGGAATAAGAGTGGTTTATGTGAGCTGGTTGCCGTCACAATCACGTCAGCATCTAGGATATTGTCCAAATTTTGAGAAAGTTGAATATTAGAATAATCCGCAAGAGAAGGTCCGGTGTGCATCATGGTAAGGTGGTTATCTTGAAATCTTTGCGGCTTAATATTTCCTTTAGGTTTTAAAGTCATTGCGAGAGTTTTAAGTCTTTCCAAGGAATCCAATTTATCACTTCCGACTAACTCTACGGTATTAAAATAAGGAGCGAGCTGACGTATTAAAGCTTGAGCAATATTTCCAGCAGCACCAACTACAGCTAGCTTGCGATACGTTTGGTTGAACAGATTTTTTTCTTCCATCAATCTTAAAACGGCATCTACACCTAAAGCTGTGGTTAAGCTATTGCCTGACGTGAGCTTTACATCGTCTCTTTTGAGATCTAGTCCGTTTCTAGTCACGATAGAAGTAAACATTCCAAGGCCAACGACTTCACATCCGGCTTCCACAGCTTGATCAATGGCACTGTTAATTAGTTTTTTAATTTTATATCTGTTGCCATTTTTTACTTCTTCAAGAAGTCTTTCTGTTGTGTAGTTCAATGAAAATACATTGAAATTTACGCTTTGATTTTGAATTAAAAAATTTCGAGAAATTCCATGCCAGAGATCAACGCCGGAATTTTTGAGTCGATCAGTTAAAACTTTGCAATCCTCGGTGGAAAGATCGGGAAAGCCTCCAAAGGCCACTTTGAATGAATTGAAAGACGGGAAGTGAGCCAAGAAAGCTACTTTTTTAGCACCGGGCAATGGTTCTTCATAGGATTTAGCAAGTGGAGCGATGGACTTAGAAACCGTAATGTCTTTCTTTTCTTTTTCCATTAGGTAGCGCATGAGTTTTCCATCATGAGAATCTGCAATGCAGGCGCAGAGGCTGTTGAAAGCATTTTCAATTTTTATCAGCTCAACATCTGTCAAGTAAAGGCTTGGTTCAATACGAATAGTATTAGGATCACTCAGCGTTGGTAAAATTCTTACGCTGCATTCATGGAGCAGATAACCACACATTAGAGTGGACATCTTTTTTTCGACAGAAGTTATGCGCATTAGAAAAGAAGCTCTCTCCTCCCAAGGCTCAAACTCAATACCGATCATCAGGCCTCGACCACGAATTTCTTTGATCACCCCTGGATATTTGCTTTGCAGTTTTTCAAAAATTTCAAAAATTTTCTTCGAAGTGTCTTCGATTTGAATCATTGCTCTGGAATCATGGGCAAACAAAATATCCAAAGCTTTATCCGCGACGGTACTTGAAAGTTCGTCTTCGGCAAAGGTAGAGGTTTGAATCATGGAAAATTCGGAAGCATAGAAATCTTCCGCTACCAGTAGCGCCCCAATCTTGACTATGCCTCCGCCTAAACTTTTAGAAAGAAGAATGTAATCGGGCTCAATATCGGTATGTTGAGTGGCTAAAAATTTTCCAGTTCTACCCATGCCAGATTGAATCTCATCGGCGATCATGGGAATTTTATAATATTTTGTCAGTTCACTTAAATAACGCAAATCCTTTGCGGGAATAACGTGAATTCCGCCTTCGCCTTGAATTGGCTCGAAAATAAATCCTGCGATTTGAGTTACAGAAATTTTTTCCAATTTAATTTGGTTTTTATCTATGATAGGGATTAAAATTTCTTGTTCGTACTTTTTAAAAGTTTTTGCGGTTTCTTCGTGATTGGCGTAATCGCAAAAATCGGCAATGGGTCCTAAATTCAAGAATAAATTTCGATAATCTTTATTGTGAGTCAATTGTACGGCGCCGCTGGTTTTTCCGTGAAATCCTTTTCTTAAAGAAATAAATACGGTTTTTGAATTGAACACCGTTTCATTGGATTTTAGAATAAAATTCTGGAATTTTTCAAAATCTAGAAGAGAAAATTCAGGGTTTTCAAAATTTAATTTTTTATATTGAATTTTAATGTCGTAAAGTTTTTCATCAACCTGATTCTTAATTTTAATAAGATTCTTTCTTTTGCAGAGCTCAGCATGTTTGATAGCTGCTTCTACGGTTTCGGCGCCAGAATTTGCCAGAATGCATCGGTATTTTTTATTGGAGCTCGCGAGGCGTGAAAGTTTATTTGCCAAATTCTGACTTTGTAAACGAAGAGATCCTTGAGAATGAATCGCACGATCAGCGGTCAAAAACTCGTAGATAGCATCCTTAATTTCGGGATTGTTGTGACCAAGGAGAGTGGTGCCAAAGCCTCCTACTAAGTCTAAAACTCGATATTCTTTGTTGTCCTCAGTATAGAATAATTCATTTCCTAAAGCTTTGTGATAAACCTTATCTAGGCGGACGGATGAGAGTAATTTTATTAATTCAGCCTTAAGCATGAGAATCCTTTTTTGCATCAGAATAAGGTTTTAAAATTTTAGGTTCGATGGAATTTATTTTAGTGTCAATTTTGATATGCATTTCATCTTTTAAGTTATGGGTCGCGTTCTGAACTCCAATAATCGTTGGAATCTGCAGTTCTCTTGCCAATAAGACTCCATGACTCAATAAACTCCCAGTTTCACATACGATCGCGCTAAAGAACTGATAATAAGGTAAAAACATGGGATTTGGGGTTTCTAATATTGCAATCACTGGGCTAGAAATATTTTTACAGTCATTTAAATTTTTAATAATTTTAACTTTCCCTTCAACGGCAGGGCCATGAACAGCAACTTCGCCAATCAGCTGAGAGGTGGAAATGGGTTTACTGTAGAAAGTATCTCCGTTTGGTAAAAGTTCATAAGGAGGTGAAATTTTAAAGGCATGGAGGTAATCTGCTTTTCTTGAAAGAGTTAAAGCTTCAATTATGGATTTTTCAGATTGATTTTTTAAACACTCTTGAACTTCATCTAAAGACAGGAAGTAAACATGATCACTGCTTGCGAGATAACCTTGCTTCTGAAGATATTCCCCCGTTTTCTGGAGAAGAGCTCGGATTGAGGGATACTGTAAGCTACTGTAGAATCTAAAATCCTCATCGATATCAATGAGTTTTTGGAAAGAATAAAAGAACTCTTCCATCAGTTTAAATAATTCAGCCTTGCGAGAAGGCTTTAAATTATGACAAAGAATATTGAGCGCTTCCCAAATCACGTTTTGGCTGTTCGAAGCTGGTGTGCGTAAGTTCAACCATACTTGATAGAATTGATGGGCCCGCTCATATGAATCTTTTAAAGTTCCAGCATAAATGTCCCAATTGTCGGTCCAATGTCCAAAATGATCTAGAAAACTTTGAAAGTTCTTAGAATTTTCGAGTAAAAGGTTCTGGTACTTAAAAAATATATTTTGAGATTTCAATGTATCCAGTGTGTTGACTTTAAGCGCTTTGCAAATGTTAGACAAAAGATCAAATTGAACTTTCTTTAAAAAATAGACTGCAAAATCGAGTTCCATAAACTTATTGCCGCGACCTCTAAGGGTATGTACGGCCGAATTCCAATCTTGCGGTATCTGGATTGTACTATAAGTGTATTCTTTTTGAGATTTTTGCATTTCTTGAATAGCTTTCAGAGAGGTAGCATCCCAGGTTTGAATGGCGGATTTGATTTTTTTAGCTATTAAAAATTCGTATAAATGGAGTTGGAATGAAAGTTTAAAGAAAATTTTGTATTTATTTATTTTTAAACAATAAATTAAACTTTTTCCTATAGCTTTAAGTACGGCGAATAAAGTTTGAAGAACAGCCTGGGGCTTAAGTTTTAAATTCCAAATGTTTCCGAAAAATGGTTTTCTCGAATAAACATAGCCATCAAAGACTCGGCTAATCTCTTCGGGTTTAAAAGTTTGAACACCTAGCTCCGCCGACATTTGTTTGAGATTGAGTTCAAAAGCATCTTGCAAGATTGACCAGCCCATCGGAGTGATAGGGTGAGGGAATCTTTCAGCAACTTCATCTCTAGACCAAATCCAAGAGTTCTTTTGTTTCTTACTCAAGCGAAACCTCCATTTTTTGTAGAATGGACGGATCGATCTTTGTGGTTAGAAAAATATTTTTTAATGTAGGAACTTTTTTTAAAACGAGCATATCTACGTAAGAGTTAAAAACATCTAAATGGTGGCGAAGTGAAATTAAAATAAAAACCTTCCATCCCAGTTCGGAAGCCAGGAGATAAGAAATTTCTTTAATCACTAAGATTCGCGAGGATAAAGAAACATCGCCTTCTTTTAAGTACATGATTTTTTGAATTTCTGATTTTTTAGGAAATAAAAAATGTTTCCACATTTTAGACAGCAAATAGCTTTTTTCAAAAGGATTTCTAGATAGGGAAAACAATGAATATGTCTTTTCAATTTTTGAAATGTGTGTAGATCTTGAGGCTAAAATTAAATTAGGGTCCACAATTTTTCGAACGGTGTATTTTTTAAATTTGTAGGATGCCTGAGGCTCGCAAAACTCTACAAGCTCATCAAATAGGGCGTTGGGCATCAGGGCATTGGATAATTGTACGGAATGATAAATACGGTCAAAAGCTTTGGTTGTCTTAATAAGTTCTTTTAAATATGAAAGGTCGATCTTATCGTTCTCTTCTCTGATAAGATTGAAAATATCCATAAATTCTTTCAGTCCAGTTTTACAAAGTGAGAAGTGCACGAGTAGGTGAAACAAGAAATCCGTAGTTTCAAGTTTATATGTATTCATGCCATAAAAATTTATAGGCACTTTTCTTTGCCACATTTTTTCAATGGGCACTTCAATGGAAGTCAGTGGCGAAATCAAATTCCAATGAAGGCCTACAACGAAATCTAAATTCTTATCAAAAAATGGTGGCCAGTGATGGGAATACTTTTCTTGTGCTCGGTAGTTATCGTTTGAAAGGGCCGCGGCGCTCAAAAGCTTATATTCTGCAAATAGAATAGAAATTTTATCGAGCTCTTTTTTTTGGACTAAAATATCTACGTCGTTCATTTTTTTATAACCAATGCTTTGGTAAATACTTCCTAGGAGAGCGTTGCCTTTTAATATTACAAATTCAATTTTATTTTCAATAAAGGATTTGAGTAGAGGAGAAATGCTATCAATCCGAATTTGATTTTTTGCTAATGTCTTTTTATAAGATTCAGATAATTCGAATTTAATATTTTCAGGAATGTTGAAATTGTATTTCTCACACAGTCTAAACGCTTGAGGTTCGATGCAGTTGAGACGAATGAGTTTATCAAACTCCAGCCAGTCTGTTGGAGTGAATTTTTTCAATGTATTTTGCAATTCATTGAGCTCATAAGTATTCAAATTTTCATAAGAAAACAATACAAGACACTTTGAAATTTTATTCAATAAACCCTTCACACTCGAAACCTCTATAAAAGTCTAGCATTATGGCTATCAGGAGCAATAGGACAAAGGTCTAGTTTAGAGTTGTACTTCAGCAGTAGAAGTCGATGGTGGAACAGTTCGAGGTTTGGCCATTACCGAATAATCTGTTGCAGAGAGTGAGCCTACAAAAGCGCCTAATCTGGTGTTGCACTTGCGTGTCCAAATGTAGCCATCAACCACGTAGTGAGCAAATGCCAAGAAATACACAAACGTGAGGCCTACCGAGCGTGGAGTAACGAGGTAAATTCCAATCACCACAAAAGAATACATGAGTGAAAGTCCAAAATACTTTACCCAAGATGCATTCAGCGCAAGCTTTTGCGGCAAGCCCAAGGAGAATTTCATTTCAGCATTCAAATCCTGAGCGCGACTTTTTTCGAAGAGCCACACAAAGGCAAAATACTGAACGTTGTGATACATTGTCCCGATTGCAACAGCTAGCGGCATTGCACTTATCGGTAAGAAAATATAAGGAACCACGTAAGTCGTAATGGCGATGAACATCAAACTGATTTGCGGCCAAGGTATAAATTTTCCTGCGCGATAGCGATCATAAATTGCTCTTTTGAGTGCGTAAATACCAATGGCACATGTTACGGCAACATAAATTTGATAAACTAAATATGAAACTTGCGGATAAATAAGCTGATAACTTTCTTCCGCGGATAAAAGGTAATCAATTCTATCATGAGTAAAAGCCCAAACCACGACGCCATTTGCGGCCAATCCAAAAAACCAATTGAGTGCCTTGCGATCATTAAAAACGGTGGTGTCTTGAGTTCTTTTAGCTTGAATAGAGTCGTAGACTTTGCAGATTCCATGATGCTGACGATAAGCGTGCCAAAGTGACCAATATGAAATGATCGAGAGTAAAACATTATGCAAATTTGTTTTTTCTACGAGGGGAATCGCTAGGCAAAGAAGCAAGCAAAAACCAAGGGCGAACCAAATAGGTTTCATGTTGAAAGTAGACTTTGAATCCGTAGGAAATAGCGTCGCCCAAGTCAGGTAGTTATGGGGTAATCCAAAAAATACGAGATAAAAGTTATAGACAGGAAAGATCGATTGGCTTCCCCATATCATGTAAGGAATCAAAAATATAAGGACCGCAAAACCGGACAAATGAAAGAACAAGAGATCGAAGTTTTTACTCTTCATCCACAGGTGATTTTGTGCCGAAATGTTTGCATACGCCATAGGCATTCCTTTGTGATCTTGCAGTCTTTGTTACGATAGCTGATGAAGATATTTAAGGACAAATCAAAACAGAATCCTAGACCTAGGTCTGCATGAGCTCTCTATAGATTATTGCGCTCAATCCATTCAAAAGTGTCATGCAGAGTTTCTGTTAGTGGTCGATATTTCCAATTCAAATTTTTCATAATTTTATTAGAGCTAAGGCGTTGATACTTGTCTGAAAAATCTGACACTAAGGAATTTGTGAGTTGGCGAGGTTTGCCTGTGAGTTTGTTATTCATCCAATCGAGACCGGATGCGCAAAAAAGTACTGATTTAGAGACTTTAAAAGATGTTGTTCTTATAGAAGGTCGTACTTCTTTTAAAATTTCTATAAGTGTGGAGGTGTCAATGTATTCACCGGCAGCAATATATCGTTCGCGCGAGTAGGGTTCCTTCATGGCTAGGATGTGTGCGCTAGCAACATCTCTAGCATCCGAAATGTGAAATCCCATACGAGGAAAAGGCGGTAATCTTTTTTTAAGGGCATCACTATAAATTTTTGTTGTGGCGGTATGTCTCCAAAAGTTTGGTCCTAAAATAGAAGGTGGACAGATAGATTTAAAGTTCAACTGATGTTGGTATGCAAAATCCCACGCCCATTTCTCCGCAATTTGTTTGGCTAAGAGTAAAGTACTCTTATGAGGAGCGGACCAATTTTCTTCCGCTAAAGGAAATTCAGAATTGAGGCCAACGTTCGCAGCGCTCGCGGTGAATACAATATTTTGAATTTGGCTATTTTGAGCTACCTGAAGAACATTCTTGGTACCTTGTAAAATGGGTTTTAAAATATCCTGTGCCAAATCTTCAGCCCAGGGAACATTTGGCGCAGCAGAATGAAAGATTCCATCGGCATTTTTAAATGCTTTGTGCAGACTATCTGTATCTAGAATATCTGCATAAATGACTTCCGCTCCCAAGCTTTTTAAATGTTTTACCACTGTAGGTGGACAAGATTTTCTAACGGTAGCTACGGTTTCATAGCCTTGGTAGAGAAGTTCTTTGGTCAGGGTATGACCTAAATGTCCATTTGCTCCCGTCACTACATATTTCATACGTGAACATCTTTCTCCAATTCAAAAAGCAATACGTCGCCTGTGAATTGGAATTGTCCAATGCTTAAGTCAGATGCCTCGATCCAAGTTTTAAAAATACTGAGAGTTACAAATTCTGTTTGATAACCTTTTCTAATCCAACCCCGAATTAAGTTCTGTCTCCAAGGAGATTTTGGCAATAATAGAACAGACCCTCTGACAACGCCACCGGGCTTCAATATTCTAGCAATCTCTTGCATAGCTAAATTTCCACTAGGGAAAGAATTGAATCCACCAAAACAAGTGATGCAAGTAGTGGAGTTTGTAGAGTAGGGAAGATTCATCACATCACCTACAACAAATTCCGTAGATTTTTTAGGAAGTTTTTTTTGAGCTTTCTCTAGCATATCTTTTGAAATATCCAGTGCAGTAACAAGTTTGGGTTTAATCTTTCCTTTGAATAAAGCCAAGTTAGTAAGGCTTCCATCACCCGTGGCAATGTCCAAGATTACCGAATGTTTTTCAAGAATGTTTCTATAGAAGGCAATGTGCTTTAAAATATTTCCGCGCCATACAATAAAGTAAGCTAAAAGAGCAACGGGAGCATAAAATTTAGCATATATTTTATACGCTCTCGTTGTCTGCTTATTTACTTGTTGAGTTGTAAGATTTGGTTCTCTTATTTTTTCCATAATTTTAATTCCTCATTTAAAATTTCAATTTTACCAGTAGTGCCGTCCATAACAATCTCCGCCCCATCTTGCAGTAAATGACAAGCGTCTGGGGCATTCACGATGCAAGGCACTCCCATTTCTCGGGCAATGATTGCGCCATGACTAAAAGCGCTGCCTTGTTCTAAAATCAAGCCGCCAGCCAAGCAAAGATGTGGAGTCAGTGATGGATCTAGAAAGGAACTCACGACAATCTCTCCAGTTTGCAAATATTCGATATCATAAAAATTTTGAATGTGCCGAATCTTTCCTTGAACCTGTCCGTTAGAAACAGGAGTGCCGCTAAGATGAGCTTTAATATTCGTGTTAGTTTCTTGAATATTTAAATTTTGAAAAATTTCCTTATCTAAAAGATGAGGCAGCTTGATACCTCTTAAGAGTCGTAGCGAAGAAAATCTATCCTGAGCAGTCTTGATTGATTCGCTAGGGTTGGAAAGGTTATAGATTTCGGAAAGGTGCAGATAAAAAATAAGATCGTTGAGGCCACTGCGATAACCTATTTCAAGACAAACTTTTCGAATCATTTCAATCCATCTAAAACAAAGATCTTGAGTGGTTTCTCTTAAGGGAGAGTATTTATAGTATTTTTTGCAGAAGTGGTGTAGCGGATATTTGAAGATGGATTTTTCAGATTCGATGAAATTTAAAGTATCTATTCTTTGTTGCTTTTGGCTGAGCAAATTATTCTGGATTTTTTCAAAGTTAGAATTTTTTAATTTTTCGGCAATTCTTAGAATTTCTGTTTCGCTTTCTCTAAATCTCTTGGCCGAAGGCTCCCAGTCTGGAAAGCCTTTGTGTCCGTAGAGCTCCATAAATTGGCTTAAAGATATTTTGTGTTGAGAGAGTTTAAAAAAATCTGCATTGATTTCTACATTGGTATTGCCATCAAGACCTGTAAGAAGTTTAGATTCTAATTCGGCAGCTCTGTTTTTCCATCCGAACTGTAAAAATAATCGAATAAGACCTAGATTAATTCCTGAAAGAATATCTGTAATTAAATGATTGGCAGTGAGCTTGGAATTGAGAGTTTCGCAAAGAAATCGAAGTTGTTCTTTTAATTCAGGCATCGATTTTTGCGAGAAATCTTCCGATCTTTTTAAGATTGAATAAGATTTAAATTCATTTAATTGTTTCCTGGAGAGTAGTGTTGAATTTTCTTTAAAAGAAAAAATTATCATCTTTAAAATTAAATAACTAAATTGGACTGAAAAAAATAAAAATTTAAAAGGGTTTTTAAAAAATTGAACTGAAATTTTATTATCTTTAATAAAAAATTGGAAAGGCGCTAGTGGAAGTAACGTTTTGAGATAAGAGTTCAAATTGATATAGGCACGCCCACAAATGAACTCAAAAAGATCCGCGGAACCATTTCTCTTATTGTAATAAAGACCCAAGCTCTTAAAAGCCAGATCGATCCCTGAACCATTCTCTGTGCCTTTTCTAAAGGCATCCATCAAAAGTGGAGAAGGATTTTGTAAAACATCTCCAATAGAAGAATCGGTCCAAATAGGAGTAGATTGAGTTTGAAAGAGTTTCGCTTTTTCAAAATTTAAATATTTCAGAAGCAGTTCATCTTTATTTTGAATCGTAAGCGGGCGGGCCTGCAAAATCCAAAGACCTTCTTGATCAATGGCCCATTCAATATCTTGGGGTGAGCCAAAAAGATTTTCTATATCTAAGCAAGTATTGCGAATATTGAAAAGAATATCTGTGGAGATCGATAAACCTTCAGCGCCTTGGATTTCATAGTTAGTTCGATGAATTTGAACATGGTGTCCGTGACCTTGGCCAGAAGTGAGGCTTTCTAAATGCCCTTGTACAAATTCTAGAGAAAGAAAATCACGGTTTTCGAGAGATTTCGAAAAACAAATACCAGAATAAATAGGTTGGATCTGTTTTTGAATAAATACTTGATGCGATAATTCCGGTGCAAAATCATTCATGGAATTAGAGCAAATATTAAAAGCCTCTAAAGCCATCGATGGCGAATTGATGTTGAGTAAAGTTTTAAACTGTCCAGCGTAAGAAGATTGAGCTTGGTCTTCTAGAAAGGAAGACGATCTAATCACCCATGGAAAACTTAAATTTTGATTGATTTTATCTAGGTTCAGCGAAAAAAAATCTTTGTCTCTCGAATCTAAAATGTATCCAGAAGGAACTTGAAATCCTTTCTGCGCAAGATAGGAGAGAGATTTTGCTTTTGGTGTTTCAAAATCCTTCTTGCAAAGCGATGTAATGTGGAATCTTCCTTGTATTTCCATTGCTGTGAATATTAGCATGAAAAAGGGAGATAACAACAATGGAAATCCAAAAACTTTCTGAGACGGCTTTGCTAACTCTGCGCGCGCGCGCTGTCGCGTCGAATTGGAATCCATATTTTGTGGATGATAAAGCGAAAGATTGGGTAGAGCAGCTTTACGATAACAAGACAAAGGTCCAGGCGAAAACTCCTATCGAATCCGTCGTTCGCGCTCAAATGATCGATGAAGTTGTAGAAGAAATTTTGAAAAATTCGAGTGGTGAAACGATTTTAGTTAACTTAGGTTGCGGGTTTTGCACTCTTTATCATCGACTAAAAAATAAGCCCAAGCTAACCATTGAAATTGACGTTCCAGAAGTTCTTGAAATCAAAAAAATACTTCAACCAGAATCTGATCAGATTCTGTATATCTCTGCGGATTTAAAGGTGTTTGATTTAAAAAACCTACCTCCGGATAATGGTCAAAAGGTAATTTTCGTTCTCGAAGGACTTTTGCACTACTTTGATTATAAAGAGGTTCAGAAAATCCTTTTAGATCTGTCTTTAAAGTATAGTCACTGCGATATAATTTTTGATGCCTATTCGGCGAGATCAATTTCTACCCTTAAAATGCTTTTCTCTAAGAAACAAGCG
This sequence comes from Bdellovibrionales bacterium, assembly GCA_031374125.1. Lineage (GTDB taxonomy): Bacteria > Bdellovibrionota > Bdellovibrionia > Bdellovibrionales > JAEYZS01 > JAEYZS01. The sequence continues at coordinate 18,042 of JANMFM010000155.1, forward strand.
GCTTCATTTTTAAAATGGGGTATGAGAAACATAAAAGACTTCGACTTCTTGGATTACACTCAAATGCACAGCCAAGGTTCGATTCTTAAAAGAGCAAGCTCATACTTCAACGGTTTTAAAAGACTTATAATGTCTATGTTGGGAAGTCTAAATGCTTACAATGTATTCCATTTTTCTTTTCAAAATAGAACGATCCCACTCAAAAAAAGAAGAGGCTGGGCAGGATTTCTTTCATCAATTGCAACAAGTGAATCGACAGAAAAAGTTGTGGTGGAGCCATTACTCAATAACTTCTCGGCGCCGCATATCCAAAATCTCATCCAAACTCAGTTTGATGATGAAAATAGACATTATTTAGCTTTTAGAGACTTTAACTTTAATTTTTTCAATTATAGCAAAAGACATCAAACGATTACGGATAAAGTGATTTACGAGAAAGCTTTTCCACTGATTGCTCGTTTGGGTGAGAAGTATCCATTTCTGCTCATTATTGTTTTAAATTTTTACGAAAACTTCTCTATCCAAATTTATAGAGAGCTTAAAAGGCTCGCAAAAGTTGATGGTCTGAGCGAATTGGAAACATTAATCCTAGACGTTGAAAAAGATGAATGGCGCCACTTGGCAGGTCTCAAAACTCTTTCTCTAGATTTAAAAGAAAGAAATTATAAAGTGAAAAAGACAGAGCTTTTCTTTGCTCATCTGATCTGTTTTATTTTACGTATTGATGTTTCGGTTCATCCATTGGCTATCTTCAATAGCCGATTGAAAAGAAACTTAAGAGGAATCGAATTCCCATTAAAGACAATGAAAGAAGCTAGTAGAACTGCAAATACTCGTTGCAACGAGTTTATTAAGGATTTTGTAAGATGAATTATCATATAGTAGGAATTGATGGGTCCGGCAAAACTTCGCTCTTAAATGCTTTTAAGAACAAATTTTCAACTCTAAGAGTTCCTCAATATCATATGTCCCTAACTCCAAAAAGTTCAATCTATACGATCTCTGAAGCCTTTGAGGACATCGGAATTCTTGCCGACAAATTGAATTCTCCAGAATTAAAGGTGAGCTGCTTATTCGGAGCCATGAGTTTATATTCTAGCGTGCTAAAAGATGATCAATACAAAAATGAAAAGACAATCCTTACCGAACGTCATCCTTTGGTGGACAGTTTGATTTTATCGCAAGCATACGGTCCGCATCTGAAGCAAGTCATCAGCGAAGAAGCTTTGAATGAATGTTTCAAAAACGAAAAGACGAAAACTCAAATCGAACTCATTAGAAAATATTTCTTTCAAAATTTGGATATGGGCGAATTAAAAGATCTTCCGCAAAAGATCAAAAACTTAATCGCCCTTAAATCAGAAGACTTATTGAAAGAATTCGTTAAAATATACCGTTTGGACTTTAAAAACTCCGAATTGATATTTTTAATTTTAGATCCAGCAGAAATCGAAGAGAGACTTGCAAGTAAGATTCAAAAAGAACTTCATGAAGATGCAAAGCTTCTTACTTTTTTCCAAGGAAAATATATCGAATTCTTAAAGAGTTTAGATGCCGGAAAAGTTTGTCGCGTGCACTTTGTAGATACTAAGAATAAAAACTTAGAGTCACTCTCTCGTGAGATTGTACTTTTGGTTGAGTCTTTCAAAGATACGAGCGCAAGTCTCTAAGTCTGTTAGCGTGTGAGTTGACATCACACTCAAGCGGATTCTTTGTTCGCTCAGTGAAACTGCGGGGTATTCAATCGAATTTACAAACAATCCTTCTTGATCAAGATCATAAGCTAATTGCCTAATATTCACGTGCTGAGGAATGCGGATAGGAATAATTGGAGTTTCAGATCTAATATCAAATCCAATTTCTTTTAAACGATTTCTTAAGTACTGAGCATTCGAGTGAAGGTTTTTAACCACCGAAGGATTTTCCTGCATGATTTTAAGACCAGCAAGAACGGCCGCGGCGATGCTTTGGGGTAGGTGTGCTGAGAAAATATAGCTTCGGGCAAAGAATCTTAAATAATCGATGACTTCTTGTTTTCCGGTAAGAAAGCCGCCAGTCACCGAAAAGGATTTACTGAATGTACCGAGAGTGAGATCCACTTTATCTTCGACACCAAAGTGTTCTGCGGTCCCGCGTCCACTCTTACCCATAACTCCAGTCCCATGCGCATCATCGACAACAAGGATAGCTCCGTACTTTTGGCAAAGCTCGGTGATTTTATCCAGGGGAGCAATATCTCCATCCATGGAGTACACACCTTCTACGGTTACAAAAATAACTCCGCTTCTAGTTTTTTTAACTTCTGAAAGATTCTTTTCTAAATCGACCATGTCATTGTGTTTAAAACGAATGGCTTTTACTTTTCCGTTGTAGCGAGCAAGTTTTAATCCATCGTAGAAACTTGCATGGCTCAATTCATCGTAAATGATAACGTCTTGAGATCTTAAAAGAGCAGTCACCCAACCAATGTTGGCTTGAAACCCACTCGCAAAAATCATGGCATCGTCTTTGGTTTTGAATTTTGCAATTTCTTTTTCTAAAGAGCGGTGGATAGAGTTCATGCCATTCAAAAGAGGTGGCCCGCCCATTCCTACGCCGAAATACTGAATGCAATCTTGTGCTGCTTTTTTGATGGTTTCGTTATGGCTGAATCCTAAGTAATCATTGGACCCAAACATCAACATTGGGCGAACTTCTCCCGTAAGAGGATTTTTCACCTGAACTTCACGCCCGGGAGCGCCGACAATTTCACGAGAGTAGAGTGCTAGACCTAGCTTCTGACTTTCTCGGTAGTAATCAGAAAAAGATTGTACCCGCTCATTGAGAGTATTTCCGCTCAAATCAAAAAATTCCGACAAGCTGAAGTTCTCAGCATTGTTTGATTGCTCTAATTTAGGTTCAGTCGCCGACATTCTCTCACCATATGTTCGAAGGCATCTCTAATTTGATAGAGATCCCTCATGTCATATCCTTGGCTTAAGCCTATATTAACATCAACGAGGCGATCATCTTTATTGTACATTTTATGCCCAAGCTTAGGACCTTGGGCTAGGCCAAGGAGTTTTAATCCCTTTATATTCTTTTTAACGACATTAAGATATTTCGGTTTGATGCCACATAGAACCTGGTAATCTCCATGCTCTCCAAATGCGAGAGAAGAAATTGGAAGATTTTCCTGACGACAAAAAGCTAAAGCTTTTTCATGGAATAATTGAGGATCCAGGCGTAATTGAAAAGAAACATTATTTAATTTTGATAATGTATAAAGCGAAGTCATAATTCCATCGCTGGTATCGATGGCTGCAGTTAGATATTTTTTAATTTTCTGAATTTTCAATAGCGGAGGTACTGGCCGATACATTTCCTCCCGGATATCTGAGGAAGAAGAGTTGAGTAATAGTTTAAAACCTAATGCGGGTCCAATTCCCAAAAGATCTTTTGCTGAAATCAAAGCAATATGATCTCCGGGTTTCAATCCTTTTCTAGTCAGTGGAGTTCCATCAATCATACCGACGCCCACGGAAGAAAAAACGGGAGCTTTGGAAGCTCCATTGTCTCCGCCAATTAAAAAGGTTTTGGAAAGCTTCAAAGCTTGATGAAAACCATTCATAAATTCTTTTTTAAAAGCCAACTCTGTTTGATTTTTCCAATTTGTCGAAAGGAGTAATCCTAAAGGATTTGCTCCCACCGCCGTCAAATCTGAGAGAGAGCTCGTTGCGGTCATCCAACCGATAGTTTCAGCAGTTTTATAGAGTCCAACATCGATTTCATCAGAAATGGTATCAATAGTGAGCGCTAAAGTTTGTTTATTTGAAATTTTTAAAAGTTCGCAGTCGGAAGTGTTCAGCGCATTGAGTTGTATTTTGTTTCGCTTTGGGGACCCCATCCAAGATAAAAGATCGGTGATTTCTTTGAAGGAGGAGCTCATGATTTACAAACCGATAAAATTTTAGATTTAGTTTCAATGGAAATATTTTTTGAAGAGAATGTTTCGCCATCAAGTTCTACGATAAAATTTTCTTTGGCAGTAATTTCAAGAGATTTCACAAAGCTTGAAAAACTATTTGGCCCATCATTAAAGATACCTTTTTCAAGGAATTGCATTTCTTTGACGAACTTCAATTTGCTTAAGCCATGATGAACATAAAGAGCCAAGTTTCCGTCCGTCGGAGTGGGTGCATTTTTAAAATAAAAATTTCCCGCAAAATGGTTTTGTTTTAAAAGCACCAGATTACTAACTTCCACATTACGAACCAGATCTTGATATTTAATTTGAATTCTCTGATTTTTGTATCTGATCAGTTCACTCAAAGCCGCATAATTGATAGCGACGTTGGTATTTGCTTTTTGAAGGAACTTTAAAATAGGGCTGGAAGAATTAAAAAAATGATTTGCGTGAGCGGTAAGTCCAAGACTTGCGTTTATCAATAGATAATGACTCTTATTGTTCGTAAGATCTCTACAAAGACCAATATCTCTTTGAATTGTATTCTCAAAAGACAGGCGAGCTGGGAATCTTTCCGCAAGTAAGGATTTATTGGGTTTATGGAAATCATTGGAAGATCCCATTCCAACAGCCCCCACCGTGATTTTCTTTAAATCTTCTTCGCCCGTTTCGCGGATCAAGGCGTTCACTAGATGATGGATGCCGCCATCTCCACTAATAGAAATAAATTTATTGGAAGTACCAAGTCTTCCTTTGATCCATGTTTTTAACTGATTTTCAGTATTGGAAGTGAAATCCAAGATATGAATGTCATTAGGGGACAGTTTGATATTTAGCTTTTTTTCCACCTGAGATTTTATTCCTTCGTTCCAAAAGCTCAAAGCTTTTCCTTGCGAAGACTGAGGATTAACCACCACCGAATAATTTTTCATATGTTCAGATGCCTCAAAATATCATTCATCACATCGGTTTGAGATTGATGTGCAGGAATTGAAATCCAACTTTTCTTACCATCAATGAAATCCTGCCATAATTTTTGATTCAGAGTGTGAAGCTTTTTAAAAGTATCTTCGCCATTATAGCCCAGAGCTTCATATTGACTAAACACTTGATTTTTTCTTAAGGCCGCTTCATCCACGGGAATATCTAAATAAAACATATGCTCATTCGTATTTTCAAATAAATCCAAAACTTGCATGGCTATTTTAAAATCCAATCCACGGCTAATTTCGGCTAAAACATATTTTTCAAATGATCCGTCCACAATAATAAAGTCATTTTTTGATTTCTCAGCTTTGTCTAAAGAGGCTTGAAGAGAATGTAGAATAAATAAAATTCGAGATAATCCATCCAGTTTTATTAGATAATTTTGAATGTGGTCTTTCGAAGCAACTTCAGTGAGCTCGCTCAGCTGATCCCAAGCGCTAACTACAATGACACTAAAACCTTTTTCATTTAGATAGGTTTTAAGGTTCTTACACAATGTTGATTTGCCTGATCCATCCAAGCCAGAGATCGCAATTTTCATTTTTAATGAGTAACATAGTGAATACTCTAGTCCAACTATTCTCATGAGCCTGGACTTCAGTCCAGAGTGCGATGCGGTAATGTGGTAGTATATGTTTGGAATTTGCATAGCCTAATGCTTACAATTACATCAGTTAATAATAATCATTTATATAA
>JANMFM010000220.1:0-3370 GCA_031374125.1 Bdellovibrionales bacterium
CTTCCGTTCTTAAGCACTGGAGTGGAACCTTTTTTATTCATAGGCGCAGCTTACACTTATCAATTTGACTCGAAAGAGAAAACACAAGGCGAAGAAGATGATTTTGAAAAAGAATTTGCTAAGTAGTAAATATACTGTAGCCATTTCTTTGATTATCCTTGTTGGTTTAACCGTAGGATCATTGAAGCTGACGGCACAAAATATTCCGTCTGGTAAATCTACGACGGCAGTCCCCTTTCAGGATAAAATGGAAAAGCCATACAAGTATGAGCCCATTGATCCGGAATATTGGAAAACTGTAGAAGAGCGCATGGGAGATGAAAGTTATATCAAGCTTATCGAAGATGGCTTAGAGCTTCAGGAAGATTATGGACTGGATTCTGATGATGGTATCGAAGGACTGCTCGCCGTCGGTATCGCTCTTCGCCACATGAAGCTTTACTATGCTGCAACGATGGTTTTAAAGGAAGTTGCTCTAAAAAGAATTTCATCAGAACTTGCGTCTAAAGCTCTCTACGAATTGGCCTTAATTGATCAAGAATCCTATCTCGATCCAGTCGATATGGTGGACGACTTTTTAAATAGCAATGAATTTGGCACTCTTCATCCGGATATCCAAAGTTTTGTAAGCTACTATGTCTCTATGAGTGATTTGATCAACGGTTTTAAAGACTGGTCAAAGATTGAAGCGGCTCAAGTCAAAAACCAATCTTACTGGTCACAAAAAACTCAGTACTTGAAAGCTTTAAACGAAATCACCCAAAATAAATTGGACGAAGCAGAAGCAAGACTTTCTCGAATTTCACAAAATCCAAATCTTGCAGCTAAACTCAAAAAAAGAGCCAATCTGCAAATTGCGAGAATCAGCTTCGAAAGAAAAGATTTTACCAAAGCGGCAAACATGTACAAAGAGCTCAAAGATTTTCCGCAACGAGAAAAAGGACGAATCCTTCTTGAGAGAGCTTGGTCAAATTACTATCTCAAAAACTACTCTGAAAGTCTCGGCATCCTTCAAGGTTTAAAAGCTCCTGTCTATATGGTTTCTGTATCTCCTGAACGCTATGTTCTTGAGATGATCATCTATAAACAGCTTTGTTACTTTGAAAAAGTAAGCTCAGTGGCAAAAGAATATTACACCGTATTTGGCAAGGCGATTAAAGACATCAAAAAGCGCAAAGACCTTAAGAGGAATGTTATTGCATCTCAACTTGCAATGTCGAGTATGAGAATGCAGGAACAAGCAAACTTCATCAATCAACTGAGAGATGAATTAGAAATTGTTAAGGAAATGGATCTCAAAGATTATAAATACTTTAAAGAGATCGAAAACAATTATAAAAACAAAGACCAAGAGATTCAAAAAAGACTTTATCTTTTAATGGACCAAGTCTATCCATTGGTTTCAGAAGAAATTCTAGATTCCGAAGAACAAGTGAAATTTTTAGATTACACGGCAAAATTAGATGCACTAAGAATCGTACGCAAAGGCGAAGAAAGAACTTATCAGTCAGAAAAAATTTCTTACGTTAAATTCGACAAGGTTTACTGGCCGGTGGAAAATGAATATTGGATTGATGAACTTGACGATTACCAAGTTCTTATCCGCAGCCAGTGTGACCAGTCAATGCCATCATCATCTGGAGATGAGGGAATTATCAAGCAATTTGGGGAGGAATTCAAATGATCCACCAAATGATAAAAAAAATCACACTCACGGGCCTCTTGGTACTTTTTTCTCTGACTTCTCATGCCCAGCTGATGAAGCAAAAAAGTTTAGCGGAGCTTGAATCTGATCTTAAAAAGATCGAGCTTTCGATTAAAACTACTCAAGATAGAATTAAAACAATTAGAGACGCCAATTTTCTTCCTGATCTCTATTTGGTTCTTGCTGAATTATTCGTAGATAAATCTCGTTACATGTACAGCATTAAAGTCATGAAGAATAAAAAAACTCCGCTGGATGAAATGGATTTTGCAAATGAAAAGCGTCCCAAACTTTTTGCTATCGAAACATACCAAAAACTAATCGAAAAATTTCCAAATTTTAGAGACAGGGATAAGGCTTTATTCTTTATGGCCCATGAACATCGCGAGATGGGACAATTCGAAGAGATGATCTTAACTTATCAAAAATTGATTTCACAGTATCCGCAAAGCCCTTTTTATGCGGAGAGTTTGATCATTATCGGGAATTTCTTTTTTGAAGAGAAAAAAGAATTAGAAAGTGCTATTGGTTACTTTAAGCGAGTTATCAACTTAAGAGACAACCCGTTTGTACCGCTCGCAAGATATAAATTGGGATGGATTTACATCAACCAAGGGAAATTCCTAGATTCGCTTCTTTCGTTTGAGCAAATTCTAACGACCGATGCAAAGATCGACACATCTAAACTTCCAGAAATTTATAGAAAAACAGATGTTAAGCGTGATGCTCTAGTTGCCATGGCTTGGCCATATAGCGAAATTCCGCCCGTAGTCCTTAAGAAAATGGGTAAAAATAGAGTAGAGCCTGTGGAGTACTTTAAAGGACTTTCGAATAATAAAATTTCATACCAAAGAGCATTGGCTCGTTTGGGGAGACGTCTTGGCGTTAAGCAACGATACATTCAAACGACAAAAATCTACTTTGAACTCTTAAAGATGACCAAGAACGTAGAATTAAGAATCGAAGCTGTGGAAAGACTCTACGAAGCCATGAAGAACTCGTTAAAAGATTGGCCGGTTTATGGTTACACAGAAATCGTAGCCGATACGATCAACCAGATTCGTTATTCTCCAGATGTGGCTCCAAAAATGAAATTCCAGCACGATAAGAACTTTGAGATCTACGCCAGAGATGCAGCGACAAGAGCTCAAGTTCGTGCAAGATCCACGCGCAGTCCTTCAGACTATAGACTTGCGATCTCGGCTTACAAAGCTTACCTGTGGGCTTTTGGGAATGGAAACAAGAATGGAGAAAAATATTCTAATGCCATTCGCCTAAACTTGGCAGAAAGTTATTTTAACTTAAAAGAATTCGTGAACGCCGGTAAAGAGTACGAGAAGTTAGCCAAAGAAATTAAAGTTCCAATAAAAAGAAAATCGTATTTGGATTCAAGTATCGAATCATATACGGCAGCTCTTAAAAATCCAGAAGTCCTCAATAGAACGCAATTGGCACAAGCCAGAAACGGCATCCGAGATGTGGGACTCTACTATGTGAAGTCTTATCCAACAGAAGGTGCTGTTCCTTCGATTATATTTAATGCTGGTAGGTCTTACTATGATGAGCGTGATTTTAAAGGATCGGAAAGAGTATTGTTCCAATACATCACTAAATTTCCAAATGGGAAAGACGCAGCCACTTCTGTGGATCTGATCTTAGATGCTT
>JANMFM010000248.1:0-6270 GCA_031374125.1 Bdellovibrionales bacterium
TGGAGTCCATAAGCCTATCAATTTGAGACAATTCGGCTGACTTCCGATAAGAAAAAGGGAGTTAGTTATGCCAAAGAAAAGATATCGATTTAGTGAAGAACAAAAGCGTAATGCCGTTGATGATTATGTTTCCGGCCGCACTCCAGAGCTTCTTTGCCAAATTTACTAAACCATTTTTCTTTAAGGCACTACAATAGTCTTCTTTTGCTCGAGGTGGATTTTTCAAACGTCGAACAATAGTGGCTAAAGACTCTACAGATTGCTTTAAGTTCTGATCTACGAGTTCACTCAAAAACCTATCTGGGTGAATGATCTGTACTCCATGCCTACTTGCGAACTCAGTATCAAAATCTTTAAGGTTGGCAGTAACTAGGTGAGTGCATTCTGAATCTATCGCGGCAGCAAGGATTTCAACGTCTTTTACATCCGTCCTAGATTTTTTTACTTTATCAATGGTTTCAGTATTAGCATTAGCGGAATAGTCTGGGATGGCAGCTCTCATCAGTTGAACTGTCTTTGACAGTTTACCTTTTAAATGAGGGTTATTCTTTTCAATATTTCTTACCATTTCTTCTTCGACTTTTGACGACCACTTTACTTGATAAAAATCATCGACCGCAAACTGCATAAGAATATCTCTAACAGAATACGGGTAGAGGACGCAGGCATCCAAAAATGCTTTTGGTTTCACTAAAAATCCAACCCTAATTTTTGAGATTCTACTGCTAACTCGTCCATAGCTGTACCTTGCTCTTGTCTCATTTTTACTTTGTACTCTAAAGCATCAGTCTTTTTGACGCGACGATGGTTTCCTACCATAAAACCCTTTAGCTTCTTCTCATCAATGAGATTTGTGATGTAGGGACGGGATACGTTTAGAAGATCAGCAGCTTCTTGAGTCGTTAAGTCTTCCCTTTGTGGTAGCTCAATAAGCTTACCCTCTGCTGCTCGAAGAATTTCCTTCAACTTAGAAGTTGGCGCTCTAAAGGTATGTTCACCAATACTAATAAAGAAGTACTTCAAATCAGCAGATAGAGATTCGAGCTTCTTAAGCTGACTGCCTACTTTCTTATTTGGTTGTGCTTTTGCTTTCTTTTTTAATGCTTTCATATATTACCTCTGAATACATAATACCAGATTATTCATCTAAACGCAACATTCGAAACAAACGAAATATTCGAAAATAATGACCAATCATATTAATAGTTTAGCTAATATCAATATGAGACGCTATATTTTATAGAAACACTCTAGTAATATGCTTTTGGGTGTTTTTGTTAACTGCCTAGTAAACTCCGAATGGCTTATAGGCCCTCTTTGATGAACCTTAGCGGCTTCCTTAAACATGAATAGAACGGCTTTTTTAGGACCTATAGCTGCCATAAATAAAATCGAAGCCACTAATAATAATCTGCCCATACTTTTCTGAAAAATCAGAAAAATCTTCGATCTTTGATAAGGATTGTATCATCGCTAGATCAATTTTACCCTTGGCCTTTTTCTAAGTATTTGGATTTAAATTGGCTTTCTTGAATTTTAAAACTGAATCTTCAGATTAGGGAGAGATACGAAGAAAGCATAAAATTCCTCTTAACAACACACGCGACATCTTTTGGAAAACGCACCGGCTCATGGAGATTACTTTTTTATCTGTTGCAAGCTGATTGCAACACTTTGTTGCAATTGCTCTTTTAAAACATCAATCTTGCTGTTATAAGTTCCTTCATGCAAAAAAAGACAAAGGACTTCAGATTATATTTACAGAATGAGCTGCTTCGCAGATGCGAGTCAAACCCCAGCTATTCATTGAGATCTTTTGCATCACAATTGCAAACCAACCCAGCAACCCTTTCTTCTATTTTATCCAAAAAGCGAACGCTTACTGAGACAACCATTAGAAAGTTCGGGATAGCACTTCAGCTTGATCCTTCAAACATCCAGAGCTTTATACAAAATAGTAAGCTAGGAGAAACCGCAACCTATCAAGAGCTCACTCAAGATATCTTTATATCTATTTCTGAATGGCATTACGATGCCATCCTAGAAATGACTCGACTTAAAAATTTTCAATCTGATCCAAAATGGATTGCTAAAGTTTTAAATATTTCTGTAAACGAAGTGAGCGCTGCCATTGAACGGCTCATTAGAGTTGAGCTTCTCGAAATAGATAAAAATGGTAAATGGAAAGATTTATCAAGATTCAATTCCAACACCATTGACGCTGATTTTTCTACAGCTGCAATGAGAAAGTATCAGAAAAAAATTTTAGAAAAATCTATGGAAGCTCTTGAAAATTTATCTAGAACCGAGAGAGACCACACATCTATGATGGTCTGCGGAAATCTCAAAGATTTAAAAAAAGCCAAAGAAATGATAGCCGAATTTAGACATAAACTTGCCGCTTTTTTGCAGAGAGAGGGTGTGAAATCGGAAGAAGTGTTTCAGATTGCCATGTCTATTTTCCCATTAACAAAAATAATTGAACAAAGGAGATCTAAATGAAATTTTTAATAATTCTATCACTCGTCGTGATTTTTTCAGTATATGCATTTGCAGAAAAAGATCGTGGCGGTGGAAATGTTTGTTACACAGGTAGAAAAGCTGTTTTGCTGGATACCCATTCATCCCAAGCCCCGCTTCTTCCCGAGCTTCTGGGCAAAAAGTCAGCCAAAATTCCATACTCAAAAAATATTTCTGAACTTGGTGTCGAATTGGCTTATCTCAGTGAATGGAATGACTTTAACATCATATTTTTTAAGATTATTGATGACCTTGAAAAAAATAATTTTAAATTTGAGGCCACGCTTATTAAAAATGGATACCTAGGAATTAAAGATCTTCTTTTTGTAGATAGAGTTTCAAAAAAATCAATTCGAGCCGATTTTACTGATTCATCTAGCTGCAATGCCGGCAATACGCGAGCTGTAATTTATTATCACCCAGTAGCCGGAGCGCTTATAGACATCAACAGGTGGAACAAGCTAGATTTTAAAACACAAGCTGGTCTTATTATTCATGAAATTTTAAGAAATATACAAATACGCTTTAGTGGCCAAGGCACAAATTTAGATTTGCAGCGTCTTACTTCTTTGTTGATGACAGGGCAGTACTCAGAGGCGTCTAGCTCTCCATTTTTTAATTATTTGAAAAAAATAGCAGAAGTCCCTTCTGAAAATAGATTTATTGTAGATTCTGCAGGACGAGCCCACTACATAGATCCAACGGGGGAATTAGGCAATATGGTAGCAAGCTTGATGAACTATCAGTTGATCAATATTCTTGCGAGTAGACATAATAAATTATCTTCAAAGGAAAAAAGAGAGATAAAGTTTAAGGTTCTGAACTCAATTGAAAAGCTTGAAGCTGAGACCCCATAATAAAAACGACTCAAAGTTAGCAAATATTTTATCAAATTTTCGGAGGTTCTTTGGGTACTCCAGCACTTATTACGAGCAAACCTTTTGTAATAAACACGGCTAGAAAAGGTAACTGGTTCGTTGTTTAGGGAGGTAAGTAAACTTGAGTAGTAGGATTCGAACCTGTTGTTAAAACAATGTTCTGTCGCTCTGCCAAGCAACTCAGGTGCTTTTTGTTTTTGGAGAAATTCTCAACAACAAAGCTGAGGGCAACAGCAATCCACAACCCACTTTCAAGTAAACAAGCTAAGGACGCGAATTGCCTGATGGAGTAAAAGTTTTCGATTCCACTAAATGGCCACCGCGTACAGTTGCCCCCAATACCAGTCCAGCGCATATAAGAACGAGATTCTTCATGATATGGTGGCCCTCCATAGTAAGTACAAACGGAACTTGCTCAAAGACAATCTCGGGCAAAAGGATAATCGGTGTAGATGTAGCCAGCATTTGCAAAAGCAGAAACAGAAGAGTGCCTCGCATGTAAATTTTTAAAAGAAGGCCAAGTCCAATAATACACTCCATACTGGCCAGCATGTAGACTGCGATGTGTGCCGGCACGCTTACGAATGTCACAATCTCTGTAGTGCGTTCGATCAATCCTATAGTGGGGCTAAGTTTGGGAAAGAACTTAAGAGCTCCAAACCAGATAAAAATCAAACCAAGGCTCACGCGTAAGAAAGTAACGCTATACTTAGCTAGCCAGCTGGTGATCGCTGTGTCGATTTTGTCAAAAAGGTTGGATAAAATTGCCATTTGTCAGGAATCTAAAAAATGGCCCGCACGATAAGTACGAAGCTTGCTAATTCGGTCATCTAAATCAGGATGGGTCGAAAAAAGCTTGAGCCATCCGCCGGCTTTGCCTGAAATCTTCAATGAGGCAATTGCGGGCTGACCATCTGCTTTTGGCAACTGATGATTCACTTTGAGTCTCTCAAGAGCTGAAATCATACTGTTAGCACTTGAAAGCGAAGCTCCTCCGCTATCGGCACGGAATTCTCTCATGCGAGAAAAGAAAGAAACGACGATCATCCCTAAGATGCCTAAGGCAATCTCAAGAACTATCACGACTCCAAATTGAACAATGTTTCGCTTATCTTCCGACACGAACTGGCTCGCAAAAAAGCCAATGACTCGAGCTAAAAACATGACAAAGGCATTCACAACCCCTTGAACAAGAGTCATAGTCACCATGTCACCGTTAGCGATGTGAGCAACTTCGTGAGCGAGAACCCCGTCAAGCTCTGCCTCGTTCATATTTCGTAAAAGCCCCGTGGAGACGGCAACTAGTGAGCGATTTTTTGTCGGGCCAGTGGCGAAGGCATTCAAGTCTTCGGCTTCGTAATAGCCAACTTCGGGCATCTTTTTGATATCTGCTTTTCTGGCAAATCCATGAACCTTTCGCACTAGGCTTCGGAGTTCTTGATCCGTGGTTTGAGGATCTATGATCTTTACTCCCATCATCCATTTAGCCATTACTCTGGACAGAGCGAGCGAAATGAAAGCTCCGCCAAAGCCCCAGAGCAAACAGAAAATCATCAGCGACTGATAGTTGATTCCTTTGGCATCCAAGTAAGGCTGGACACCAAGAACTGACATTACAATTGAAAGTGTCACAATAATGAGAATGTTAGTCGCAACAAATAGGAAAACTCGTTTGGCTATTTTCATAACTTTAACCTTCCTTTAAATTTATTTTCTCAAACTTCAATTTTTTCTGTTTCCGTTTGTCAATAACGATGGAGGCTAGAATAGAAGATCCAATAAGTGCCCCGATAATTATCAACGACCAGTTAATCGGAAATTTACCGCCGAAAGCTTCATTGAGCCATACCATCTTTAAACCCACAAACAGAAGTACCGAGGCAAGTCCGTATTTTATCAAAGCGAATTTATCCATCACGCCTGCGAGCATGAAGTACATCGAGCGCAGTCCAAGTATGGCGAAAATATTCGAAGTAAACACAATGAGTGGTTCTTTGGTCAGTGCAAAGATTGCCGGAACCGAGTCCACCGCAAAAATGATATCGCTTAGCTCTAAGAATATGAGAGCCAAGAAAAGTGGTGTGACATAGGTCAAGCCGTCCTTCTTAAAAAAGAATTTTTGTCCTTCAATTTGTGGGTGAACTCTAAAAACTTTCTTAAGTTGCCGAATAATAAAGTTGTTTTCTAAGTTCTGCGGTTTTGTGCCTGCGAAGAACATTTTGATACCCGTCAAAATCAACAGAGCACCGAAGAAGATAACCACCCAGTGGTACTGCATGAGCACGGAACCCATGGCGATGAATATGGCTCTGAAGATCAAGGCCCCTAAAATTCCCCAGAATAAAACACGGTGCTGATACATCTTTGGAATTCCGAAGTAAGCAAAAACGACCGCAAAGACGAAAATATTGTCGATCGCAAGGGACTTCTCGACGACAAAGCCTGTTAGAAACTCGAGGGCTGATGTCTTTGCTTGGGCATCAGGGTCAAAGCCTGGAATCGAAGTATACCTTTCATGGGTCGAGAATCGATGTTGAGCATAAAGATAGAATAAGTAATTAAAAAAGAGCGCCAAGCTAATCCAGACAGTTGTCCAAATCGAGGCCTCTTTGAAACTTACCTCGTGTGCTTTCTTATGAAACACTCCAAGGTCAAGAGCAAGCACCACTAGGACAAAAGCAATAAAGCCTACATAGAACCACCAGTAATCGTAAAATGGGAAAAGTTCCATCTTTCAAGTTCTCCTTCGTTATAACTCTGTGTAATATCGTCTTAATTAATTCATCTATCAAATCGATAATATGATTGTATAGTATATTATAATACACTACTAAATAGTAAGAGGTTTTTATGATTCCGTGGATTAACTACC
>JANMFM010000272.1:0-8223 GCA_031374125.1 Bdellovibrionales bacterium
GAAAAAAATAAAAATAATCTTGTTATAGATCGCATGAGTTCACCCATTTTTCGGAATTATGAAAGCTTATTTTTGAACTCTTTAGAAAGTGCATATTCTTTTTCTGAAAGAGATTCGATAAACTCTCGCTCTTTTTCGTTAAGATCGCTCGGGATATCCACGAGGATTTTTATATATTGTGACCCATTTTCGGGACCGCTGTCATTAGGAAAGCCCTTGTTTTTAATTCGAAAAACTTTACCAGAGGGAGTCATTGGCGGAATTGTGAGCATCACACGTCCAGTTAATGTGGGAACCTCTAGACTTCCGCCAAGTACGGCAGTCGGAAGCGGAATAGGAAAATCTACCCAAATATCATTTTCGCGCAGTTCGAATAGAGGATGTTTTGCGATGTGCACAATAACAAAAAGATCGCCATTGCCACCACCGTGTTCTCCCTCATCGCCTTCTTGTGCTAATTTTAATTTTTGCCCGCTCTTAACGCCAACAGGAAGCTTTACAGAAATTTTTGCAGCTTTCTCAGCGTCTCCACGTTTTCTTAAAAAGTGAATTATTTTTTCTCCTCCACGAGCTGCATCTTCAAGAGTGATAGAAAGAGTGTATTTTAAATCTGCACCACGAACGGCGCGACTTCTTCTTGCTCCTTGGGCTTGAAAAAATTCTCCGAATAACTCTGAAAACAAATCTTGGAAAGAGTCTTTTCCGGGTCCACCAAATCCATCAGCCCCAGATCTTGCAAAGCCCTCAAAAGGATTTCCTCCTCCAAAGCCTTGCTGCTGGTTATTTCTGAAGGGATCAAACCCATGAAAGGCTTGGGCATAAGAAGGATTCGAGCCGAATTGATCGTAGAGTTTTCTGCGTTTTGGATCTTTTAGAGTTTCGTAAGCTCTAGAAATTTCTTTGAACTTATCTTCTGCGACCTTGTCATTGGGATTTTTATCAGGGTGGTACTTCATTGCAAGCTTACGGTAGGCTTTTTTTACCTCGTCTTCGCTTGCGCCTTTTGCCACGCCTAGAATTTTATAAAAATCTTCATACTTATTCATTCGTTTCTTGTTTTGCCTCTTGTGCGATTATAACTTTTCCTGGGCGAATCAAGCGATCGTGCAATTTGTAAGGTTTTGTGAACACTTTCGAAATTGTTCCAGGCTTGTACTCGCCAGTTGGCTCTGTGCCCATAGCCTCATGATGAGAGGGGTCGAAGTTTTGACCCAAGGCCTTAACCTCTGTAACGCCGAATCTATTCAAAACATTTTTGAATTCGCTTGAGATCATATTGATTCCATCAGAAAAACTTTTTACATTTTCTGGCGTAATTTCCATGGACATAGCTCTTTCGAAATTATCCAGAAGATCTAAAAGCGATACGATCAGATTCTCTGAGCCATATTTCATTACATCAGATCTTTCTTTGATCATTCTTTTCTTATAATTTTCAAAATCTGCTTTGAGATAAAGCATGTCGTTAAGAAGTTTCTCATTCTGTGCCTTCAGTTCTGCGGCAGGATCATCTTTTTTTATTTGCTCAGACAACTTTTGCTCTTCTTTAGCGTCTTCATTCTGGTTTGAGTTGTCGTTTTCTTCGTTAACCACGGATAGCTCCTTATATGAATTCTAGGGAATAAATTTTGTAGGGTACGAACCCAAAGATTTAATATAGGTCTTCTTTTAAAAACGTCAACCGTTCAAAGACCAGATTGCTAAGAATTTTACCCTCTTTTGTTAGAGTGTAAACTGTACCTTCTTTATGCAGCAACCCCTTGGAGATGAGAACAGAAAGCTCATGTGTTAAGGTTTTGGGAATATTTGCGTATTTTTTTTCAAAATCATCAATATTCAAGCCCGACATCTTTCTCAATGATGTATAGCAGAATTCAGTCATGGATTGATGCTTTTCTAGCACTTCAACTTGCTCTGATGAAAGACCTTCAGAAACTTTATTCGGATTTGCTAATTCACGAATATATTTTTCATACCCCTCATAAGACTTAGGATTCCAGAAACGAGTTCCCCAGGCGGTTTTATCTTGGTCCAAAAATGAATGGGAACTCAATCCAATCCCCCAATAAGTTTGATCTGTCCAATAGAGAAGATTGTGTTTAGATTCAAATCCAGACTTTGCATAATTTGAAATTTCGTAGCGATGAAGAGAATACTCTTCAAGAGTGCTTTCAATGATCTCAAACATTTTGACTTGAGTATCATCATCAGGACGATCTTTTGAAAGACTGTGTTTCTCGGGTACATTCAGATAATAAGTGCTGACGTGTTTTGGAGAAAATCTCAAAGATTCTTCAATGTCTCTTTTTAAAGTTTCTAGAGTTTGATTGGGAAGTGCAAAGAGCAGATCCATAGAGAAGTTCACATCGTATTTGTTGAGAAGCCCAAGAGTTTCTTCGGTTTCTTTAGAAGAATGCTTTCTTCCAATGTCTTTTAGAAGTTTATCATCAAAAGTTTGAGAACCTACGCTAAAGCGATTTACACCCAGTTCCAATAAAGTTGTTAATTTTTTTTCATCTAAATTACCTGGGTTAATTTCAATTGTTATCTCAGGGGTAGACCCAGGTCCTAATGCCCCGCCACTAAAATCTCTGAAGTGCCTCTTAAGTTCGCTAATGATCAGTTGAAACTGCGCTGCTGTGAGTATGCTGGGAGTGCCGCCTCCAAAATAAACTGAGGTAACTGTGTTTTTGGGAACTAAATGATGTTTTTGTCTTATCTCTGATAGTAAAAGCTGAGTATAATGATCAGGGTCAGGGATTTTTCCTATCTCGAACTTAGCAAAGTCACAGTATGGACAAATCTGAAGACAATAGGGAATATGAATGTAGATTCCAAACCTGTTAGGCTTCATAAAAACTCAAAGGAATTAAAATGGTTCAAAAATTTCTTCTCTCAAACAAACTTAAAGTTCTCCTCGTAGAAAACCATAAAGCTCCAGTGGTGACAATACAAACTTGGGTAAAGACCGGCAGTGCAGACGAGGTCACAGGCCAAGAAGGATTAAGTCATTTTATAGAACACTTACTCTTTAAAGGGACTAAAAAATACAAGGTCGGTGAAGTTGCAAAGCTCATCGAAGGAGCGGGCGGTGAGCTCAATGCCTACACATCTTTTGATCAAACAGTATTTTATATGACTCTTTCTAGCCAATTTGTGGATCTAGGATTAGATGCTATGAGTGAGATGGTGGGAAGACCTCTCTTTGATAAAATTGAAGTGGATAATGAAAGAGAAGTCGTGATCGAAGAAATCAAGCGGTCAAACGATAGCCCTTCTCGCAAATCAAGCCGTTTACTTTTTGAGAGTGTTTACAAAAACTATCCATATAGCAGACCGGTGATTGGCTATGATCATATCGTAAACAATACTCCTGTAGAAAAAATTAAAAAACTTTTTCATGACAGATATTGCCCAGAGAATATGTATCTTTTGATTGTGGGCGATTTCAACTCAGCAGATTTGAAAAAGAAAATCAAAGCTCAGTTCTCAGATCTAAAAGGTAAATTAAAAATTGTCAAAAGACCAAAAGAGCCTGCGCAAACGGAAGCTATCATTGCGGTGGAAAAATCAACATTCAATGAGAGTTATTTAAATATCGCCTGGAAAACTTTAAATGCTTCAAAAGATGAATTGATAGGCCTTGATCTTCTTTCATATATTTTATCTTATGGGGACAACACAAGATTGATCCAATCGTTAAGGTTGAAAAATCCTCTTGTAAATGAGATTGGCGCTTCGCAATTTTCTTCGATCGGACCAGGATTTTTTTCTATCACAGCTTACTTAGATTATAAAAATCTTGAAGCAACTCTTGATGAAACTGCAAATGAACTGGCATATCTTATAGCAGAGGAACCCTTTGCAGAGGAATTAAAGAAAGCAATTACGCAACTTGAAAGCACAGAATACTACCATGAAACCATGGACTCTATTGCGCGAAAAGTGGGTAACAACCAGTTTTTGTACAATGATCCTAATCACTTTCAAATTTATTTGAAAAAAATGAAATCAATGAAGCCAGAATATCTATCAAAGCTTGCAAAGAAATATTTTTCTGCCGAGAACATGACTTTGACGCTGGTCTATCCTGAAAAAGAAAAAGATCCAACGGCTCTTCTCTCTACTTGGGTAGAAGATTATAAGACAACATTTGACTCTTTTAAGGCTGAGAAAATTTTAAAAAGCAAAAATCCAGCCAAGCAAGAATCTTTGGAGTTTAAGAAAAATAAAATTATCCATAAATCGACAGATCTAAAAGTTATCGAGCACAAGAGCGGCGCGAAGATTTTCTTCCAGCCAATTGAAGGTACTCACGTTGTGAGCGCCCGAACAGGATTCCTAGGGGGATTAAGGGCCGATCCAAAAAATAAAATTGGAACCTCGGAATTGATTTCTAAGACTTGGTTGTCCGGAACGAAAACCAAGACTGAATCTCAAATTTCAGATATCTTAGAAACAAACGCAGCTCATATGAGTCTGTATTCTGGAAGAAACTCTTTTGGCCTTCATTTCCAAATGTTAAATCAGGTGGAAAGTAAGATTGGAAATCTTTTGGAAGATGTCATAATCAACTCAGCCTTTCCTGCTACGGAGTTTGAAAGAGAAAAAGAAATATTAACCCACCAATTAAAAACTCTAAATGATCACCCGTCTTCATTGGTGTTCATGGATTTCATGAAGTGTCTTTATGGAGAACATCCTTATTCAAATGAAACTTACGGAACTCTGGAAACATTATCTAAAATAGGCCAGCAAGATCTATCAAAACTAGTGGATACCTATGTGAATCCTAAAAATTTCACAGCATGTGTCGCAGGGGGTTTTGATGAAAACTACTGGATGGATTTATTTGATAAAATGATTTCAAAAATGAATCGTGGAGAGAGATTCGAGAAGAAATTTGAGCACGACACAATTATGCAAGATCAGAAAACGTTTAAAGTTTTGGATAAAGAACAATCGCATATTGTTCACGGTTTCAAAGGTCTTTCAATGTACGATGAGAGACGCCACGCTCTTACCGTGATGCAAACAATTCTTTCAGGCCAAGGTGGACGTCTTTTTATGAACTTAAGAGACAAGGCTTCTCTTGCGTACTCGGTTTCGCCAGTTCGTATGGATGGAATCGAGACAGGTTACTTTGGAGCCTACATCGGATGTTCACCAAACAAAGGCAAAAAAGCTTTAGAAATGATGAAGGTCGAATTCGATACTTTAATGGATAAAAAAATCCCCCAAGAAGAATTAGATAGAGCTAAGCAAAATATCATTGGTAAGCACGATATTGGAACTCAGAAGACTAGCAATGTGAGTTCATTGGTATTGTTTGACGAAATTTACGGAATTTCTCACAAGACTCCAAAGGAATTCGCAGAAACAATCAAAAGCATCACTGCAAATGATATTCAAAAACTTGCGCAGCATTTATTTTCACAACATAGTGTCAAAAGTGCTGTTGGCCCAGAATGTCCATGGTGATCAGTAATTATTATAACTCCTATAAATAAACTTTTTTGAAAATCTCGATTTGGTCGAGGTTTTCTCATTTTGACACACAGAAAGTTTTATTTCCTCTATAATCACCTTACATATAGTCCGAAAAGATATGTAAGGACTTGATATTATGAGTGAGAAGAAAATTAATTTTTTAGTCACTACAAAAGATTTTTTTAACGATGTTGTTCAAGAGGCAATTGTCGCAAGAAAAATGAGTACGTTTCCTTTGGCTCAAAACTATCTGGTTTCTATTCTTGAAAACTACATCCACACCAATAACCTTTTCGACACACAAACTGAGAATGGAAAGAAGACCAGAGACACTCTTGCCGAGACCTTCTTAAAAGCACAAAATTCAAATCCTACAGTGAAAATAGAATTGCTGAAAAAATTAGGCGATGTTTCTCTGTATGTGAGCGGTTTTTTTGCGGATTCGCTTTCTAGGAAGATCGTGGATGTGGATTACTATGTTGATATGGGGGAAGTGGCCTACGCAACCCTTGCGAGTGAAATCAAAGAAGATACTTCTAGGAAAGTATTTAAGGATTTTTCATCAAGATTTTTGGAATACGTTGACCTTCTAACGACAATCAGTCAAAAATCACTAATACAAAATGATGAAAGCATTTTGCGGTTATATGAGAAGTATCTGAAGACAGGTTCAGAGCTCGCTCGCGAGACATTAGAAGAAAAAGGAATAGTAACAGTTCCTTTTGATAAAGATAAAAAATCTGTAGCACAGTAGGACATGGCAAAAAATAAGAAATCAAAAAAAGTTGTATATCTGCACGGCTATTCGAAGGAAGAGCAAGATAGATTGTATTATCAGGCCAGACTTCTAGAGGCGGATGTATTTCGAGGAGTTGACCTCAGTCAATGCAAGAAAATCATCGAAGTTGGATGTGGTGTAGGAGCGCAAACACAAATCCTACTGGAGAGGTTTCCACACCTCGAAATTCTAGGAATAGATTTGTCTCAAGCACAGATCAATGTGGCAGGCGAAAGATTAAAGAAATACATAGATAGTGGTCAGGTCAGGTTACTCTGCATGAACGCAGAAAAAATTGCGCAACTCCAAGAAAAATTCGATGGAGCATTTATTTGTTGGTTCTTAGAGCATGTCCCTGATCCATTTAAAATATTAAAAGCCTTGAACAAGATTTTAGTTTCTGGTGCCAGGATCTATTGCACAGAAGTGCAGAACGCTTCATTTTTTGTGAATCCATACAGTCCTAATATTTTGAAGTATTGGTTCGAATTTAATGATTTTCAATGGGAGCACGGTGGGAATCCGTTTATGGGCGCCACTCTAGGGAACTTGCTTCTGAAATCCAAGTACAAGGATATTGAAGCAGACTTTAGAGGATTGACGTATGACTCGCGAGACAAGAAATCTAGAAAAGAATTTGTTCTCTATTTCGAGGAACTAATGTTTTCTGCTGCAGAAAACTTAATAAAAGATAAGCGTATGACTACAAAGAGTCTTAAAAGCGTTAGAGCAGAAGTAAAAAAATTAATTAAAAATGAAAATGCAGTGATTCAATTGGGATATATGAGAATAACTGCAATCAAATAGCTTCTTCGACTTCCACGCTTTTTTTACCAAACCAAGCCACAAAGAAAATAGAGATTTCGTAAAGAGCAACTAATGGCCCAAACATTATGGCCATAGAAAGTGCATCCGGAGTAGGTGTCGCAATCGCTGCGATGACAGCGAGGATCACCATGGCATAGCGTCTTTTGGCTCTCAAAAACTTTGCATCCACAATCCCCAATACTCCTAGTAGCACGATCACAAGAGGAAGTTCAAATACCAGCCCGAACATCAATGTTGTAAGAATAAAAAATGAAACGTAATCCGAAATCGTAATGAGCGGTTTATCTGTATCTCCACCAAAATTCATTAAGAATTCAAATGTTGTAGGATAAACAAAATAGTAAACAAAGAAAATTCCACCTAAAAACAAAACACTTCCTGCGATGATAAAGGAAGCCCCATATTTTTTTTCTTTTGTATAAAGCCCTGGAGCGACGAACTGCCAAGCTTGATAAATCCAAAATGGACAAGAAATAATAATTGCAGCCAAAAAAGAAACTTTCAAATGCGCCATAAACTTATCCATCACACCTGTGAAGACAAGTCCTCCGCCAGCAGTCTCAAGATAAGGAGCTATGGGTTTCCTAATCACATTAAAAATTTCTGTACTATAGTTCCAGCAAAAGCAAAAAGCGATGGAGATAAAACCGATAGAGTAGAGAACCCTTTTTCTAAGCTCTTCAAGATGAGAAATAAATCCTTCAGTTTCTGAGCTGGATTTTTCGGTACTAGGCTTTGTCGTCACTTGGCGCTTCCGATTTTTGATCAATAGGTTTGCTATCTGAAACTTTTGGTCGAGCAATGGAATCAGTTTCTGGTAAAAGCTGAAGGTCTAGGTCTTTTGTAACATCTTTTTTGAGGTCATCCTTGAAGTCGCTCACTTGCCGAGCCTCTCTCTGGAGAGAGTCTGTGATTTCGTTAGAGGCGCGTTTAAAATCTCTAAATACTTTACCCAAAGTTTTTGCAAGTTCAGGCAATTGCTTTGGCCCAATGAAAACCAACGCAATAATAAATATAACCGCTAATTCTTGAATACCAAGATTGAACATGGCCAAATATAAAGGTGAGCCGCACCTTTTGTAAAGATTTGCGTCATCATATGACGCAAACCTTTGGAAAAGGTGCGG
>JANMFM010000194.1:0-11638 GCA_031374125.1 Bdellovibrionales bacterium
TTGTATGTACTCACTTTTTTCTTTAAAACTTCTAAATCCACAATCACCTCCATGTGTTGTAAATCCAATATAACTAAAAAATCTCATCTTGAAAATGTGTGCCAGAACGACGATGTACTGAAGGGCATGCTAGGTCACAGATTGAATGCGAATTAGTTAAGCGACGAAATTGAAATAAATTTTCCAAGATATCTTTTGCCAGCTTGTTGCTTGAGTCGACTTCGATTGGTGACAACTTAGGTTGCTTGAATAAATCCAAGTCATCGACAGCAAAATCGAGATAAGTAGCCCCGCTAAATTCTAAGCTCTCCATTTTTAATTCCCCCCGGCCGACTAGCTCAGCCTAATAAAGAAATTAATAGCTGTTTTTTGTTATTGACGAAAACAGATAGTAACTATATTTATCATAGTCTATGCCTATGGCTCCGAATTTTACGGACATTACTTATTTTATTGAAGTCGCCCAAACTAAGAATATCTCTAGGGCAGCTGAGCGTCTTGGAATTACTCAACCGAGTCTGAGTTCAGCTGTGAAACGCCTTGAAGACTCTCTTGGTGTAATTTTATTTATTAGGGGCAGAACGGGAGTTCAATTAACTAAGGCCGGGAAAGAATTGTTGGGAAGGGGTCGGTTTTTGCTTTTAAACTGGGAGCAGCTTCGAGCAGACATTAATAAAAAGGAAACGGGAGTCAGTGGTCAGTATGTGATCGGATGCCATCCTTCAGTTGCGTTGTACTCGCTATCTCACTTTCTTCCTCAATTAGTGCAACAGTATCCCGAACTCGAGATAAAATTGACTCATGATCTATCCAGAAAGATTACAGAGGGAGTCATTAGTTTTGAAATCGATTTCGGTATTGTCGTTAACCCTGTGAGACATCCCGATCTTGTGATCCATCAATTATGTACTGACGACGTGCTTTTTTGGGCAGCCTTCAAACCCTCTTCAACACAAAATTTGGATTCAGAATCAGGAGTTTTGGTTTGTGACCTCAATTTGATTCAGGTCCAAAAGATGATCAACGATTTACAAAAAAAAGCACAGGGTTTTAAGAGGATTATTCAGTCAAGTGATTTAGAAGTTATCACGGAATTAACTGCATCAGGAGTAGGAGTAGGAATTTTACCCAAAAGAGTGGCCACCAGAATTAGCGCTCAAAAACTTAGGCCTTTAGATGATTGCTTGCCCGTCTTTAAAGATAAAATCTGCCTGATATATCGAGCCGACGCACAAAAAACCTACGGAAGCCGTATTATTATCGATGAGATTAAATCATCAGTTAAGTAGTAGGCTACTTTGGAAAAGCCTTATGGTTTTTCTAACAGTATTTTTCCTTGCATGGAATTTTATATTCGCTCATGGATTAATTCCAACATGGCAAGCGAAGCGAACTTTGGCCAAGAAAAAAAGGGCGGCGAAATCTATCTTGAAATTTCTGACAATTTGAGAGATTTAATTACTTTAAATAAATATGAAGTAGAAGCAGCTAAAAATCCTGATAGTGAAATCCGATTAAGGGTTAATATCAGAGGTTCTTCGAATACAATTCGAAAGGCAGATCAGCCGACTTTATTTGATCAATACAAGAGATCGGCCGAAGCTGATGCAGGTCTGCAGAGTGGCTGCGGACTGGAACTAACTTTGGTGAAGGGCATTGCAGAAGCTCACTTAAGTCCTTGAAAAGTCTAAAAGGCTAGGTTCTGTCATTAAAAGCGAAGGGATCGTATAAAAGATGCCGTCTCAGATCCATTACTCAAAAATACGATAAATTGTTTGAAAAGGAGATGCAAGGGCCGTGCAAAATCCAAAACCACTTACAGTTGTTCTAACCATTTTTTTCTTTGCTCTTCGGACGAACCTTTGATTGGTCCAAGCAACATTGTCTTTGTAACTTTGAGACCACAAAATCCAAGGATACCAGATTTCATAATTTTTAGTCCTGGAGCTCCCAAAAACCATTTATAGAACCATACTGGAGTGTCGAGTGTTGAAATAATTTCGCTTGTTCTACCAATTAAAAGTTTCTCAGGCATTCCTAAGCCTGGTTTATATTTAAAAGCATAACCTGGTAAAAAAGCTCGATCAATAAATCCCTTTAACAATGCAGGTAAGCTCCCCCACCAAAGAGGATAAATCCATACAACATGATTGGCCCATAAAATCTTTTTTTGCAATTCAATTAAGTCTGGTTCAAGAGGTTGTATATCATTAAAATTGCCTCGAAGAATTGGGTCAAATTTTAAATCAACTAAATTTACTAAGGCAACTGTGGCTCCTTGTTTTTTAGCATTCTCAATGTATTTGTCTGCTAGAGAAAAACAAAATGACTTATTATTTGGATGTCCTTGGATCAGTAGTATATTTTTCATAAAGCTCCTATAACGTAAACTTCTTATGTTGACAATGGTAACATAAGAAGTTACCATTGTCAACATGATTAAGAAGTATACAGAAAAACAAAAAAAGCAACAAACGCATGGTGATCTCGCAAATTCTTTAATTGAAATTGCAGTGGAGCACATCAGTGAAAGTAAAAGCACTGAATTTGCTTTAAGAGAATTAGCCTCTAAGTTAGGTGTAAGTCATGCGGCTGCATATCGACATTTTAAAAATAAACATGCACTGCTCGAGACAATTGCTCTTCGTGGATATCAAAAGATGAATATATTTTTTTTAGAAAGGCTAGAGATATCTAAAGATCCGCTTGGAGATATGGCGCGCGCCTATATTCAATTTGCATTGTCTAATCCTGGATATTATAGAGTTATGTTTGCTGTTGACTTCGGTAAAGAGCTGAACACTGATCTTCATTCTGCATGTCAGGGCTCTTTTAATGCATTACTCGAGATTATGGGTAAAAAAAATAAAATCAATGCATGCAAATCAATTTATACGTGGTCAGTTGTGCATGGTTTAGTCATGCTTATTCTTGACGGTCAAATAAACACAGCACTAAATGAATTTAGTCTTGAGCTTGACGATTTAGAAAATCAAATAATAAAAATTACTAGAAATATTTTAAAATAAAATAATTACAAAGGAGATATATGAATAAACATATTTTAGTCATTGGCGGAGCATCACGTGGCGCTAAGTATTTTATCAAGAACGCATTAAATGCCGGCCATAATGTAACTGCTATTTGCCGTGAAAGTGAATCTCAATCTGCCAAAGATAGACTTGAATCAATACTCGCGCTGACAACTTTAACTCCTAAAAAAGAACCGATTAGTGCGAATATAATTAGTGGAAAATTACAAGTATTCTCTTATAATGTTCAGACTGCAGAAACATATATTAAAATTTTAACAGACTACCCAGATATTGATTCAATCTTTTCTTTTATTGGGCCGACTAAAGACACTCTCTTTAATAGTAAGATAAAACTATATACTAAAACAATTTCTGCGATTGTAGAGGGGATGAGAAAAAGCCGTTATGTGGAATTTTATTATCATGGTTCTGTTGGAAGTGAGGGGCAGCCGGGTGAAAGCAAAACAAAACTTCCTGCACACTATCCTTGGTTTACAAATATTTTATTCCCAATACTCTACCCAGTTTTCAAGGATGTAACAGAAAGTGAAAATTTATTAGCTAAATCCAAAAAAGATGGACTTAAATTTGTAATTTTCAGACCAGATGCTCTTACAAACAAAAAAGCTAAACGTAACTTTATGTATACTTTTGATCACGCCATTTTCAATAAACCTGATTTTAATTTAAAACAAGCGGACAAGTTTATTTCACGAGAAGATGTTGCCGAAGAAATTCTACGCATCTCAACTCTTCCCCTGAATGAACGTGAGGTCTACTTTGGACATGCTGTTTACATGGTCGATAAATTGTAATGTATCTAATTAACTAAGAAGATCTCAAACCTTGTTTGCATAACCAAAGAATTTAATAATTTCCCAAAGGCCCAGAGACCCTAAAAAGTCTCAGGGCTTTTGTCTTTTATCTACTCGGCGGAAGCATCGGCATACAAAACCCAGCGCGGTTAAATAAATTTTTTAGCCTAAGAAGTCTGTACAAATATAAATGCCTATTGAATTGATACCAGGATGTAAAACAAATAGACACATCGATCAAAGTTTTTACATTAGTGAAGTTTTTTATAAGTAATGATTAAATCGCATTTAACCACACCACAATATTAAGGGCTAAGCATGAATGCAGAAACAAGTCTTGTGAAACTGAATTTTTTTTATTTTATTTAAAACATTTATTGTTAAGGTAGTGGTCCTTCAGACAAAGGAATCCATTCTGTTTCTCAAGGAACCTGCCCAAACCTTTGCGCTTGCCAATCTAAAGCTGCTTTTCTTAAACGCTCTTTGCTTGAAATTTTTGTCTTCAAATATTTTTCGCTCAAGATATCCATAAATAAAGTTTGCGAAGCACATATGACCGGAGACCTTATATCTCCATATTCACCTAACATTAACTTCGCTCTTAATCCTTCAGTTACGTGAACAAAAGGAAGTTTTTCTTTTGGGTAATGAGTAAAATCTGGTTCACACTCTTCTTTGTCTTTTGGCAGCCCCACCCAAATTTGAACACCATGCATAGTTACGCCAGCATTGGCATGTCGATCTTCTTGAGGAGTCCTCTCTGAATGAACAATACTTACAGGCCCGATATGATCTAAAAATACAAAAGGACCTAACCGTCTCTTTTTTGCTGTCGGAAGTGATCTGTGAATTAAAAATCCACCGAGGTCTTTCTCTTTACTTTTAATTATATAATCACTCATGACTCAACCATTTGCGTGGTACGAATATTCGCACCACGAACTAGGAAGTGGTGTATTGGGCACTTTTCAGCAATAGCTAACAACATAGTTTTTTGTTCTTCGGTGAGGTTGCCTTTAAACTTCACTTCTCTTGTGATTTCATTTCCCTCTTTGCCTTCTTTCGTGATCAAAATTTTAACGTCTACACTTTCAAGAGGAATACCCTTTCTATTTGCGTACATCTGAACTGTGATTGCGGTACATCCTGCAAGTGCCGCTTCCAAATAATCATGGGGATCAGGAGCAGAGTTTGCACCGCCTTGCTTTTCTTTAACATCCACACGGATTAAAAATTCTGGCAATTTTATATCATAGGCTAAGCCACCTAAATGCTTTGCTAATTCTACTGACATCTAAGCCTCCAATTCTTCTTTTTGACGAGATCTCTTATCAAACTTAGCAAACAAGCTATACACAATTGGAACCAAATAGAGCGTAAGTAAAGTCGAAACCAACACTCCACCAATCACTGCAATTGCCATTGGTTGACGGGCCTCAGCTCCCGGTCCAAAACTCATGGCTGCTGGCAAAGCTCCTGCAATCGTTGCAATCGAAGTCATAAGAATTGGACGAAGGCGATTTGGACAAGCCTTTAGAAGTGATGACAATACATCTTTTTTCTCCTGATCTCGCACTTGGTTTGTAAAGTCCACAAGCAAGATGGAATTCTTTTTCACGATACCCATCAATAGCACTAAACCAATCATGCTGAATAAGTTGATCGTCTGCCCGCCAATAAGCAATCCCAAAAACGCTCCCGAGAAACTGAATGGCATTGCTACGAACACCGTAAATGGATCGATAAAGCTATCAAACTGTGAAGCAAGTACCATGTATGCAACCAGGAATCCCATTCCCATTGCGATCAATAATCCCAAGAAACTTCTTTCCATTTCTTCCGCAGATCCACTCAAGTTGAATGTGTAACCTTCTGGAAGAATTTTTTTTGCGGTTTCCTCGGCTTTCACTAAACTTTCCTGCTGACTTAATTTATCACCAGGGTTTCCAAAAATTGTAATCGCTCTTTCTCTGTTTTTTCTAGAGATCGATGAGGCCACGACTTCTTCTTTAACATCTACAACATCTGCCAATGAAATCATCTCACCACGGTTATTGCGCACATAAAGTTCTTTGATTCTTTCCACCGGAGATCTGGCTTCGTCCGTAAGCTTGACTCGGATGTCGTAACGATGCCCACCCTTTTCATAAGAACCTGCAATCGCACCGCCCATTGTTGCATTCACGACAGCTCCAACAGATGTAATATCGACACCTCTTTCAGAAGCTTTCTGGCGATTTGGTACGATGTGAATTTCGGGAGCCCCCGTTAAAAGATCAGAGTTCACATCAGTCATTAATTTTTTATTTTTCAATTCTTCCATAATTTTTTCAGCGTACTCACTGAGTTTTGTCCAATCTGGTCCTTGAATAGTGAATTCCACAGGATATCCGTTACCACTTCCGCCAAAACCTTGAGTGGATGGATCTTGCACTTGAGGTTTTGATTCTGGAATGGTTTCGTTTAAGAAATCTCTAACGACTGCGATAAATTCTTGTTGGGTTAATTCTTTGCCACTCTTGGCATCAATTCCACGACTGCCTTTTGGTTTCATCTCTATGAATATGATTGCAGCATAAGTCTCACCACCAGTAAAACCACCCGCAGCTAAGAAGAATGTATTCACTTCTGAACGTTCTGCTAAATATTTTTCTACAAGCTTAGCTTTCTCGTCCGTCAGAGTGATCGCCGAACCGGGAGGATTTGTCATTTGGATCATCAACATACTTTGATCCTGGGCTGGCTGAAATTCGCCTTTTAAAAAAGCAACAGACCCAAAACTCAATACAAAGAAAACAAGAGATGCAATTAACACTTTCCAACGGTGATTCAAAGTGGAGGTCAAAGTTCTCTCATAAAAATCTTTTACTTTTATAAAACTCGCTTCAAAGAATTTACCAAATTTAGAATGACGTTCGATGTCCCCTTTGAATTGCGCCGCTCTCATTGGAGTAAGAGTTAAGGCTTCAAGCAATGAAATCATTACGGCAGCACTTAACGTAACACCAAACTGGTACAGGAATTTTCCGATAATTCCTTCCATAAAAGCGATCGGAAGAAAAATGGCAACAAGAGCTACAGATGCGGCCATAGCAGCAAAAGTAATTTCTCTCGCACCAAAAATAGCAGCTTCTTTGCGAGGTTTTCCCATCTCGCGATGACGAATGATATTTTCTAAAACCATAATGGCATCATCGACAACAATACCAATCGCTAAACTCAAACCCAAAAGAGTAAAAATATTTAAAGTGAATCCGGCAAACGATAAAATAATAAAACTTCCGAGAACAGAGGTTGGAATCGCCAGCAAAACATTCAGCGTTGAAGCCCAAGAACCAATAAATATCCAGCAGACTAAAGAAGTAAGAATGGCCGCAAGAATTAAAGTTAAAATTAATTCCTGAACAGCTTCTTCAACGAACTTTGTTCCGTCGAAGTTTACAACCATCGTCGTACCTTCAGGCAAAATCTTTTGTATAGCCGCAATTTTAGCTTTCACTGCTTTTGCAACGCTAACGGCATTCGCCCCTCTTTGCTTTACAACTCCAAGACCCACGGCTGTTTCACCATTGGTTCTGGCAAACTGCATGATATCAACAGTTCCCTCTTCCACTTTTGCAACTCGACTGAGAGGAACAGGATTGTAGTTCGGCCCCCCACCACGAGAGTTAATAAGAATATTAGAAAAACCTTCTACAGTTTTTTCTTCACCCAGCGTTCTCAAAGAATATTCTTTCTTGTCAAATTCCGCGCGACCTGAGGGCGGTTCCGTGTGCTCAGTTTTTATTGTGTTTACAATGTCCGTGATCGAGAGCGCGTAGTTTTGAAGAGCTTTATTGTCTACCCAAACTCTAAGATTTGGTTCTAAATATCCTGGCATCCAAAGATTCCCCACACCAGGGACTGTGGTGATGTGATCTCTGATTTCATTTTTCACATAAACCATAAGATCATTGAGCTGCATGGTTGAGCTCTTTACAGAAATCCACATGATCGGAAACTCAGACATGGCGATTTTCATAATGGAAATCGGCTCCATCTCTGTTGGAAGCATATCTTGAATTTGAGAAATCTTGGCTTGAACATCCTGAAAAGCAGCGTCGATATTGCGATTCAAATCAAATTCTACAGTGATCTCTGCAACACCTACTCTAGACTTCGAAGTGACATTCTTGACTCCTTGAATACTCACCAGTGCGTCTTCTAAAGGATCTACCACGTCAGCTTCAATCACTTCAGGAGCGGCGCCTTCATACCTGGCGGTCAAAGCGATGATTGGAAATTCCACATCGGGCATCTCACTCACACCCATACGAGTAAAGCTGATCGCACCAAAAGTGATCAGACCAAACATCAACATCCATGCAAAAACCGGTTTTTTAATTGAGAGATCTGATAAAGTCATCTTGTTTCAGTGCTTGTTGTGGCAAGCACTATGCTCCTTATGTGTAATCAAGTTGTGTTTCAATAGTGCTCGCCATAGCGAGCGCTGTATCAGGCGAATCTACGAGCAGAAATCCATTTAGGAATTTCACGACCAAACACGAGATCCGTTAAACATTTTCCAGTATGGAATGCCATACCGATTCCATGCCCCGTGTATCCACCAGCAAAGAAAATTTGATTGTCATCTGGTATTGATCCAATCATTGGCTCGCCGTCTTTAGAAAAGCCCATCACTCCTGACCATCTGTGAGTCACTTTTGCATTTTTGTACTGCGGAAGATGAGTCATAACAAAATCATGCAAAGAGTTTTGAATAGGATCAGTGATGTGGTCAGAACAACCTGTTTCCGTTTCTTTCTCAACCTGCCTGAATCCACCAATCAATAATTCACCAGTCGGAATTTGTCTGAAATAATCCAAGTAGAAGTTTGCATAACAGGGACCTTCCATAAATCTCGGAACCCTCTCCATCATTAAGCATTGGCCACGCGTTGGATAAATTTTATCTTTGAAATACGGATGCAATGTTGAAGAATAACCATTCAAGTTGATAACAATCATCGGAGCTTCAAAATCACCATTGTCTGTCTTTAAAATTCTTGTGCCTTCATCGGTTTGCGTGATTTCATAACCTTCTGTTAATTCAAAAATATCAGCCTTTACTTTTGAAGCCATTTCATTAACAAGTTTAACCGGATTTACCGAAGCATCATCCATATACTTGATTCCGCCCACAAAGTTTGTTGCACCTACAAGTTTTTTAATTTGTTCAGAATTGAAAGTTTCGGTTTTTATATCAAGACCTGCCATAATCTTTGCAACCTCAGCAAGTTCAGCGTATTCATTTTCCTGAGCAGCAAGTGAGTATGCACCGTTTTGTTCGAACTCTAGTGCCGCAGCTTTATCTTGAATGATTTCACTTTGTAAAAGTTTAAGATTTGTTTCTGAATATCTCCAGATGTCTACGGCTTGATCTAATCCATGTTTACCGATCATACGGTTGAAGTGTTCAACTGATCCGCAAGTTACAAATCCGGCATTTCTTCCGCTCGCACCAAAAGTAAGTCTCGATTTCTCAACGATTGCAATTTTTAAAGAAGGATCTTCTTTGTTCATCCAATAGGCTGTTGATAATCCAGAAATTCCAGCTCCTACGATAACAACATCGTAAACTTTTTTTTCTTTATTCGGACTGCGATCTAACCAATATGAAGTACTCATACTTTTTCCCCTAAGCCTTATTTTCTAAAGGTCTAAATATTTTCTAAGTTTAAATACATCTCCTGAGCTGTACAAAGACATGGTGGTTTTCCGCAACGAGTGCAGTTATAATCCACTTCTTTCCAATACTCCGGATGTTCTTTGATCAATTCAAAACCTAATTTTTTTAAATAGCGTGTTGATGAACCATTTGGGCTTTCTTTCCAAGAATGACAAACAACGCCTTTAGCGCCAACTTCCTTTAACGCAAAGAGAGCTTCTTGCGCAATCTTTCCGCCCCAACCCTGTCCTTGGAGATCTGTCGAAATGAATGAAGATTGGAAGTAAGCAGTTTCATCAAGAGAGTGCGGCCATTTTTCCGAACAGAGTCCTTTTCCTTTTCCATGCTTCCATTGTCCTTGGGGATAAGAAATTCTAACTCCGCGAATTTCACCGTTGGAGTCCTCAAGAAGAAGAGAACACATAACGCCATTTTTGGACGACCTCTCAAAAATGCTCTGAATTTCTTTTTCAGAGTAGTAACCAGCTCCAATTTCACGGTCCGTGAACTGGCGTATGGCCTTTAGATCTGCCTTTTTAAAAGGGCGAATTTTTAGCATCCGACTATTCATTATGATATAGGTATTCTTGTCAAAGGTTTCGCAAAGCAATTTTTGCGCAACAGCAATAGGAATCCGCTATTTAAGAAGCCCAAATTAGGGTTAAAGCTAGAAACCTGATACTGGAAAACAAAGGTTTTGTTATTGAAGGCGGTTGTGGAAACGAAGATAAAACTCTTTTCTTGGAAGCTCTGGTTGGGGGCGACGATAAATTTGAAATGGTTCCTTTGCCTAAGGCCTTCTGCCAAAGAACTTCAGAGCTTAACTAAATAATTGTAAACTCAAATATGAAGTTACAACTGCTATTAAAATAGTCAAAGGCAATCCAACTTTTAAAAAATCCACAAATCGATAATCACCAGGACTTAAAATTAACAAATTTCCATGATGACCAATAGGTGTTAAGAAAGAAGCTACTGCTCCGACCGTTGTGGTAATGACGGCGGCAGTTGGAGAGATATGCAATTTATTAGCGAGTAGGATAGCTACCGGAGCCAAAAGTACAGTGGTCGCGGCATCGGAAAGAATTTGTGTGAGAAGTGCTGCGCACGTGAAAAGCATAAGCATCACATAAAATGGCGACCATGAGCCTATAATCTGAGATAAATTACTAGCAATCAGACTTGCAACCCCAGTTTTTTCCATAGCTATACCTAGCGGAATTACTCCCGCAATCATAACAAAAATTTTCACTTCGATCGATTCATAAGCTTTTTCAAGTGAAACACAACCGGTCAATACCATCATAATAGCGCCAGCTAAAAAAGAAATATGTGCGGGAAGCCAATCATAGGCAGCAGAAACAATGGCCGTAATCATGATTATGGCTGCCACCCAGATTTTAGCACGTTTTTTTCCAGCAACACTCAAAGGATTTAAAAATAAAAAATCTTGAGAGGCAATAAGTCGATCAAAACCGTTGGTCTTTCCCCAAAATACCAGCAAGTCATTGGGTCTAATTTTTATTTCAGAAAGTTTTTCTTTCAACCAGCCATTTTTTCTCCATACACCAACCACTATCAGTTCGTACAATCGTAAAAAATTAATGTTGGCTATAGTTTTTCCTATATGCCGTGAAGTGGGCGAAATAATAGCTTGCAAAAGTGCAGGTTGCTCTTTAGAACCCTCTTCTGTCTGTATTTGCGGCGCATATTTTTTAACAGGATTTAAAGCCAAGCCTAACTTTTCATCAATAGAAACTATCTCCTCAGGAGAAGCTTTGACTAAAAAAAGATCCCCCTCCTTAATAGTTTGGCTGGAAGAAATAGGACTTCTCGTTGCTCCCTCCCTGACCCAATCAATGACATCAAAACGCTTCTCTGTGCTGGCTAAAAATTCTTTGTATTCCACTTCAATCCATTTTGAATTTGGTGGTATGACCAGCTCTGTGTAGAACTGTTCAATTTGAAACTTATTTTCTAAACCGCTTTCTCCAGATCTTTTAGGTAGTATCCAACGAATTAAAATAATAAAGACAATACTCATCAAAGTGAGCGTTATCCCTAGAGGAAAAACAGAAAAC
>JANMFM010000010.1:0-18184 GCA_031374125.1 Bdellovibrionales bacterium
TGACACGGGGCGACTGGGTTGTGGGGCTGGCGGTGGCGTGCCTTGGGCAGATTCGATCCGCCTGATCAGCCTCGCCTGCAAGGCGGTCTGGCGGCCGGCCGGAGATGGCGGGGTACCAATAAAAGTGGAAAGCGCTATGGACCGCCGCTTTCCATTGAGCAATTGAATGAAAATGTGGTTAGGATTGAGCAAGATCCTAGCATTTTTAGAAATCGACTCATGAGCGCTTCAAGCTCAAAAACTGATATTGTAACCAGTGATTCTGCTGGTTATTCCGAAGAGTTTATAAATAGATTAGGAGATCAAGAGCTCATTCCTTTGAGAGTGCTTACACATGAAGATGCAAAAACTATTTTGGGTTTAAATATGGAAACTCTGCAATCAAAGATGAGAAATTCTTCAGGTGCGTATGCAGGTTTAGAGCTGGAATGGTCCAATAGCCTTGTGGATTTTTTATTTGATTTTCAACGTAATGATGAAGAAGGGGCTAGGCGTCTTCAGGCCCGCGTGGACATGGTAGAGAGCACTATAATGTCTATGATTGAGGAAGAAAAAATCAAACCACGAGATCTTCCTTTAAAAGTGGCCATGGACATAGAGAAAAATTCAGACGGTACTACGAATTTGGTTTTAAGAAGAACGGACAATTCAGGTCAAGTGTATGCGCACACCTTGATTGCAGCTACGGTGGCAGAGAAAAACAAAAACCCGCTCTCTGATGCTGAATTTGCAGACTTGGCAACACTTGGTCAGAGACTGTCTAAGCATGTCTACGGGATAGATCATATCTTGGAAAAAATTTGGCGCACTATCGCTCTTTCTAAGGATGCCGAAACAAGAAAAAGAGATGGAGTTGAGGAGCATAAGAAGGCCGAAGTTTTCTTTTTATTGGGCCTTTCTTCTACGGGCAAAACTGAAACTGGTAAAGCGATAGCACGAGAACTTTTCAAAGAAGGCGAGGCGGCTAGAGTCACGATAGACTTTAACAATATTAAGACGGTACAAGATTTAAGAGACGCAATTTTAGGGACGACCAGCGGTGATAAATTTTATCCTTCAAAGTTCATGCAAGAGTATGACAGATTGAATGGTAGAGTCATTTTCATGTTTGAGGAAATTGCCAATGCGCCCCTCGAAGTTCTAAGAGCTTTGTATGACATTTTGGACGAAGCCGTGGTGACATCTTTTGCAGACAAAAAAGCTCGTGCGATGAGCAAAGTGATTATTTTGGCGACGGGTAATGCCGGTGAAGAGTGGTATAAGGATATTCCTAGAGATCTTTCTTTTGATATCCAGATGACAACCATGAGAGATATTTATCAGAAATCCATTGCAGACCAAGATTACAAACGTCTTCTTTTGGAGAAATATTTTTCTGAAGCTTTTATCAATAGAATAGGTATTGATCGTTTTATGTTCTATCCACCATTTTCACATGAAAGTATAAGAAAAATTGCTATGGGCAGATTGCAAGCCTCCATTGAAGATCTAAAGCCTAAAAATGGTCAAAGAGGCTGGGGTATTGGATTCAAAAATCAAGCAGACTACATTAAGTTGATTGAAACCATTGAAAACGAAGGATTTGTTTTAAGAGAACAGGGCAGATCCATTGTTAACTTTGTTAATATGGAAATTACAAATAAAATAAGATGGGAACTGCGCAACGGAGGAGTTGCAGACAATGCAAGGGTGCTGATCGTTCCTTCTCAGGTCAATGATGAAGAAGTTAAATTTAATCTTATCGTTGAAGGAAGTGCACAAGATCTTTCTTTGAAAGTTAAGCGCCGTAAAGTAGAACCCGAGCCCACGAAAGCAGTTCAGGATATTGCCCTTACTTCATTCCATGAAGCTGGTCATAACTTCCTGATGAAAGTTCTTTTGGGGGATAAATTCAAAGCTACTCGCGTGACCAGAATTCCTGGAGTCTTAATGGAATCATCTGGACCGATACCTTATCTGGGTGTTGCACAAAGCGCTATGACTGAAAGTATGGAATACAATCGAGAAGGCGTAATTGAAACGCTTGCCAGGATGCTAGGCGGAGATATTGCGGAAACAGTAGTGACTAAAAATGGTAGAAGGCACTCTGGCATTAGTAATGACATTTTAAGAGCTACAGACCTCGCTCGTGAGGCTGTAGGAGAATGGGGACTCTCTGACAAATGGGGAAGACGCGTTGTAAAAGCTGATCAAATGAATAGTTTATCAGATGAAGAGAAAAAATTATTCAATAGTGAAGTTGATGTATTATTGAAAGATGCCCGTGCTTTGGGAGAGGCCATCATCAGAGAGCCGGGTAACTTTGAAGTCTTTAAAGCGTTGGGTTTGGAAATATTCGTAAAAGGGGATTTAAAAGAAAAAGCCATTGCTGATTTCTACCAAGCGCAAGATTCAAGAATTAATTTTCCTTCAGATATTTATGCGGTCATTCAGTCTTCGAAGGAAAAAATTGAAAAGGATATCAAATCTTCAGAGAACAATGGCTTATTTGTTAAGAAAAACCAAGCGCATCATAACGTAGAATTTGTGGAAGGTATTGTGTTGCCAAGTGAGTATGCGAGTATAAATACAATTATTGCAGAAGAAAAAAAGGCCGAACTTTCTAAAGTTCAATTGCCAAAGAATATCCCTATCTTTACAAACTTTAACGTGATCTCTTCTGTGAATCGTACGCATATTCCAGTTAGTGGTTCTCAAGCATCAGTTGCGTTTAAACCTAAACCGAGCGGAGATTTGCATGGTCAGACATGCGCTCGATTGTTTCAGTAGAATGAGGAATGATGATTAGAATTATTTTAGGTCTTTTTATTTTTATATTTTCGTTTGGGGCTTTGGCCTTACCATCAAGTGATAAAAAAGAGAGGGTTTTAGCAGAACTCTCTTCTTTATCCATAGAGGTCGATGTCTATGCACTGCAATCTGTAAGGGCTCAAATTACGCAGGAAGAATTAGATATTGTCATCTTTAGGCTTAAAAAAGAAATAGAAAAGGTTCCGTCTATTGATTTAGGAACTCGCAATACTTATGATTTAACCTTAATTTATAACTTGATCCAAACTTTATATTACAAAGGTGCGAAAGACTATTTAGCTTCTTTGGGAGAAATACAGAATTCGGCGAATATAAAATTGGGAGTATTTCCCATATACAATGAACTTTTATCTTATCAAATAGAAAGTTTGATTTTAAGAGCCAACATTGACCTAACCAAAGACAAAATTCAGTTGGTTAGAAGAATAAGTCACTTGGATAGCCTTGATTCGCTTATCAATGAGTATAAAAATTCTTTTTTGCCAAAAATAAATTTGGCAGAGTCCAATGCATACTATTTTGAGCATATGGCCACATGTTCTTATCTATTTAGGTAATTACTGCAAAATAAAAGTATTCACCTTCGTTTGAATTCCGCAAGCGGGACACTTCGCTGCTTCCTGCACTGTGTGGTTATGCTTGTTTGCGAGGTGAGTGAATTCGAGAGCGGTTCCACATAGGCAACAAGTGCTCAGTGCTTTCACTACATCTTCAGCGGTACTTTGAGTTGCGGGTATTCCTTTTTGCATGTCCATTGTGCCCTCCTGGCTACAATGAACTCTTCGGTCCCTCACATATAACCTTTAAGGAGCTTTAGCGGTTTCAGCGAGTGTCTAGACCTTGGCTCTAGGTTATTTCTTCCGCCTATTGCATTTTATTGTATTTAAAGCAAAATTTATGCACTGCGAAGGTTTGATTGTTCCATATCTGACTGATAGTTTTTGACCCTTATGACGACCACGCAAACGAGGCTTCAGTACATCAAGAACGTATTGGGTATTAAATCCATAATTATTCCTGAAGGGTATCAACCCAAAGTTAGAGTTTTGTCTCAAAATTCCATGGAATTTGTATTTCAAACTTTCAACAATGGCCAAGTGCTTTTTCTCTCGAGCTTCGCCGAGGAAAAGGATAAGAATTTCTCGGTAGAAGAGCTTCAGCTTTTAGAAAAAATCATCGTGGCTTTAAAATTAAAGTTTGAAAAAACAGATATCGCAAAAGTGAAACACGCCTCTAAATCACAATTGGCTCTAGATCTTAAATCAAAAAATTATTCTTATGTATTTTTGCTCGGAGAAGCGATTTCAAGTCTATTTCAACGCAAAAATCAATTCGAAGAGGGCGGCGTGAATTTTTTCGCTACTTTTCATCCACAAGATATGATCCAAAATCCTGACCTCAAAAAAGAAGCGTGGAATGGGTTTAAAGTTATTATGGAGAACCTTCCGAGATGATGAAAATTCTGATTAGTATTTTTAGCATTCTATTTGTTATGGTCTGTTTCAACTTCAATGCTGAGGCAAAAGATCCTTGCACGCTCGAAATCAAAATCGAAGGAGTTATCGGTCCAGGAACTACAGATTATATTGATCGTGCGATTTCTAAAGCCAAAAAATTAGAATGTTCTTCGTTCTTGGCTTTGATCAATACTCCTGGTGGAAGTTTAGAATCCACACGCATTATCGTCGAGAAGATTTTAAATTCAGATATTCCTTTCTTATGCTTGGTCGCTCCACAAGGGGGCCATGCGGGAAGTGCGGGCGCAATTATTCTTCAGGCATGCCATGTGAATGGTGCTTTAAAGGCCACAAACTTGGGTGCCGCTACCCCAGTTGCAGGCACAGGACAAGAAATTCCTAAGGACCTAAGAAATAAACTCATTAACGATACAGTGAGCTGGCTCGAGGGCGTAACCAAATTGCGCGGTAGAAATTTAGAATTTTCTAAGAAAATTGTAGACGAAGCCAAAGCAGTGTCTAGTGAAGAAGCTTTCCAATTAAAAGCCATCGATATTCTAAGTGACGATATCAAAGGATTCTTGGAGAAAGCTCAAGGCAGAAAAGTCTCGATCAGCCAAAAAGATCACGTGGTCGTTGTGGGTGAGATTGAATCTTACAAACAAGATTCCAGATTTCATATCTTGCAGATTTTTTCGGATCCACAGATTGCGTATTTGTTATTTATGGGATCCCTCGCTCTTTTATATTTTGAATTCACTCACCCGGGCACAATTGCTCCTGGGGTGATTGGAGCGATTGGTTTGGTTTTGAGTTTAATGAGCTTCCACAAAATGGATGTGTGGTGGGGTGGCTTAGCACTTATGGTTTTGGGTGTGGCTTTCTTGATTGCCGAAATCTTTGTGGCGAGTTTTGGTGTTCTCGGGATTGGCGGAATTATTGCCTTTGTTCTTGGAGGACTTTTCTTATTTGATTCATCTCAGACAGCATATTCGCTTCCGTTACTCACGATTCTTCCGACAGCCATTGTCCTGGGTGGGACCATGATCGGAGTCGGCTATTTGCTATTAAGAACTCGCAAATTAAAAGTGCAAACGGGTTCAGAAGAAATGTTAAATAAAAAAGCAAAAGTAAAAAATCTCGAAGACTCTAAAAATGGACATGTGACTGGAACTGTTATAGTGCACGGAGAGCTTTGGAGGTTTGAAAGTCAGGAAGACTTAAAAATTAATGATCAAATTATAGTGATCGGCGTTGATGGATTAACTTTAAAAGTTAAAAAAATTAAATAAGGCCCTTTACCAATAGCACAAGCTATTGGTGCAACAGGAGTCGAAGGAGTATTTTATGAATATTGGATTGATTGTAGCGGGACTAGTGATCTTATCGATCCTCTCTTCTGCGTTTAAAATTTTGCAAGAATATGAACGCGGTATCGTATTCAGATTAGGCCGTTCAGTTGGTGTGAGAGGCCCAGGTCTTATCATTTTAATTCCATTCCTCGAGAAAATGATGAAAGTGGACATGAGAACGGTAACGATGGAAGTTCCACCTCAAGACGTAATCACAAAAGATAACGTTTCGATGAAGGTGAATGCGATTGTATACTTTAGAATCGTAAATGCAGAAGCGGCCATCGTACAAGTGGCTGATTATTACTATGCTACAAGCCAACTTGCACAAACAACTCTAAGATCAATCTTAGGTCAATTCCCACTCGATGAAATTTTATCGAACAGAGATACGATCAACGCCAAACTTCAAGTCCTCCTTGATCAAGACACTGAAGGTTGGGGCGTGAAGGTTTCGGCGGTGGAAGTGAAAAACATCGACTTACCAAAAGAAATGCAAAGAGCAATGGCTCAAGAAGCTGAAGCAGAAAGAGAAAGAAGATCAAAACTTATTTCGGCAGAAGGGGAAGTGCAAAGAGCTTCGCGTCTTGCTGAAGCATCGAACACTCTTGCGGGATCACCATCTGCATTGCAATTGGCGTACTTGCAAACTTTAAATGAAATTTCATCTGAAGGGAAAACGGTTATCGTATTCCCACTTCCAATGGACATGATTAAACCATTTTTAGACAGCGGCAAAAGACCATAATCAGAAAGGTGCGCTTTGCACCTTTTTGTATCGCACGTGCGTTACGTTGGGAGAATGAGTGAGATTTTGGGGGGGATTATTAGCGTTTATTTTAATCTCTGATGTATTTGCATCAGAGATTGTGAAAGTGCGTTTAATCACTACAAGCCAGCCTCAAATTAAAATCTATGAAAATCTAGCTCTTGTGAGTACTTTTGAAATCCTAGATATCAAAGAGCCCATCGAAATCAAAGGCCGAAACCTATATGTAAATGCCAATTCTGTTCCGGATCATGTGATTCTTTATCCTCGAAAAAATAAGTCTGGTAGCAATGGATCCATCGATGTCATTGCAGTTTTGGATATGGAAGACTACTTAAGAGGGGTTCTTCCGCACGAGATGCCATTGGTGTGGCCACTTGAAGCTTTAAAAGCTCAGGCGGTGGTCGCAAGATCCTTCACAAAAAAACAAATGATCGCGCGTAAAGATAATCCATATCACTTGGATTCTACCGTGAATGATCAGATGTATCGCTATAATCATTTGTTCAGTGCCAAGGAAAAAGAAAATTTAGAAAAAGCTCTTGAGGAAACTAAAGATGAAATTTTGGCGGACGCTAGTGGCTCCGCAGTAAAAGCCGTTTACCACGCCGATTGTGGAGGTCAAACCGAAAAAGCTTCGCAAGTTTGGGGGCAGAAGGAAGTGGAGTTTTCAGTAAAGGATTCAAAATGTCCTTCAAATCCTTATTCAAACTGGGAATATACAATTTCACCTGAAGAACTTAAAAGTAAATTAAAAACTCCATTCATTCCAAAAACACTTACGGTATCTAAAGAATCTCTAAGCGAAAGAGCTCAACAGATGGAAGTGAGCGGACTCAGTGGAAGAGAAAGACTCTCTTCTCAAGAATTCCGCCGCCTCGTCGGTTACTCCAAATTAAAGAGCACAAAATTCCAGGTGCAAAAAATCAACGAAGGATTTTTATTCAAAGGCTCAGGCTTCGGTCACGGCGTAGGTCTGTGCCAATGGGGCGCCAGATCCTGGGCAAAATCTGGTCTTAATTACAAAGATATTCTCAAACACTATTTTCCAAGCTATGCGCTGGTAAAACAATAGCTATGTTGTTGAGAATTCTTTGTATCATAATATTTTTTGGTTGTAGTACGGCTCCCAAAAAGGAATTGAATTTGAATAATTTTAACTATGCCCAGTTATTTTCAACCTTGCAACGTTTCTAAGAAGTAAAATGCCATCAATTATTGGACATAGTTTAGTAGCCTTGTTTGCTGGCAATTGTATTTTTTAAACTTAAAAGATCCTCCAAATAATACATTGGTATTATTTTATCTGGATTTTCTGGTATGCATGTTGTTCTTACTAAGTTAGTAAGTCTTTAGTTTCACTTAAAAGGGGAAAAATAATGAAAAAAGCATTTTTAATACTGGTTTTAGGGCTTTTTACTACTGTTACTCATGCAAATACCTGTGAAGAAAAAGCCAAAGCAAAAGCAGAAATTGTTTATGCGGAAGCTCTAAACGCTTGTCAAACTACACCGAACAATTGCAGCTCTACATCTTATAAAGACTCAGTGGCTTGTAGATGTTCACATCCTGAATATTGCAGCAGTTCTTCTTATAAAGATACGTTAGCTTGTGAGGGATCGCATCCCGAATATTGCAACAGTAGTTCATATAAAGATGAACTAGCGTGTTTTGGATCACATCCTGACTATTGTAGCAGCAGCTCTTACAAAGATACTAAAGCTTGCCAAGGATCACATCCTAGCTATTGCAGTAGCAGTTCATTTAAAGATGCATTGGCGTGCGAAGGTGCGCGTCCAGATTATTGCTCTTCATCTAGTTACAAAGATGCATTAGCTTGTAAATCGACTTACACAAAACCTTGTAATTAGTCTGCATAACGCATGTCTTCTTCAGCGCCGTAGAAACATTGCGTTGATAGCGTTGTTTAGTGTAGTAAATCTCTAA
Organism: Bdellovibrionales bacterium; assembly: GCA_031374125.1. Taxonomy (GTDB): domain Bacteria; phylum Bdellovibrionota; class Bdellovibrionia; order Bdellovibrionales; family JAEYZS01; genus JAEYZS01. The sequence goes on from JANMFM010000010.1 coordinate 8,337, forward strand.
TGAAATTATCTGATTTAGATTTCTCTTTTCCAGATGAGTTGATCGCACAAAAACCTGAAAGACCGACTCGTGTGATGTGGGTAGAGCAGCAATCTCCAGTGGAGATTACTGTTGCTCAACTATTGGAAAAATTTGATGCTAGAGATGTTCTCGTAATCAATGAAACCAAAGTTTCTAAGCGTCGAGTTTTTGGAAAAACCGTCAAAGAAGAATTCGAAATCCTTTTCATCGAAAAATTGGAACCACAAGTTTGGAAAGTTCTTTTCCCTGCAAGCCGTCTTAAAAAAGGCGAGAAAGTTCAATTGCCAGGTGGGATTGAGATGGATCTCACGCAGCAAGGTCTTCCACAAATCGTAAAATTATCCAAAGACATCGAGGAGTCTTATTTCATTCAATTTGGCGAGATTCCACTTCCTCCATATATTCAAAAAGCTCGTAATGAACGTCATCACAAAACTCAAGATGAATCTTGGTATCAAACCGCTTGGGCCAATCAAGTCGGTTCACAGGCAGCGCCAACAGCGAGTTTGCACTTCACACAAAGTGATTTAAAAACCCTAGAGAAGAAAGGTGTCGCCATCGAGAAAATTCTTCTTCATGTGGGATTGGGAACATTCTTACCCGTAAAACATGAAGACCTCTCAAAACACGAAATGCATTTTGAAAAACTCTTAGTCCCGCAAAAAGCTTATCAAAATATCTTAGAGCGCAAGAGACAAGGCGGAAAAGTCTGGTGTATAGGCACAACCGTAACAAGATCATTAGAGTCCGTCGCTCTTGGAAAAGTGGGTAAAAATTCTAGTGGGGACTTCGAAGGTGAGACGGATTTGTTCATAAAAGAGGATTTTAATTTCCAAATGACCGATGTTTTGTTAACTAACTTCCATCAACCAAAAACTACACTTTTGGCACTAGTTTCAAGCTTTGCAGGCCTAGAAAACGTAAAAAAGTGTTACCAGTGGGCGATAGACAAAAAATTTAAACTTTTCAGCTACGGAGACCTAACCGTCTGGAAAAGGTGAGCCGCACCTTTTCCACAGAATGGCGTCATTTGACGCAAACCTTTGGAAAAGGTGCGGCTCACCTTTTGGGATTATGATGATTGGGAAATTTACGTTAGAAAGAAAATCTGGGCAGGCGCGTGCTGGGAAACTTGTTACGGCTCATGGTGTGGTTGAGACTCCGATCTTTATGCCGGTGGGGACGAAGGCTACTGTAAAATCTTTGACTCCACTAGAGCTTAACGATCTTCATGCGCAGATTATTCTTGGAAATACCTATCACTTGCATTTGCGTCCAGGCGAAAAACTCATTAAGGAAATGGGTGGTCTTCACAAATTTATGGGTTGGGATAAACCTATTCTGACAGACAGCGGTGGGTTTCAAGTTTTCTCGCTCTCATCACTCAGAAAAATCACAGAAGAAGGCGTTGAATTTAGAAACCATCTCGATGGTTCAAAGTGTTTCTTAAGTCCTGAGGTCAGCATGCAAATCCAGATGGATTTAGGTGCGGATATTATTATGGCTTTTGATGACTGCGCAGAACATCCCGCATCTTTAGAGAGAATTAGAGATTCCATGGGTATCACGATCCGTTGGTTGAGACGTTGCAAAGAGGCCATGACAAGAAAAGAAAGTCTTCTTTTCGGTATCGTTCAAGGTGGATTAATTTACGACACACGCATGGAATCACTTGAACAGGTCACGAGCGTGGATCTTCCGGGCTATGCGCTGGGTGGATTTAGTGTGGGTGAGCCTATCGAAGAAATGCACAAATTAGTGCCAAGAGTTGCTCCGAACCTTCCGCAGGATAAACCTCGTTACCTTATGGGCGTAGGAACACCGCTGGATTTAATTCTAATGATCGACGCTGGTATCGATATGTTTGACTGTGTCATGCCTACAAGAGTAGCAAGAAACGGGACCCTTTACACGTCGCAGGGAAAAATGAACATTAAGCGCGAAGAATATAAAATGGATCCCAATCCTATTGATCCTGAATGTGATTGTTATACTTGCAAGAATTTCTCTCGCGCATACCTCAGACATCTCTACATTGCGGGAGAAATTTTGGGAGCAAGATTGAACTCACTTCATAATCTGACTTTCTATCTTAAGCTCACGGCGGATGCTCGTAAAAATATCCTTGCCGGCACATGGGAAACCTATCGTGATACAATGTTGACGCGATTCACTAAGGTTAATTCTTAAAGTATTGATTCTTCACAGAAAACGAGACATCTTTGATTGGTGATTTTGCCTCACTTTTTTAATAACTCATTTTTCTTTGGAGGAATAATGTTCAACGTTAGTTTAACTGCACTCGTAACGTTTCTAGTTTCGACAGCAGCGTTTGCACAAGAAGCGGCTAAAAAGCCATCCATGCTTGAAAGCATCTTTCCATTTTTCATCATCTTCGCGGTATTTTATTTTTTAATTATCAGACCGCAAGCTAAACAAAGAAAAGAACATGCAAAACTTTTGACTCAACTAAAAAAAGGCGACCAAGTTATTACATCTAGCGGTATCTACGGCACGATCGATGGTTTAACTGAGAAGTTCGTAACTTTAGAAGTTGATCAAGGTGTGAAATTAAAAATTTTAAGATCTCAAGTTCTCGGACTTGCTAAAGAAGAACAAGTTAAAGCTTAAAGGCAGCAGGAGTAATTCATGAATAAGATGATTTGGACAAAAGTAACAACTGCAGTAGTTGTTGTCCTATGGGGTGTACTTTACATTCTTCCAAACTTTGTAGATGTTTCGAAAATTCCATATTTTCCGGGTAAAAAAGTGAACTACGGTTTGGACATTCAAGGTGGCCTTCATTTGGTCTTGGGTGTAGATATCGCGGGTGTAACTTCGGAAAGTACAAAGCGCTTAATCACAACGGTTGAAGAAGATTTTAAAACGAACAAAAAAATCGTTTTGAAAAACTCTGAAGTAAAGCCTCTTTCAAACAATCAAGACATCAAGCTCGAATTTGAAACTACAGAACAAGCAACTCAAGCAAAAGATATTTTTGAAAAAGATTATAACGGACAACTGTTGGTAACTTCAGCTGAAGGCAACACTGTTGAACTCAGATATAACGATGTTTATCTTAATGACTTCAAAAAAAGAACACTCGAGCAAGCGATCGAAACTATCAGAAACCGTATCGATGAATTTGGTGTAGCAGAGCCTTCAATCACAGCTCAGGGTACAGACCGCATCTTAGTTCAGTTGCCAGGTATCGAGGACTCAACAAAAGCAAAAGAATTGATTAATAAAACTGCAAGACTAGAGTTTTTAACTGTAGAAACAAAAGATCAAGGGGAGCTTGATCAATGGGTAAAAGACGCTGAAACAAAAGGAAATTACTCAGTTTCAAATCTAAAATACTCTGAGTACGTTAAAAAGATAAACGAGGACCTTGCTGTAAAACTTCCTAAAGATACAAAGATATTATTTGGAAAAGCAGACAATGCAGACAATATGGCTGCGGGCAAAGTGATTCACTTGGTAGGAGCGATTGCTCCAGTCACGGGTGATGACCTTAAGAGTGCTCAAATCAGCTTCTCAGAAAGAAATACTCCAGAAGTAAGCATGAACTTCAATGCCGTTGGTTCAACAAAGTTTGCAAATTTGACTGAAAAATATGTGAATAGACAAATTGCGATTGTTTTGGACGACGTGGTTTACTCTGCACCAAACGTAACGGAGAGAATCGGTGGCGGTAATGCAAGAATCACCTTAAACAATAGAAACTACGATGCATCGATGGCCGAAGCAAAGATGATCAGTATGGCCTTGAGAGCCGGAGCTCTTCCTGCAAAACTTGAACAACTTGAAGAAAGAACAGTAGGCCCATCGCTAGGTAGAGATTCGATTGAGAAAGCTCAAAAAGCTATGATGATTGGTTGCACTTTGCTCTTATTGTTCATGCTAGTTTGGTATAAGGGTTTTGGAGTGATTGCCAATATCGCGCTTATATTGAATGCGGTATTTATCTTGGCTATTCTTTCTTCTTTAAATGCCACACTAACACTTCCAGGTGTTGCTGGTATCGCACTGACTATTGGTATGGCGGTAGATGCGAACATCATTATTTATGAAAGAATTAAAGAAGAATTGAAGAAAGGTTTAGCTCTCGATCAAGCGATTAAGCAAGGTTACGATAAAGCCTTTTCAGCAATTCTAGATTCGAACTTAACGACAATCTGTGTATCAACGATTCTTATGTATTACGGAACAGGCCCGGTACGAGGTTTCGCAGTCACTCTAATTGTTGGCATTATCACGACAATGTTCACGGCGGTTTTCCTTACAAGAACAATCGCGGAGTTTTTAGTTTATAAACTTAAAGTTAAAAAGATCGCGATCTAAAGCGTACTTACGAGGAAAATATGGGAAACAGAAAAACAAATTATTTTGATACAACAGGTTCTGGAAGATTTGATTTTATTAAAAACACAAAAGTGTTGGTGGCAATTTCATGTTTAGCGGTGCTAGCGAGCTTAATATATATATCTGCTGGTGGATTGAACTACGGAATTGATTTTAAAGGCGGAACAGAAGTTCAGGTTCAGTTTGATAAACCTGTAGAAACATCTCAAGTGAGAGCTTTTATGGATCAAGTGGAAATCAAAGACCCACAGATTCTAAAGTTTGGAACTGATAGTGAATTTCTAATTCGTTTCCAAAACGAAGAAAGAGCTAGCATTCAAGAATCAAATGAATTCTTAGCAGCGACGGTTAAGAAAATTACAGAAGGCTTAAAGTCTACTTTTGCTAACGAAGGCCCAGTTGTTGAAAGAGTGGATAGCGTTGGTCCTCAAGTAGGAAGCCAATTGAAGAAAAATTCAATGCTTGCGGTGTTTTATAGCTTACTTTTAATCTTGATCTACATCGGCCTAAGATTTGACTACGTCTATGCTCCAGGAGCGGTAATTTGTTTATTCCATGATGCGATCGTGACTTTGGGAGTTCTTGCTTTAGTTGGAAAAGAAATTAACGTTACAATTATGGCAGCGATTCTGACTATTATTGGTTACTCACTGAACGACACGATTGTTATCTTTGACCGTATTAGAGAGAACAAAGGATTGTTTCCAGATAAGCAATTCCCGTGGGTTATCAATAAAGCTATGAATGAAATGTTGGCGCGTACGATCACAACTTCGGCGACAACTCTAGCGTCCGTACTTTGTCTTTATTTCTTCGCGGATGGCGTAATTAAAGATTTTGCACTGGCTATGTCTATCGGTATCGTGGCAGGAAGTTACTCTACAATTTATGTAGCATCGCCTGCGGTAATATTGTGCGATCGCCTACAAAACAGAAAAAAGCTGGCTTAAAACATCCAACAGGGGGAATATGAATTGGAAATCTAGATTAGATCAGAATATTCCTCCCGAGCCACCAATACCCATGCCGGAACCTCTCTGGAACAGTTTGTTTGCGAGAGGTTTTCAAACCAAAGAAGCTGTCGACAATCTTTTCTCTCCATCATTACAAAATATAAGCGATCCTTTTTTGCTTCTGAATATGGACATCGCCTGTGAAAGGCTGTTGAAGGCTTTTATCAATCAAGAGAAAGTCACAATCTATGCAGATTTTGATTTGGATGGAACTTCCGGGTTGGCACTTCTCTACGACGGATTGACTCAGCTTGGATTTGAGAATCTTACATATTTCCAACCAAAAAGATTATCTGAAGGCTACGGACTCCACGAACACATAGTAGAAGAGCTTGCAGCCACTGGAACCCGAGTTGTGGTGACGGTGGATGTGGGAATTACGGCTCTGGCTGCTGCTAAAAAAGCAAAAGAGTGCGGAATTGATCTTATCATTACAGATCATCATTTGCCTTACGAAGAACTTCCAGATGCATTTACTATTGTAAATCCAAATCAGAAGGCTTGTGCTTCAGGGCTTGGGTATTTGTGTGGCGCAGGGGTTGGTTTTTATTTTCTGATGGCAATTAAGAAAATTCTCTCTCAAAATGGATTAGGAAATTCTAACTTTAATTTAAAAGATGTTTTAGATTTTTTTGTGATTGGAACTCTTACGGATTTAGTTCCTCTAGTAAAAGACAATCGTGTTCTGGTAAAACATGGATTAGCAAGACTTTCGAATACAGAGAGACCTGCCTTAAAAGCTTTAATTCATTCTTTATCACTGAACGACCGTTTGCTCACCAGCCAGGAAGTGGCGATCAATCTTGCACCCAAATTAAATGCTTTATCTAGAATGGAAGCAGAAATTTTACCAAGAGATGTTTTGCTAGAGACCAATGCCGACAAAGCTTCGGCTATTGTGGAAAATGTTTTAAAAACTCAAGAAGACCGAAAAAAATATCAGAAGAATGCGTATTTGAAAGCTTTAGAGCTTCAAGAAACCATGGATCAAAAAGGTTATGTTTGGGTTTGGTCTCATGAATTTCATAAGGGTGTGATAGGACTTGTGGCGACGGCACTTTCAGAACTTTTAAGAGTTCCTGCATTTGTTGGCTCTATCAATGAGAAAGGCGAAATTTCTGGAAGTTCGCGCTTACCGGATGGAATGGAATATGATCTTACGCAAGTTTTGGACAATTGTAAGCTAGCCCTTTCTAAATATGGAGGGCACGCACAGGCCGCTGGATTCGGATTGAGCGCAGAGAATGCTTTAAAGTTTGATGAATTGCTAAAAGAATACTTTGATAAAAATAATAAACCCTCCACAGCAAAAGTAATTGTGTATGATTCCGTGGCAAAATTTAGAGACTTAACTCCACAATTTATGAAGTGGTGTGAAGGTTTAGAGCCGTATGGTAAGGATTTTCCGGCGCTCACATTTAAATTCGAAGGCGTTCGCGTGGTGAATATTAGAAACATGAATGGTGGGCATTTAAGATTTACTTTGGAGCAAGAAGGGAAAACTTTCCTTGCAGTCGTATTTTCACCCTCTGAATTGTATAGAAATCTTGTTTATAATGATATTATAGACGTTATAGCCGAGGCTCGCTGGAATTATTTTAGAGGAGATAAAACTCTACAGTTGAATTTAAAAGACGTTTCCTGTACATAGTACCTAAACATATAGGGGCATCTGTCACAATGCCTCTCGGGGGCATTACCATGACAACTCTCTCAAAGTTAGCACAAGAAAAAGTTCAGCAAAAGATAGCTCAATCTAGACAAACTAAGTTTGTAAAAAATCTTGAAAAGAAACTTCCATTCGAAGTGAAGGAAGAAGCTTTAAAAGAAATCGTTAACAACATCCTTGCTCGCGCTAAAGAAATTAGAGAAGGTTTGAAAACAGATCCAGTAGCAACGGTAAAGAATTATAAAGCATTGCTAGATGTGCCGTCGCTTGCTCCAGTTAAAAACGCTAAAGCTGCAAAGAAATCCACAAAGAAACCGACACCAAAGAAAGCTTTGAAAAAAGCAAAAGCAACTTCTAAAGCAAAGAAAGATATCCAATAAGTTGAAGTCAGTTGTTTTGCTCTCAAGTGGTCTTGATTCAACGGTTAATTTCCACGAGGCATTGTTACAAGACAAGACTCGTGGAAAACAAAATGTTTTGCTCTGTCTTACTTTCGATTACGGTCAAAGAGCTGCTAAAAAAGAAATCGAAAATGCTAAAAATCAATGTCAAGCGCACGGAGTTCCTCACAAAGTCGTGGAGCTCAAGTGGTTCTCTGATTTTACAAACACGAGTCTTGTCTCCCAAAAAATGGATATTCCAACCCAAGTGAAGATCGAGAGTTTAAGCGCTTCACAGGAATCTGCAAAAGCAGTTTGGGTACCCAATAGAAATGGTATCTTTCTAAATATTGCTGCAGGCTTTGCAGAAGGTTTGGGCGGTGATTCCATCATTGTGGGTTTCAATAAAGAAGAGGCAGCAACATTTCCTGATAATACTCAAAGCTATTTAGAAAAAGTAAACGATGCTTTTGAATATTCGACAGCCAATAAAATCAAAGTAAAATGTTTCACCACGGATATGGATAAAACCCAAATCGCAATACGTGCAAAAGAACTGAATGTGAATTTGAATTGGGTTTGGCCATGCTACAAGGGCGGAGATAAAATCTGCGGCGAATGCGAATCCTGCTCAAGATACCTAAGAGCAATTCAATAGGTACCTAAACAGGTTTTACTTTCCAGGTGGCTTGTTGGATGTTTTGGTATTCTTCAGAAAAGTCTTTTAAAAGTTCCTTAGCGAAATCCACTGGCTCAATTTTTAAATCTTCAAGAGAGCACGTTTTAACGGGAGTTCCTTCGTTGGAAATGTTCATGGCAAAATGGATGAGAATAGATTGTGGAGAGCGCGCAGCGATACTGATGCTGAGCTTTCTATCATCTAGATACAAATCATCGCCTTCTCTTTTTAGTAAAATTTGATTTTTGTATTTTTGTAAGATTTTGTTTTGAACCATACTCGCAAAAAGTCTTTGAATCAAAACTCCACTAATGAGCTTTTCATCGAAGATCTCAAAGATAAAGTGAAGCATATCAGAGCCACAGATTTGAGCTCTTTGCAGTAAATCCTCACCATCAACCATATGATCGAAATTAACATCACAGGCGCCACGAAATGCGATCACAGAATTCCCCAGGAGATTGTGTTCTAAATAAGCATACAGAGATCTCAGTTGAGTTCCGTCGTATTTGATTGTCTGGTCAATCCATAGAGTTTTCATATTTACTTGAACTGGATAAAGAGTTTTATGGGTAGAGTATTGCTCTTTCCTTTTATTTTTTCTTTAGCCTCTACATTGATATCCAGATTCAAAGCATTGAGCTCTACTGGGTCTCTTTCTGATTCGATACGATATGAAGGATCTGAGATGACCATATAGGATGCGCTCCCACCGAAGAACAATTCCCATGCATTTTTGTAATCCGTGTTTAGAGGTATTCTGTCTTGAGTGTCTGCGCGATAATGACCGAAGAGAAGAAAGCTATCTGAAACTGTAAGACTGAATCTTGAAGCACTAGAAGTATTTTTTTGTTCTGTGATCACTGCGTAAAATTCACTTTCAACATTATTATTTTTAATTAGATTATCCAAGAAAACTGTAGAATTATCAGTCAAATCACGTGTGTAGTTGTAGCCTGGCAAGTGGGAAGCTTTGATTGTTCCAGATTTGGTAATGTAGAAAACATGAACTACGGCGTTTGAAATGACGTCTTTGATTTTTATTATTGACAGTGTTTTGTTTTTTTGTGTTCTCACATTTTTTACTTCAGCTGTGTAAAGTACAGATCTTGATTTTTTCTCAATGGCAGTTTTTGCAGGCTTGTAAGCATTAAAGAACTGTACATTTCCGTTGGTGTTTACCAATTCAAATTTAAAAGCATCGGAAGAGTGAGTGGTAAAATTAAATTTTGGATGAGGTCCTGGTGTGAAGTTGATTTCCAAAATGCGATTGGCAAATTCTACGTTGAGAATTTTATTGTCACGAGTAACGGGATCGGTTGCAACTTGGTTTCTGACTTCTTGAATAAGTACTGAAGTGTAAGTGTCCAAGTATTTTTCATTAGCTGGAGGTGGAGGAGTTGTATCATACAAAGGTGCGCCATTGTCAGATTCTGCTGTGGGAGTAGGAGTTCCTGGGATATCAGGGGAAGCTTCGGTTGTAGTTGTTCCGGGAGTACTGGTTACAGGATTCTTTGATTTATCATCGGAGCAAGAAATTGCTGTGATTAAAAGACCAATGATAAATAGGAATTTCAATAAAACCATAAATGCCTCCGACAAAGAACCTGATTTTGATGTCTCGATTATAGCGTTAGAGGGCCAAAAAATACACAACTCCATCTGTTTCATCAGATGGAGCAGTAATAATTACAAGGTTGTTTAAAGGTTTACTTAGGAAT
>JANMFM010000019.1:0-6783 GCA_031374125.1 Bdellovibrionales bacterium
TTTCAGAAAACAAGAGTTTTCTGAAAAGTTCTGACAATAACGCAAAGGCAGTTGCATAGATAAAAATGTAATTTATTTGTTTAAATTTGCTTTTAAGTTCAGGAAGAGCTGCATGATATATGGCGGTTTCAATTTCTTCAGTTGTATATATAGAGCTATATTTTTTTTGCAGCTCAGATTTAATTTGCTCATAACTAGCATTATTATCAGTTAATGATTGAGCTACGATGAATAAGTTATCTTTTTCCATGAAAAAAATCTATTTAGACAAAGACAGAATGTCAAATAGCGAATATTTAAAATCAAACTATGGTTAGTATTTTACTGACTTTGTAGATTGATGATTAGGCATTAAAAATGCAAAAGCAGATCTTGCTTGTGCGAGATCTGCTTTTGAGCGAACCCTCTGTCCAAATTCCGGAAGGAGGTCCGATATGCGTACTAAGTTAACCACTTATGTATTCTTTCGGCGTTTTTTGAAGGTCTCTAAAGAGCTAGTAAAAATTCTTCTGCTTGCATTAGAATTGATTAGAGCTCTGAAACTTTAAACGACTTGCCTCCAACTTACTTACGAAGTGATTGAGCCTAAGTACTAGGCTAAACCTTGGACATGGTAAGCACGGAAAGCGCATTCTCGCATAGGCACTATAGTTTCTATTTTGATTATTCAAAAAGTTTAGACTGTTATTTTTTATGGACAACCTTTCCCGTCATTTTCTTAAAGTCATATACAATATCATATTTCCAATTTTCGCCGCCCTCGGACCCGCTGCAAGTAGTTTTAACGGTTAATTTTTGAATACTCCAATCATTACAATTTCCATATTTTTCATAGTCACCAATCCCAGCTTGAAGCTTTCCGTCTGTTCCAAAAACAAGAATTACGTATTGCATGCCCAAATCATCGTCAAAGGAAAGAACGACTACATTATCACTTGCAATAACTTTGTTTGAATTTTGAAAAATATCTTTTCGAGTCTTTTCAATTTTTTTAGCAGTCTCAGAAGGAACCACCGTTATCTCTCCCCCACCGCTAGGTAATGCACTCCAAACCCTCTGTCCAAATTCCGGAAGGAGGTCCGATATGCGTACAAAACCTAGAAGTTATGTACACTTTCGGCGTTTTTTGAAGGTCTCTAAAGAGCTGATAAAAATTCTTCTGCTTGCATTAGAATTGATTAGAGCTCTGAAACTTTAAACGAATTGCCTCCGACTTGCTTACGAAGTGATTGAGACTAAGGACTAGGCTAAACCTTGGATATGGTGAGCACGGAAAGCGGATTCTCGCGTAGGCACTAAACTTTACTAGATACCTCAACGCAATATTTCTTGCCAAGAAGACGTGCGTTATCTATCTTCACCGAAAATCTAAAGGACAAATATCATGAGCATTCCAGAGCCAAAATACCATTTTTTTTCATATCTCGCGCGCATGAAATTGATTGATCGCTGGAGTCTTATGCGTTGTACACAACGTGAAAATGTTCAGGAACACAGTCTTCAGGTAGCTATCATTGCCCATGCCCTCACGCTGATTAAGAATAAACATTTCAACGGAACACTTTCTCCTGAGAAAGTTGCCCTCACCGCCATGTTTCATGATTCCACAGAAGTTTTGACTGGAGATCTACCAACTCCCGTAAAATATTACTCAAGTGAAATTAGAAATGCTTATAAAGAAATCGAGAGCAACGCTGCTGAACAACTCTTAAAGCTTTTACCTGAAGAATTTAAAGACGATTACAAAAAACTTTTAATTGTTTCTGAAAGTGATCCTATTCATGAGCTAGTAAAAGCCGCCGACAATATCGCTGCCTATATCAAATGCCTAGAAGAAGAGGCCGCCGGAAATAATGAATTCAGTCGCGCAAAGAAAACCATTGAATCCAAACTCAATAACCTTAGATCAAGACCTGAAGTTGATTATTTTATGGAAAATTTTATTCCTAGTTTCTCTCTCACATTAGACGAAATGAGCAAGCCCTTCGAGATTTAAATCAGAATTCGTATTGAACAGAACCAATAATTGCCAAGTAGTTGGACTTCATCGCGTAGTATTTAGGTTCTAACTTGATAGCCACTTTATTTATGCGATAAGCGATACCGCCCGTAATGACTCCACCAAAGAGAACGTCTGAGAGGTCTTTCTTTGATCCGTTGATCTCAACCATGAATGAAGAATAACTCATGGCAAGTCCCCCACCCACATACGCCCAGAAATTTTTCTTTGTACTTTCTGAGAGTGAATACAAAACCTGAAGATCATACATTAAGATTTTTCCTGAAATACCATTCGAGATTACCGGAGTTGTCATATTGTAATATTTTGGATAGCCACTGTGATACAAAAGATTTGTGTCCAATACAAATGGGCCAGCCAAATATTTCATCGGCATTGTGAACTTCACACCAAAAAATGATAATGATTCACTTTCCACGGTATTGGCATCACTCAGCTCTTCCGAGTAATTCAACATTCCGTAACTTACACCCAAATATCTTTTGGAAATAAAACTTCGCGCTCTGCCCTCTGATCCGCCCTTTGACTTTGCACTCGTGGGTAAATCTGAGGAAGTCCCTCCGACATCAACGTCCACATCGGAAATGTAACCGATGACGCCTTGTTTAAATTGAATTCTATAGAAAGGCCCAAATTTTTTTGATGAAACTCTTACTTTCTCGCCAGCCCTCATGTATCCCACGACTGCCGCATCAAAATCTCCTTTTTTATACACCATTGCACCGTCTGTCACTACGGTGGCGGATTGAGCAGCGTGCGCAAACTCAAACCGACCGAGCATCAATAAGTGTAATAAAAAAATCAAAGCAGTTGATCTCATCTTGTTATTCTATTCTTTACGCAGATTTTTTCAATGGAATCAGTGAATCGTTAAGTGTTTTTAATAAAAAATCTTCGATCAAATCTAAACTTTTAATCAGATCACCTTGATTTCCAGATACAATTTTTTGAAAAGCTTCATCGATTTTTGATAATTCCTCTTGCGCTGAAGAATCCGATTCAAATGCTTCGATAGCTTGTTTAAGATTACCGTAAGAAGACATACAACCTCCCTGTTATATATCTTTCTCTTCGGTGAATTTCTGTCTCTCTTTAAGAAAAACCAGACCAAGGTATTACATTTTTTTAATCTAAATCCTAAGGAATTTACATTTTGAGGTCTAGATTTTTAGCAAAATGGGATCTAACAACCACTCTTTTGTTTCTTCCGAGGTTGTCTTTGCGATTCGTGATAACTGGTAAATTCAATGCGGGACGCGAGCTCATGTATACCGCCGGATTATTCTTGCGAGATTCAAGATGGGTTTTAACTAAAGCACAAGCCTTGTCTTTGGATTTCATATAGAGCAATGGATCAAAACCACATTGAGAACAAGCCATTCCTAAACGGTATTTCAATTGCACAAAAAATTCGAAAATTGAGAGGAGAATTCCAAATAATATAAGAACTTTTGAATCAAAACCTTGAAAGAACACAAGCATCAACAACACACTGCCTGCCAGAGAAATCGAAATCTCAAACAACTGAACATGCTTTTGCATATTCATCGTTCTAGGCGACTTACAGAAGGCGCAAAAGAATTTTTTGTTTGATTTCTTAATGAGGTCCATGACTTATATTCTCTCACAGGCAAAGGTATCTTTTCAACACCGGCCATCTTTAAGTCCAGTACTGCTTATACAATGTACCCGACATCCCTCGTTCATGGTCTAATCTAAGAGTACAGTAACCATACCGATGCCCTTAAAGCTCTCGGTGCATACATGGGATTATAAAAATGAAAGCATTATCCATTACTTTTTTAAGCGCTCTCATACTGGGCCTTTCTCTCATTATTTCTGCCGGCACTGCCTTTGCTTATGATGAAGATTACAATTCTTACGAAGACTACGACTCCATCGTTGGTGATTTATCTAGTCGTACAACTGGAAGAAGAAGCGAAGATCTTATCGATTTGGATTCAATGAAACTTCATGCAGGTTTTGGTATGACAAATACTCTCATTGATTTAAGATCCAACGGAAACAATCCTGGCAAGGTAACCCTTCAGGGATTTCAGATATCTCTAGGGATTGATCTCTTCTCTCCAAACGTTGTGACTGAAGTTGGTCTTATCAATTACAATTCCGTCAGCAAAGATTCTTACAAGTATAGTCTTAAGGAATTTGATCTTAAGACTTACTACAGACATCACTTGAATAGAATCGTGGCACTTCGTGGTGGCGCTGGTTTGGGCGTACGTTATTTTGATATTAGAGATCCAGAAAATGGATCCACAGAATACACCAACCCAGTTGCGCAGTTATTGGTAGGTGGCGAGGCAAAATTGGGTAAAAAATTAAGCTTCATAACAGAACTCTCATACAAAAATTCAATGTCTAGCGCTTCACCTGAAAAAGGTGCTTTAGATTTAGCATTCAAAGTCGACGGCCATTTTTAATAGTTGTCATTCCACCTAAAACCAACTTACTCTTAGTGTAAGAGGATCAACTAGGTGGATAGCATCAATCCAAAACAGAAATTCAGCGAAGCTGTAAAATACTTTCTTTCGTATTTTAAAAATCCTTTAGTCGCTATAAAAAATATACCCAATTGGGATTGGCTCACGGTATTAGTTATTCAACTTTGCCTAAGCCTGCTGATTGGGATCATCTCTGACTTCTTCTCACAAGACAGTTTAATCATTTTTAGAGGAATCTTTGTCTTCCCTCTTTCTAGCTTCCTTACAACGTTCTTAGGTGCAGGATTTTTCTACTTTTTATTCTTGATTTTTTTCAACACCGAAACAAATTTCCTAAAACTTTATACTATTGTATTTCTATCTCATGTTCCGTTTCTAATTTTAAGAATAGTTAAGTTTTGGATTGCTCCGATAGAACTCATTGGTTTTGCAGCAACGACAGCCTTACTCACCGTAGGCTTTGTTGAAAATTTTCAATTACCAAAAAAGAAAATGATCCGAATCTTTGGAGCTCTCTACGCTATTTATTTCTTTATGTGGGTGTTCCAACAGATTTATCAGTCCAAGAACACTTTGGAATTCAAAAACAAAGTGAACGAAGGCACAGAAATCGAAAAAACCGAATCCATCGACGATATTCAAAAACAACTGAATGAGTTTTAAACGAAATATTCGGTCTTCTTAAACCCCAGTAGAGCCAAATCCACCTGCTCCGCGAGTTGTCGAATCTAATGATTCTACGACTTGAAACTTGGCTTGTACCACCGGGCAGAGTACCAACTGAGCTATTCTTTCTTGATCGGCGATTTCCACATCTTCTTGGCCAAGATTGATCATGATGATTTTCACTTCACCACGGTAATCAGCATCGATAGTGCCTGGTGTGTTGACGAGTGAAATGCCTTTTTTGATTGCGAGACCGCTTCTAGGACGTGCTTGAATTTCAAAACCATCTGGAATAGCGAATGATAACCCTGTTGGGATCAACGCTCTCTCACCGCTTTTAAGAACTACGCTTTTATCAAGCTGTGCTCTCACATCAAAACCACTTGCTAAACCGGTTTCGTATCTCGGAAGATCTCCTCTGAAGTGTGCAAGTTTCATAATTTGAAGTGGTATTTGTTGCATATTAAATCCCCTTTTTTATTTCGGACTCATTGTAAGAGTCGCCATTTTTGAAGGCGTTACGAATTCATTCATAAATTGATCGATGTCTTTCACTTGAACGTCTTCGATCGCTTTCAAGATATCATCCGTTGTACGATATTTACCAAAAACCATCTCATTTAAGCAAAGAGAATTCATTCGCGATTCAAGATCGTCATCGTTAAGGATTAAAAACCCTTTTATTTGAGTCTTATAGCGTTCTAGCAATCTTTTGTTGAACCCATCGCGTTTAAGTTTTTGGATTTCAGAATATATAATGTCTGTCACTTGATCTTTATTCTCGGGATCAGTTCCAGCATAAATCAAAGTCAAACCAGAATCCGTCGCATTAGAAACAGTACTGTATACGGTGTAGGCAAGGCCTTTCTTCTCTCTGATCTTTTGAAAAAGAATCGAAGTCATGCCTCCACCCAAAGCAGTATTCACTATAAAAGATGCAAATCTTAAATTGTGCCTTAGGCCTGGCGCTTCGAATCCCATAAGGATATGGGCTTGCTCTATCTCCCGGTAAAAATTTTGTTTGAAGGGATAAAACTTTGGTTTTTTTCTTTTTAATGTTGGAGGTCTTTTTTCAATTTTTCCTAGAATTGGTGCGATAATTTTTAAAACATCTTCATGTTCAACGGCGCCGCAAACGCTCACGATGATATTCTCACCCCGAAACATTTTTTTATAGAAGTCTTGTACATTTTTTCTAGAGATTCCACCAACAGTTTCAGTTGTTCCCAGAATTGACCAACCCATCGGATGACCGCGGTAAGCTTGCTCTGAAAATAAATCAAAAACATATTCTTCATGGCTATCAAAATACATCGAGATCTCTTGCTGGATAACACTCTTTTCTTTATCAAATTCCTTAACTGGAAAAGTTGCATTGCAAGTAAGATCCATCAAGACATCTAAATTTAATTTTAAATCTTTTTTGAGAGTTGTAGCGTAAAAACAAATGGATTCCCGAGTGGTGAACGCATTCAAGTCCCCACCTCTCGATTCCATAATTTGTGCCAATTGATATGCCGATCTCTTTTTTGTACCTTTGAACACCAGATGCTCAAGAAGATGCGACATACCCATGAATTCTTTTTTTTCGTCTCGTGAACCAGCGCAGATCCATATGCCAGCAGAGATGGCCGA
>JANMFM010000067.1:0-2162 GCA_031374125.1 Bdellovibrionales bacterium
TCAACATCGGCAGAGCTTAAATGAATGGCTTCTAATGGTTGAAAATATATCCCAAACCAAGTATTAATATCGGCTACCTTAGTCCATCGTAATAACCATTTGGGAATTTTTGCTTCTATTTCTTTCGGATTTGCATTTTCATAAAGCAAGAAATAGGTATATAAAAAATTACCAGTCCAGTCAGTATTGAACTCTGGGTGATGTTGAATATGTGTGGCCAATGACGTAGCCGCATCGAATTGAATATGTGAGTTCTCTGGGAGGTTTTTAAAAATGCCGGTTATCTTAAATTGTGTTTTATCATCACCCATCGTGATAGTTTGATCTAAGGCACTGCTCGCATCAGAGAAAAATAGAAGAGCTATTTCTTCTGTGAGAGCAATACCGTTGGGAAAATCAAACAAAGTATTTCTATCTCCGCATAGTAGTGGAAAATTAAAAAGTGTAAGAAATGAACTATCTACAGATACAATCCTTCGGGGAGAAAGCACTCGTTTATCATCTCGACTTAATAATTGCGTACCGATGCTTACTACCCGAGTGAAATTTTTGATTTCAGGAAACGCTGTTAACATATCTGGCCCAAACGGACTTCCCGTTAAGGCCACATTCTGAAAACTTCCGTCACTTATCTGTTGCCGTTCATTCAAGCGATAGACGTGTAAATTCTTGGTGTGAAACGAATCAAAACTTCGTTCTTCCTGTATGAAAAGATAGATTAGGATACATGCAGCTATTCCTACCGCAAGGCTCATCACATTAATACCGGCAAACAACAAGTGCCGTTGCATGTTTCTGATAGCTACCTTGAAATAATTAAAGATCATGTCCCGATGAATTAAATTGATTGTTAATCTTTTTCGCAACAAAATACCTGGCCTAAAAAATCGAATCACATTCCATAGCAATCTTCTATTTGCCTTCTTCTCTCCAATCGTTTTCACATCGCGATTGAATTTTTGAATGAGGTCCCCTTCGATTTCTTCGAAGAGATGATTAGGGGAAAACCATTTCAAAAATCGAAAGACAATATGGGATGGTCTATCATCATTCATATTTTATCGAGTTGACCGGATTAGCTAACGCAGTTTTGAGCGACTGCGCGCACACGATTACAATGATCACAAGAAACAGGCATACGATTGGCAAAACAAACATCCACCAGCTCAATTCAATATGATAGGCAAAACTCGCAAGCCATTGATTAGCAAAGAAATAACTTAATGGAACTCCTATAAAAATCGAGACTGTCATCAGCAAAACATATTCTCTGGCAAGCAATGTTAAAATAGTTCTTACGGAAGCCCCCAACACTTTGCGTATGCCAATTTCTTTGGTACGCCTCGCGACACTTAACGAAACCAAACCCAGTACACCCGTCACCACAATAACCAGCATTAATACAGTGGCCAGCATCGATGCTTTTTTCATTTGAAGTTCTGTGATGTATAACTGTTTTAACTTTTCATCTGCAAATGAAAATTCAAAAGCATCTTCTGGAAAAACTTTTTTCCAAAGAGCCTGTACTTCATTGACAGATTCACTCATTTTGCCCGGCATCATTTTAAAACTAAAGAATCGATATGCCCCAAAATCGACATTGTGCACAATCATCAAAGCATCTACTTTTTCGTGCAATGAAGCAAAATGAAAATCGTCCACTACACCTCTCACCGTTAGCACGGCATCACCAAAATTGCTCGCCTTCAACTGATCTCCTATTTGAATATTCAATGCCTTTTGTGCCGTGCGATTAATCACCACTTCGTTGGGCTTTCGCTGACTGGAGCTATCAAATAGGCTTCCTTCCGCCAACTTTAAATTGTAGACGCGAAAGAAATTTTCGTCTGCTCCCGTAACAGTGTAGTTAACGCCATTCGCTGACGAATTTTCTGCTTTGTAAAGAGTGCCACCTCCGGGACTAAAATTCCACCCAGGCACACCCATCGAGAGTGAAACAGATTGTACATTGGGTGATTGTAAAAATTCTTTTTTGGCCGATTCCATTTTTTGAAAACCTGCCTCGGTCCAGATTCGCGGAACGGAGTTTACAATCAGCACATGCGACTTATCATATCCGAGATCTTTGTTAATGAAATAGGATGACTGAACCAACAAAATCACGGTAGCTATTGAAATGAAGATGGTAATAACAAACTGAA
>JANMFM010000225.1:0-16671 GCA_031374125.1 Bdellovibrionales bacterium
CATCGGGTTTTCTTTGAACTGGACCTTTCTTTTCGATGACTCATATTAATCGCACCGAAATCACTTCATATCCTTCTTATCAAAGATGCATTCCCTATTACGCGCTTCCTTGGTGGCATTTAATTAGACTCAATTCGCTCAATTCGTTCGAAGATAGTGACTATTTAGGGCATTGTTTTGGTTCTTTAGGCATTTTTTTGAATTTAACTCCAAGTAAATACTTTTTCAAACGGGCACGCTACTTGCTAAGTAATGATCTTATAAAAACTCCGTAGCTTAATAATATTGAAAATCAATCTAACAAATTTTCAAACGGTATCTCTAGGAGACAGTATGTCTAAAATTATAATTATTATAGGTATTATCATGTTGAGTTTTGGAGTTTCTAGAATTGCTAATGCAGGTTCTATTTCGGTTGAGTGTAAGGCGCTTGATTATAAATGTTCTAATGACCAGATTGGTGATAGTATAAAAATCTATGAATCTCTTAATTCTTTCGCAAGGGCTCGGGCTTTTGAAAATTTAAACATTCTTAAAGAAAATTTGCGAACACAAGATGCAATTAAAGCTCTTCAAAGTACGGAATTTGCTTTAATTGAACTAGACGATCTTAGAAAAAAATCTAAAGCTACGGTAAGTTCAGATTTAATATATCTACAATCCGCAACACTACTCAAAGACTTGCGCATCAACAGAGTTTTAAACAAATATAGAGAAATCTTAAGACAATCAGAGGGTACGTATTTAGACGTCAGCAAAGATCTAACAAACGTAAGAAGCTCTCTTGACTTGTAATATTCATTGCGAATTCCTAGAGCTTAATAAATAACGAAAAGGCGCCAGCCTACTTGTGTTTCGCATCTGCTAAATGAAATTAAGTATTTTATTAAAAGGTACCCCTTACTTTTTCGTACTGTGATTGCGTCAATATCCAAAAAGTGCCCTACACCTTTATGTGTCGCAATTGCGTTATTTAAAATTTTTTCATAAATTTATTGACGAGTTTCTTGGTTGATTAGGAGGCTTGAGTTGAATTAGTTTTTTCTTTCCTTTGGTTTTTATATTTTTATTCAGCCGCTATAATCTAAGGCTGATAAGAAAGCGTAAATCTATTTTATGAATTGCGCTTTCAGTTTTCAAAATCCTTAAAAATTGAATTCTAAAACCATGTGGTATGTTCTTCTTCATTCAAAGGAGAAACGCATGACTTATAAACACTTCTCAGATATCGATCTAGAAATATCACTTAAACAATCTGTCGCTGATGAAACTCATCATAAAATTATTGTTCTTCATAAATTGGCTGAGGTTGAAAGAAGGAGGCTTTATTCTAAGGATCACCCTTCATTGTTTGAATATAGCGTGAGAGTTCTAAAGTATTCTGCTTCTAGTGCTCAAAGACGAATCGATACCATGAGAGCCATGAAGCTTATTCCAGAGATAGAGCAAAAGATCATTTCAGGGAATTTGAATTTATCTTCTATATCTCAAGCACAAAGCTTTTTTAGACAAGAGGCTAAGATAGGTAAAAGCTATTCTGTTCTAGAAAAGAAAGAAGTTTTAGAAAAATTAGAGAATAAATCCACAAGAGAATGCATAAAAGAACTAATCACAATTTCCCCTCAAAGTGTACCTCAAGAAAGAAGAAGAGAACTAACCATTGATAAGACTGAACTTAAGGTAGTTCTGAATAAGGATCTCATCTCAAAGCTAGATAAGATTAAAGCTCTCATGTCCCACAAGAATCCAAGCATGACAGATCAAGAGCTGATCGAAGCAATGGCAGAGATTGTAATCCAAAAGATAGACCCCGTAGAAAAAATAAAAAGAACAGAGATAAGAAAAACCAAAGCCAAGAATAAAATCGAATCACTACCGGCGCCGGTATTAAAAAAGACAGTTCAAAAAAATATCCCATCCGCAATCAAACAAGCAGTCTACGCAAGAGACAAAGGCCAATGCACACACCCAAGCTGCAATTCAAAAAAGTTCCTCGAATACGACCACATCATACCTATCGCAATGGGAGGAGGAGCTACGATCCAAAATCTAAGATTACTTTGCAGAACCCACAATCAAAGAGCGGCCATCGAAAAGTTTGGATTCCAAAAGATACAGCAATATCTCAATTTTTGAGAACTAACTAAGCTGTTACGAGTTCGTCGCTGAATTCGAATTCGATTTTGTTTTTCTTGAATTTTGCTTTTACAGTTCCGCCCTTAGACAGTTTTCCGAATAGAATTTCGTCTACTAGCGGTGTCTTTAAGTGTTCTTGTAAAGCTCGGGACATTGGACGAGCGCCATAGGCTCGGTCGTAGCCTTTTTGCATTAAGAATTTCTTTACGCTGTTATCAACTACGAGTTCCACATTTTTCTTTTTGAGTTGTTCTTGGAATTCGATAATGAATTTCTCAACAATTCTAAAGATAATGTCTTCTTCGAGGTGAGTGAACTGCACGATACCATCAATGCGGTTAACAAACTCTGGGCTGAACGCAGTTTTGATGGCGTCCTTAGAGAAGTTGTCTGCGCTTGTATTCGCAATACCGATCTGGTTCTTACTCATTTCTCTAGCGCCGGCGTTTGTTGTCATAATTAGAATTGTATTTCTAAAGTCCGCAACTTTACCGTTCGTGTCAGTGAGTTTACCGTGATCCATCACTTGCAATAAAATATTAATTAAATCGGGGTGAGCTTTCTCAATCTCATCCATCAATACCACAGAATGTGGATGTTGAGTCACCGCATCCGTAAGTAGTCCGCCATCCTCATATCCTACATATCCTGGAGGGGCGCCGACTAAGCGAGATACTGCATGTTTTTCCATGTACTCTGACATATCAAATCTATGGAAGTGAACACCTAGGGCAAAAGCCAATTGCTTGGCAAGTTCTGTCTTACCCACTCCCGTAGGACCGGCAAACATAAAGCTGCCCATAGGTTTGTTTTCTCGCCCGAGTCCAAGTCTTGAAACCTTGATGGCAGAAGTTAAACTTTCTACGGCTTTATCTTGACCAAAGATCACGTGTTTTAAATTTGTATTGAGGTTTTTTAGTTTTTCGCGCTCATCGGTTTTCACAGTGTGAACGGGAACCCCTGAAATTTCCGCAACAACATCTTCGATGTCTTTGATTTCTACGGTTTTGTTATTTTCTTTTTTCAATTTCACGCGGGCCCCAGCCTCATCGATAACGTCGATAGATTTATCGGGCTGAGATTTGCCAGTGATGTGAAGTTGTGAAAGATCTACCGCGGCCTTTAGAGAATCATCGGTATAAGAAACTGCATGGAATTTTTCGTAAGAATTTCTTAAACCTTCGATGATCTTCATCGTTTCTTCTAAAGAAGGCTCGTTGACTGAGATTTTTTGAAATCTTCTAACAAGAGCTCTGTCTTTTTCGAAATGTGTTCTAAAATCTTTGAATGTTGTGGAACCAATACAGCGCAGGGAGCCGTTGCTTAAAGGTGGCTTCAAGATGTTCGAAGCATCCAGCGAGCCTCCGCTTGTTCCCCCGGCGCCAATGATCGTATGGATTTCATCGATAAAAAGAATCCCATGATCCATGCTTTCTAATTCTTTTAATATAGCTTTTAATCTTTCCTCAAATTCTCCACGGAATTTTGTTCCCGCAAGTAAGGATCCAAGATCTAACGAGTAGATGACAGCGTCTTTTAAAAACTCAGGAACATTGCCTTGAACAATTTTAAGAGCGAGCCCTTCTGCGATGGCCGTTTTACCAACTCCTGGATCTCCCACCAGCAGCGGATTATTTTTATTTTTGCGAAGTAATGTTTGAATCATTTTATCGATGATCAAATCTCTTCCAATTAAATTTTCGATTTGATTGTTTTTCGCTCTTTCATTGAGATTCACTGCGAATTTCTTGAGTGCCGATGAAGCGGGTTCATCAGAGCCGCCTTCTCTTACTTCTACAGTGAGTTCATCGGATTCGCCTTTTTTTACTCCATGAGAAATATATTGAATGACATCGAATCTCGAGACGCCGGCTTTTTCGAGCAAGTAAACAGAGTAAGATTCTTTTTCATCAAACATTGCAATCAAGATATTCTCAGGGTGAACAGTTTGTCTTCCAGAGCTTTGCACTTGAATAATTGCTCTTTGTAAAACTCTTTGAATCGCGAGCGTCAATTGTGGAATGGGCGAGCGATTCACCAGATTTTTTCCTGGAGCGGGATTCACCGGTTGCTTTGGAACCTGTTGATCTAAATAAGTTTTAACTTCGTTTTTTAGTTGATCGTTATCTAGGCCAGAAGAAGTGAAGAGTTTTTCAATTTCTGCATCCTGAGCTAAAGATAAAAGAATATGTTCTAGAGTCACGAATTCGTGATTCCAGGTTGCGGCCATTCCGATGGCTGATTCTATGACTTTCTGGGTTCTTTCTGTAAGCATGAGATACTCCACCTGTTAAGTTCGGAACACTCTTTTCTTTAGCAACTTTAGCAATAAGCGCAATAAGAACTATTGTTCTTATTATTCCTTTTCTACGACTGACTTCAGCGGGTGCTGATTTTCTTTTGCAGTGACATTCACTTGTGCAGACTTCATTTCTGCGATTTCAAAGGAATAGACACCAGCAACTCCAGCACCGTCCTTGTGTACTTGTAACATTATATCATGGGCTTCATCGTCAGTTTTATTAAAAAACGATTTTAATACGTAAACTACAAAATCCATCGGGGTAAAATCATCATTAAGTAAAATAACTTTATATAATGATGGTTTTTTCAGCTTTTCGCTGACCTTTTCTCTTAGGTCTAGCTCGCCATCTTGATGTTCTCTAGTTTTATTATTGCCCATATATAATCATTCTACTGCTAGAATGTTCCAAAGGAAAGATGGAAACGACCAGACGGTTCGTCAAGGCCCCGATCTCGATCTAATTTGTGGCCATACTCAACAGAAAGTGGTCCAACTGGAGTTTGGTAGCGGAATCCAATACCTGCAGCATCTCTATATGGGTCTGCGAATTCATTTCCACGTATAAATACCGCACCGCCATCATAGAATAAAACGGATTCTATCTGGCCATAAATTGGGATTCTGAGCTCAGATTTAACTAAGTAATAATGGCTTTCAGATTTTACTTCGACAAGTTTTCCATTTTTATCTGTTTCGTGAGGAATTTCGTTGGGCTCAAAACCACGGAGCGTGTCTCTTCCTCCGAGTTTGAAAGTTTTTACGTCGGGCACTTTGGAGTTATCATTATCTTCTGTATTTCTTAAATATCCCCCAGCAAGTGAAGTGGCCCAAATGATATTTTTTAATTTTGTTGGAACATAAGTATTGATCTGCCCCACATTTCTGACGTAGTGAACAGTATCTGAAGAGCCTAGTTTGGGATCTCCGTATTCTACGGAAAGCTTTGTATAATAACCTTTTCTTGTTACGAACGGGTGGTCACGTTTATCGTATTCTATGATGGGGCCAATTGCAGCGATATCGACCTCCTCTATAAGTTGATCCGTCTCCAGTTCGTATTCTTTGTTTGCAGACATAGACCAAGTTACCCAAGTCATCTTTAGGAATCTTGTAAAATCTTTTTCGATCAAGAAGTTGATCGTATTGCTTTCTAGAACTTCAATGTCAGGATTTCTAGAAATGATTTCGCGTGTTCTAATAAGATTAATTCGGCCCCTTGTTCGTTTTGCAAAAAGAGTGGGTTCCAAATAACCAAGAGTCACGGTGTGATCCACAAAGTTAATATCCGCCACTCGACTCAATTCTACACGACCAGAAAGCGCTCTGGCTGTACCTGCGATATTGTTGTAGCTTAACCCTGCATATCCACGAAGAGTTAAATCAAACTCAGTGTTTACACCTAAACCCAAATTAAATAATCCCGGGTCACGTTCAGCAACTCTGATCAGAATGGTTCTATTCGAACTTTCAGTTCCTTTTTCTAGTGTAGAAATCTCCACTTGAGTGAACAATCCGGTTTTTTGCAAGTGGTATTCTGAATCGGCAATTTTTTGTGGAGTTAAGACTTCACCTTCGTCAAACTCGAGCTCATTGATGATAACGTATTGCTTAGTTAAGGCATTTCCTTCTACGACAATTTTATTGATCTTAATTTGCGGACCTTCATGAATTTTATAGTAAAGATCCGCTTTTGTATTGTCGTCCGAATATTTTACGAGTTCGGACATGGTGGATTTTAGTTCCATTTCTAGATAACCTTGATTGTGATAGTAGTTCACAATCTTCTGACCACTGCGCTCTACGAGAGCAAGATTGAGTGGAATTTTTTCTTTGATTTCAATAACATCTTTCAATTGGTCTTTTGAAAAAGCCTTTGTGCCATCAAATTCTAAGGAGCTAACAATTGTTTGTGGGCCTTCATCAATAAAAAGAGAAAGTTCTGCGCTTCGCTTGTCTGGTGAGAATGAAGTTTGGCTAGAGAGAACTTGCGCCTTTAAAAACCCTTGATTCTGAAGTTCATTCACCACGGCATCTTGTGCAGTTTTTACAGATTCTTGTTTGTATACTTTTGCATCATAGTATTCATTGAATAAATCCAAATAATATTTTGGAGGTCTTGAGAGCTTGCCGTTGAATTTGATTCCCTTGAGGTATGATCTTGGGCCCTCAACAATTTTAAAATATGCTTTTCTAGAAAAAGATTTCGCTTGCACGCTCTCTCTATGTTTTATGCTGACATTTGCAAATCCATAGCTGTGATATATTTTTTCTAACTTGGATGCGAGTTCTGCTGTGGGGTTTGAACCAAATTGAACTTTACTTCCGATTTCCAATTTATTAGAAAGCTCAGTGGTGGAGAAATATTGATTTCCTTCATAAAAAAGAATGTATTTGTATGCATTTTCTAATGTATAGGTCACATAGCTTTCAGTTTTATCTTTATTGTATTGAAATGATGGGCCTTGAATGGAAACGCTCAGGATTTTGTTATCAACAAAGAATTCTTTAACTTCGCCTTCGATATCAATAATGACATCGTCAGTGAGGGGTTTATTGATAAAAGATTTTACATTACGCTGAATCTGCGCGCTCAAGTCTGAGTAGGATGTATTGAAATCAATTCGTTTAATCAGACAAGGTTTTTGCTCATCTATAATGATTTGGAGGTGAATTCTGTTGTTTGAGGCAGGTTGAGTATCAATACTCACTACAGCATTAAAGAATCCGCTCTTTCCATAAAGTTCTTTGATTCTCTCAGCGCCATCATAAATGTTTTGAAAAACAAATTTTTCGCCTTGATCTATATTGAAAGAGGCAAGAATGTTTGCTTCGCTAAGTTTTTTATTAGCCTGAATGGAAATGCTAGCGATGATCTTAAGTGGGGTAGCGGTGACCACGACCTTGCCATTGTTTTCAGAAATTTTTAAAGACTCAAACTCTCCAGTTATATACAAGTTTTCAAGAATTTGATCCATTTCGCTTGGAGTTGGAACATCATTGAAAAGGTTAGGATGGGCTTTAACAATAGGGTCTAATATTTTTGCAGGGATTTGCTTGAAGTCAAAAGACGAATGAACACCTTGCGCAGAGGTTTCTTGCGAAAGAGTGATCATCAAAATCAAGGTCGTTAAAAACTTCATTTTATCCTATTTGAATTCAAGTTTGTATTCTATATCAATACCCAAAATGTCAGTAGTATTTTTATCATCGCTTGATGTCGTTGTGGATGTTGTATTTGAAACCTCACGGCCTTCCCAGCTTCCGATGAGTGATACGCTGCGATTCAGTTGGTATTCCACCTTCACATCCTGAGTTGTCAATTCGCCAAAAGTTCTAGAAGCACTGGTTTCCACTCTTGGAGTCCATTGCTTAGAGATCGTGATCTTTGGAGATGGTGAGTTATTTCTTTGGTCAATGGCCGAGCTCACTTTAAATTCTAACCCCGTTCTGTTTTGTAGATCTCTACCAAATTTATTTTTTGTTAAGATCGAAGCCCCCACTTCGTAAGATTGTCTTTGAAGCTGATTCTCTCCGGCTTGATTGCTTTGGTAACCTTCAGTGGTAACTCCAAGAGCAAGGAGTGAGGCGATGTCTTTTTCGGATCTTGGAGGATTACTCGAGAAGGTTAAGCTTGGGTCGTCTGCTTTACCTTGTACGAGCATATTGATTTCATATCTTTGTACACGGCTCTCTACGTTTTCCTCAACAACAGCGTTAGCGGAAATATACATTTCTGGATTTATTCTATTTGGATCATTGAATTTTAGCTCTGCTGTTTCAAATTCAAATGTAGTGTCTCTAAAAAAGAACTTTCCATTTCTTTGCAGTTGCAACTGTCCAAGTAAGACGGGACGAGTCAGTGGGCCTTTGATTTTTAGTCGGCCGTAGGCTTTTGAATCAATGAATTCATTTCGAACATCGATACCTTTGTTGAAAATCACATCCAGATCAAAAACCGCAATGTCTGCAGTTTTGCGAAGGAGAGATTCGGGCAAAAGTTGCGATCTTGTAACACCAGCTTTTTGGCTGCTGTCTTGTTCTATGGGTTTTGTATAGAGTCCACTCTGAATAACATAGTTGCCTTCAAAAAGATAAGGGAACCAGTTCCCCGTGATATGGAAGTCACCGCTACCTTTTGTAGCTACATCCTGAGGAACTCGCATGGTTACACTGTCAAATCTTCCGTAAAGATCGGTTTTGATATTTTTAGCACCTTTGATTTCGACATTGCCATTTCCAGATAGTCTGCCGTTGGCAAAATCACTGGTGAATCTATTGACAATAATTTTGTCATCGCTGAATAGAATATCGGCACTGATATCATCAAAAGTATGAGGGAAGGCGTCCACTCTCACGGAGGCATCTGTAATGAATGCCGATCCTAAGAACTTCCAGTTGTTCTGACCAAAAGAAAGTTGAGTTGTAACAGCGAGGTTCCCTCTTAAATCATCAAAGAATGGTGTTAAGAAAGAAACTAAGCCCAAATCGATTTTACCATTAATACCTAATCCAAATGGATAGCCTGGAGATTTTATGGAATTAATTTCAAGGGAAGTATTGTCACCTCTAAATCCAAATTTTCTTACTTCTAGAAGCCCATTTGTGAATTTGATATTTACCGGCTCATAAGATCTCATTTCTTTGATTCCTCGTTGAACGCGGAGATCTCTGACCAAAATATTTCCATTGGAATTCCAAAAACCATTTTTCGTAGAGCTCAAATCAATATCGGCGGAGAGGGAGGTTGTGAATTCTTGCGCGCGGCTCTTCGAAGAAATAAGATGTATAAGAGGAACGAAGTCCCACTTTTCTGTTTTGGCTTTAAACGAAAAAGGTGCCGTTGGATTTAGAGGGATCACGAATTTTGCATCGATTTTATCGCCCATGAGCTTGCCGCTACCTTCGATGGTGTTTTTTCCGAAAGTCATAATGAATTTTGAATCTTGAATAGGCTCTTGAGAAACAGTTGTGTCTGTAAGTGTTCCGGTGAGTAAAGACTTTGGACTCAAGATATGATCTGTAAGAGTGAGATTGAAATTTAAATCTGCATTCATATTCAGCTCAGTTTTTGCAAATGAGTTGATAGATTGTAGAGTAAAGTTTTTCCCGACCCATTCTGTTTGTATATGCCCATCCGGTTTTGCTGTCCCAGTGAGAGTGAGTGTGCCACTGGATTTTTTCAAAGTGGCTCTATCGGCTTTCACAAAGCCTTTCTCTGAAATGACATCAAAGATCAATTCATCAAAAGATTCTCCTGCGACATTTCCGTTTTGAATATTGGATTTCAAAGTGTACGAAAGAAGACTGAAATCCAAGGGACCAGAGAAGTTCACTTTGGCCGTACCACCGCCATAAAGTTCAAATGGAAGGGCCGCAACTTTTGAGATGGCCTTTTGAATATCCGAAAGCTCCAGGTAAGGTGCTTCGATATCACCGACGATCTTTCCTTCTGTTAAATTTATGTCTAGCACCCCAAGGTATTTTGTGGTTCTGATGAGGCCATCGATGTCTCTTAATCTGAGGTGACCTTTTTTGTAAGAGAGTTGAGAGGCAAAATCTCCTGTGAAATATTTTTTTATTGCAAAGTCTTGAGCTTTCACATCCATATCAAAAGTGGCTGCGTGGCTATCGCCCTTCACATTCCCTTTGCCTTTGATGGTTCCTTCGAGACCCAGGTCGGCAAGATTGAAATCTTTGAAGTTAAGACTAGGAGATTCGTAATCAAAGTTAAATCCTTTTGCAAAATCAACATAGCCCCAGGCTGTTCCCTTTGTTTCACCGCCAATACTGATTTCTGCTGCAGTGATGACTTGAGTTTTTGTAAGCTCCACAGAACCTTTGATTGTCCCTCTTTCTGCATTTACAATATCTAAAGACTTACTGTAAACCCTGAGCTTATCTACTTTCACTTCGCCTGTGCATTTGAGAAGTGGTGTCTGGTTGAATTTTCCTTTGCAAGGCAGCTCTGTATTTATTCCCAGTTGAACGGGGATTTCACCCAGTCCTAAACTCTTTAATAGAGGTTGCAGCTGTAGATTTTCAACACCAACGAGTGCAGAGTATTCCATTGGTTCAGAAATTTTAAATGATAAATTCGAAAGATTGATTTTTCCGGCAGGATTGCGAATCTGAATTCTTTGAGATTGGATCTGTTCATTTTGATAAACGGCTTGGCCTATCACATCTCCAATTTCAAATTTTAATACCTTTAAATTTTTAAAATGAAATTTACTTTGAGTTGAAATGGGACTTTGAGTTTTTTTTGTAATGAATGTTTGTGCCTCAAGAGTTCCACTCATTTCCGGGATATTTTTACCTTTTAAGAAAGGCAAGAGTTCTTTTCTGAGCTGATCGAGTCTCAGGCTAGTTTTAACTTTTAAATTCACTTCGTCAAATTTGATGTTGGAAATGGGAGTCTCGGTGTAACCAGCGGCGAGTATATACGAATCTCCTTTTTTAATTTTAAAGGCAGACATTAAAATTTGGTTCTCTTGGATAAGAAATCTACTTCCAAGAGAAATATCAACGGGAACTTCGGCAATTTGCGGATCATAAATCAAAAGTTGCGGTGAGATGAATGAAAAGAGAGCCGAAGATTTTTGGTTTTCAATTTCTAATGAAAATTTATTCAAATTGATTTTAGGAATATTTTCTTCAGCGTCTATGCTCAGGTCCATTCTGTAGATTGTGAAGGTGTTGAGGGGAATTTTTAGAATGGATTTTAAATTCAGCTTTGAATCTGAATTTGGATTTTTTAATTTTTCAAAAGCTTTCACACTTTTAATTCTAATTTCAGGATCCATAATTTCGATTTTAGAGAATTGAAATAAACCGGTTACAAAGCTAAACGGATTGACGGAGAGCTTGACTTCTTTCACGTAGCTTTCGGTGACAGCCTCACTTAAAGGCGCTTTGGGTTTTAATCGAATATGTCTAAAGCTCACACCAAGTGGAAACGCATGGAAATCAATGTTTGAAACTAAAACACGCACAGGTCCTTTTGCTGTGGTGGTTTTATCGATTTGATCGATGGCCCAAATCTTAAAATCAGGAAGATGATAGCTATAGAAAAATCCAAGCACTCCAAAGAACAAGGCAACGATGGTGAACTTTGTAATGGTTCTGAAGAGTGGGTTATGAATCAAGTATTCCTCCATGAGTGGAGAAGAACTTTGGCGGTGTGGTTTTTTGGAGAAATCTCTAAAACTTTTTCTAAAATTTGAATGGCTTTTTCTTCTTCCCCTAAGCCGTAAAGGGCTTGAGCTCTAAACTCTAGGGTGGCAAAAATAGTTTCAGGATTTTCTGGATACTTTTTTTCTATCTCAAAGCTTTCGCTTATTGCATCAATAAAATTCTCAGATTTAATCAAGAGATCCAACTTCAACCAGTCCTTTTCTAGGGAGGAGGGAGCATAGCTCAAACAAGTAAGAGCATCATCATAAACTTCCATTTGTGTAAGTAAAATGGCTAAATCATAAGCAGACTCAGGATTTTCTTTAGCGTTTCTTAAAACATCTTCGCTGATTTGATTCTTGGCTGCTGAATTTGCAGGATCCTTTTTGGCGATGTTCTTTGTTGTTGAGAATGTAGATTGTAGATCTCTTTCTTTTTTCTGAATGAGAGTTCTTATTCTCGCTAGATCCAAGTCCGAGGTGATATTGAGGATGTCGCTATCATCTGGAAATTTTTCTTTTAAAAGTTCGGAAACTTTTTTAATCTCAGCATCCATTCTATCGTTGATGTGGCGTTGAAGTTTTTCTGTGAGTTGCTTTTTTTCTTCCTCAAGTTGTACTTTTTTTTAATTTGAGAAAGTTTTTATTAGTTTTTTAAAACGGGAATGCAGTTTTTTGGATTGCTGAACGTAAACAATGTCTTCAAGCTTATTGTTTTCAGTCATGCCGACAAGAATAGGGTCAACGATATCATCGGGGAGAGTCTCGGTTGTTCGGGAAATCATTTCGATGAATGGAATCCAAGCAATGTAACGATCGTGGGTGAGCTGTTTAGAATATTGAGCTTGGAGTGTTTTTAGGAAACCTGTGTTGATGAGAAAATGGGCGGCAATGTCTTGATCTTTTTCAGAAAGTTCACCGCGATCCCATTTTTTTAAAAGATCATCGGCAACATAGGTCGCATCAAAATCTTGTAAAAGCTTGTTAATAATAATTTCAATTCTAGATGAATCCAACGCTGCTCCGGTGGTCATGTAATCCACGATGTAAATCTTCCTTAATTATATGAAAGAACTTGGATTTTTTAAAGTTCAGTAATGGTCGAGTCCTAGGGAAATTTAGATTGGTTTTTTAGGAATAATCTTTGTTTTTAAGCCCTACTTCCCCTTTTTAGTGTAAATAGCCTGGAAGACAGGTATATACCGTCCGCCCGGACCGCGACAAAAG
This sequence comes from Bdellovibrionales bacterium, assembly GCA_031374125.1. Lineage (GTDB taxonomy): Bacteria > Bdellovibrionota > Bdellovibrionia > Bdellovibrionales > JAEYZS01 > JAEYZS01. The sequence goes on from JANMFM010000225.1 coordinate 12,841, forward strand.
CTTGATAATCCTAGTATTTTAGAGGAAAAATGGTTCTTCATTTTAACTTGGAGTTATTCATGGGTGCACAGTGGAAAAATCAACATAAGTCGGCGGGAGCTGCGCAAAAAGGAAAGATTGTTCATAAGCTGACAAAAGAAATTCAAGTGGCAGCAAGACTTGGACAACCAGATCCTGATTACAATCCTAGATTGAGAGCGGCGATTGAAGCGGCGAAAAAACAATCGGTCACTCGTGATGCAATTGAGCGTGCGATCAAAAAAGGCTCTGGCGCTGATAAAGATGCAACAAATTTTGATTTGGTAACTTATGAGGGATTTGCTCCTCATCAAGTGGCGGTGATTTTAGAAATCTTAACGGACAACAAAAATAGATCGGCGCACGAAGTGAAACAGCTTTTTAAGAAAGGCCAAATGGGAGCACCCGGCAGTGTGGGTTGGATGTTCAATCATACCGGAATTATCGAGGCCGCTCACTCTGATAAATCTCTAGACTTAGAATCCGTAGCCATCGAAGTCGGTGCGCAAAATGTGGAGTCACTCGAAGATGGTGAAGTGGAACCGCATCTTTTGGGTGCGAGATTCATTGCTGATGTTCCAGATCTAGATAATGCGAACAAAGCACTCCAAGCTGCCGGATGGAATGTGACCAAGGCGGAGCTAGGCTACGTACCAAAAAATCTTGTAGAGCTTTCTCCTGAAGCAGAAAAAGAAGTCATCGAATTCTTGCAAGAGATGGATGACTACGATGATACTCACAGAGTGTATGTGGCTCTGAAGTAAAAACTAACTTTGGGACGAGTGATTGACAAAGTTACAGAATATATTGAATCTAGCATTTTGATTTAGCGTATAGGGAGAGCGTTTGAAAAATATAGCGATAGCAATACTGATTTTTGCAATGGGTGCTGTAGGATTGGCGGCTGAGAATAAGCCAAGAAAGAAGATCACAAAAACCGTAGTTACAACTATAGAAGAAGTGGATGACACCGCTCCTGCTACGGCACCAGAAGAAAAAGGCCCCAAGATAGTTAAAGAAGATTCCATTTATGAAAATTCTAGTGAGCATAATCGCATGAATAAAAAATATGCGGCATGGGCTCAGCTATTGGGTGTAGGCCCAAGTATTTCAAGTTCACGGGGCCTTGCTTTCGGAAAATATCATACAAGCTATGATATTTTCTTTCTTGAAGTGACAGATGGTTCAGATGGGTGGAGTAGTTTTGGTGGTTTTGAATACGATATTAATACAAAATCAATAGGTGTTCATTGGAAGCACTTTACTGGAAATTCTTTTTATTTCAATACAGGCATAGATTTTAGAAAAGTTGATTACGATTATAGAAGTACAGTCACATCGACACAGAGCCATTTTGATTCGACTTCTGCAATAATTAGTTTCGCAATTGGGAATCAATGGCAATGGAATAGTTTTACGATGGGTTGTGATTGGATCGGACTATCGCTTCCGGTTGCGGATAAGATTTCAAATGCTAGTATAACAACGGGTTCTGCTTTTGAAGAGGGTGATTTCAAAGACGATCAAGATTTATTCTCTGGAAAAACACATATACAGCTGCTTCGCTTTTATCTAGGCGCAAGCTTTTAAATTTTTTCTATCTAGCGATAGTTGAATTGTTGTAAACCATGGTTAGAGTGTACGCAGTCCAAAATAATAAATAAAAGTTACATATTTTTTGTCCGAAAATCGGAATAATATCAATAAGTTGAATTCTATTTCCTATTCTTTTACTATTTATTAAATTTAATAAATGGACAAATTTGTCCAACATGGTAATATGAATATGGAAGTCATTAGAAGAGAATACGAAATAAATGTTTTTATAAATGGGAAGAGATTTACAAAGTTACATATAGACCCGCACTACGAGAAGAAACATTCGACGTCTATCAATGACAAAATTATATTGGAACTTGTGCAGCAATTAAACGATAGGAATTTTGAGCCTCAGTACATGGATGATAATTTTGAATATTACGTCAGGGAAAGTTTAGTGTTTGAGAGCAAAAAATATAAGCTGATTTGGTTAATAGATAAAAATTTTGCGTATATTGGAATCGTCAATGCTTACAGGAGAAAATAAATGAAATTTCCAAGTGAGAAAAAATTAAAAAAAATAAGAAAAATTCTTGAAAAAACTGAGGGGTCATTGGCTCTTCCTCCAAACGCTACACCAATTGAAAAATTAAGGTATGATATTTGTGAGCAATTTGTAATTTACAAGCGCGAACATTCTCTTACTAGCAGAGAGTTTGCAAGTATGCTTGATATAGATGAAAGTTTACTTGGCAAGATTCTAAGATATCGCAATGAGCGGTTTACGACAGATAAGCTCGTCCAGTTATTATCTAAAATCCATCCAAAACACAGTCTAATATTAAAAGTATCTTAAGTGGAATAAACGCTCTAACTCGAAAAATGCAGAGCAGATTATTTTGATTCTTTATTATCTCTTACTTTTCTTAGAATCTCTAAGCGTAAAGCCAAAGTGAGTTCAGAGCTTTCCAAGGGACTTTCTATATATCTTCCGTTGTTTGTTACCTTTGTAAGGTTGAGTTTTGTGATTTCGAATATACCCACTAAATAATTATTGTACAGATTTCTTTGCGTGAAATAGCGAACATCTTCTGTTGTAAGTAAGCCTTCTGAATAATATTTCATAATTGTAGTGTAGAGCGATATATTTTCTAAGCGAGTCATAAAATCAATCAATTCGGCATCTTCATTTTTATAGGCTTCCGCTTTACGTTGATTGTAAACTTTGGGCTGCAAGAAATACTCGTCTTGTACTTGGAGATGATCGTAGAACATATGGGTGAGGGTTTTAAGTTCATCCTTTGTTTTTTGACTGGCGTTCAGCTCTTTTGTGATGCCATCGATATGACTGAAAAGAACTGAAGGTTCGTGGTTTTTTTGACTCTCTTGATTTTTGTAGTAGTCATTCAATAACAGATCAAATTGTTCTCTAGAAGGTTTTGAGCCAGTATTTTTTTGGACAATTTCAAAACGAATGTCCTTCGCGTATATGCTGGATTCAGTGCTTTGTTGCAGCTGTGGTTGCTCGCTAATCAACTCATATCGAGGTTGATTAGCGATTTCTTGCGTGACTCGAGCAGTTTCCATTTTTTGTGCGTAGGATTGAACTCCAGAAAGTGTAACCAATAAAACATATACAGGGATTTTTACGTACTTTGATAGAATTTTTTCTTTTTTAATCGTGTAGAATGTTATTTTTCTGGTGGCCCAATCTGCAAAATTCATAGGATCTAACCATCTTATAGGGCGCATTTCAAAAATACGAAGTGGGGAGAAGGCATAGTTTTCGTCTTTTAAAAAGAATTGACCGAGCTTGCGAGGAAAATATCTAACATATTTTTCGACCCAATTGTTTTTCACTTTTGGTTTGTATACAAAAAATCCATATTTAGTAATTGCGGGTTGTTCTGGGTCGGCAAGGAATCGACTTGGCTTGCTAGAAGAGGTGCTTGCATCTGCAGAAAATAATTGCGCACAACTTATATTTTGAGCCGACGCACTCGGTGTGAAACTCAAAAAAAAGCAGAGCAACAAAAATGCAACAATTGTAGATTTAAGTTTTATAACCATTGGTATTCCCATCAGAGATATAGAGTGCAATTCTAAGGCCGCAGAGTAAGCACGTAGATTCTTACGTATTGACTCATGGATAAATGCCACTAAGAAGCTGTGGGTCAAGATCCCGTTAAACGGTTTCTTCTTTTGATCTCATCGACCTTATCAAAAAATTCTTTAAGCTTCTTATCCATTTCTTTCTTTAAATAAATTGGGTTC
>JANMFM010000226.1:0-1649 GCA_031374125.1 Bdellovibrionales bacterium
GATCTTTCAGCCTTGATCGATGAAGGATATTCAACTTCTATCTTAGAGATCGTTTGATCAAACGCAAATTTGCGGAATTCAGGTTGGCCAATATCAATAATTTCAACTTTCATAGATCACCTTTTGTAAGAGGTACATAAATACGTCTTTTTTTAGCCTATTTCAATCATAAAGGCATAAGTCTTGAGTTTTTTCCCAATTCTCCAATATACAGCCCAACAGAAATGCAGTAAATACTGAGCCAAGAACAACTCTATGCTTGATATAGACTAAACCGGAGGCGCCATGAAATTAGTAATTTTACTTCTTACCTTCACACTCTCAACTTCTGCATTCGCTAATGAAAAGTTCGTACTTACATCAGAGCTTCTTAAACTTCTACTAGATAACTCAGCTTCAGTTACAGTTGTAGATCAAGACTTCAACACGGATGAAAAAAATCTCTCCACAATTCTGTCAAAGACTTTAGCTTCTACGGCATTGGGCGATAGTAAAAACAAAGTCCTGATAGACGTTTATAGCAAATGCACAGATTCTACGCCAAAGAATGTACTAGGAAGCAGTGTTATGGATTGTTCCCTTACTATAAAAGACAGTGGATACAAAATAACAAAGGCAGGATTGGCCGGCCCAACAGAAGTGAGATCTACAGTTTTTACCTTCAAGACCAACCAGGTTGTGGTTCCTAATGCTGAAAAGACAATTGAAGGTAACATTGTGTATGTTACTCGCCTGGATTAAAAAGAGTAATTTTTAAGATTCCTTACCAATATAAATTGGAACCGCCGCTATTCCGCACTGATAAAGGGAATTGTTATCTGCCTCATTAGAAAGCTCGTTGATATCTTGACGAAGCTTTCTAATGAGATCCTTTACCTTTGGAATATCATCTGAATTGATTTTAAAAGTAAAAGCACTGAGTTCTCGCAAATGGATTGGCTCTTCCCAACCTTTGTCCGCAAGCTGATAAGTGTGTTTAAAATATTCTCTGGATGATGAGCTTTTTATTCCTGGCAAAGTCACCAAATTCCCATGAAAAATTCTCTTTAGAGACCCATCTTCGTTTTTTTGAATCAATTTTAAATCTAGTAAATATAAAATGGATTTATCAATATCTGCTGATTGGAATGAATTCTTCAAAATCTCCTGAATATTTTCGGCGTTCATAGGTCTATTGAGAGCACAGAGATTCAATATGATGGTATTGATTGGGGTCTCAAAAAAATCAGGTGAAATAAAGAATTTTTCTAGATTTTTTTCTTGTGGTGCCAGAGATGGATTCGTTAATGATTCTCTATCTTTCCTTCCTAGATCAAGCATATCTTCAATTTCTTTTATCTGGCGACTGCTCAATTGTTTTCGCCCTTGCAGAATATGTTTGAAAGTAATTCTCGAAGTGATTCCCACCTTTAAAGCCCATGCTTTTACTGCATCACTACCATATTGATCCTTCATAAGTCCTAGATAAGATTTTAAATATTCTAGAAAGGATTTTTCTTTCAATGACGGCGTATTGACTCATGGATAAATGCCACTAAGAAGCTGTGGGTCAAGATCCCGTTAAACGGTTTCTTCTTTTGATCTCATCGACCTTATCAAAAAATTCTTTAAGCTTCTTATCCATTTCTTTCTTTAAATAAATTGGGTTC
>JANMFM010000230.1:0-24132 GCA_031374125.1 Bdellovibrionales bacterium
CGTGACCCGGAAAGGGAACCCGGTACCTATCAGTATTAACTGCTCCAAAGACTATGGCAAGTCCTAGCTTTCTATGCTAATTTTTTAAGAATGAAATTTGTGCTGTGGGTTTCTTTAATAACGATCGTTACGTTGACGTTAAGCCAAGCCGGCTGTCAGTGGGAAAGCAAAAGACCTTCATTTTTAATCATTACAATCGATTCCCTTCCTTTTGATGCAATTCATTGCAATGAGACGGAAAAGTACAAAGGCTTTAAAGCCGTATGTGAAGAAATGGTGCGATTTACTCATGCCTATACGCCATCGATTATGTCACAGGCAGCCATTGCTTCATTTTTAACAGGCAAATATCCATTTGAACATGGAGTTTGGAATAATGGCTCTTCTTTTTTAAGTGCAAAGTTTAAAACTTCTTCGGAGGTAGCTTTTGAAAAAGGATACAAGACTTCATTTGTCTCCGGCGGTCCTCCGATATGGAGAAAATCAGGATTAGAACAAGGGTTTGAAACTTTTGATGATCATATTTTTGTAGATTATGGAAAATACTATCGCCCAGCCTTTGAGAATATGCGGGTGATGCAGGATTGGTTGGGGAATCTTTCTGGCGGGGATAATTTTTTTAGTTTTATATATCTTCCAGATCTTCAATTTCCTGAGGTTCCCACGGTAGATAACGATGGTTTTGCGAGAGAAGCCACTTATGAAGGGCAGTTCAATGAGATTGATGAATCTTTGGAGAGTTTCTTTGGTTATCTGAAGAAAGAAGAAAAATGGAAGAACACCTGGATCATTGTTGCTGGATTGAATGGCATTTCAAGAGAAGTTCGCTCTAAAGATTTTCAAGGTACAAATTTATATCATGAAAACACCAACGTTGCGCTATTCGTAAAGCCACCACAAAAGAAAGAACATCAGAATTTTTCTTGGACTGTGGATTTCAATACAAGTTTAGTGGATGTGGGGCGTACTTTGTTTGATTTATTAGATAGTGAATTTTACGATACAACTACCACGCTATTTCAAACCATCAGCTTAAAAACAGCTTTGCTAGCCTCAGCCGATGCAGTACCTCAAGACCGAGTGTTGCTATTTGAGAGTGGATGGCCGCAGTGGAGGAAGCTGGGAAGAACTCTTTTCGCTCTTCAAAAAGACAATTACTTTATGCTTTATGAAAATCCTCCAAAGCTTTTCAATACACTTATTGATAGAAATCAAGTTTACCCCATTGATATTCAACAAGCCTCAATGCAAGTTCTCACGCAGACAGCGAATCAATTGATCAGTCTTTTGAATTTTGAAGATAGTCAGAAATTAGATCAAAATATAATTAAAAAATATTTGCTCGCTCGTTTATTTTTTAAAATGGATAAATTGAATGCGGATGCACTTCGTGATCTTCAAATTTTATTCAACGAAACGAAAGATGAGGAAGTGGCAGGATGGCTTGCTAGATTTTATGTTGAGAACTCGAGATGGAGAGATCTCTTAAGCCTAGGTTCAGAAGCCCAGCAGATGGATTGGGTTTGGCTGGCCTCAAAGAATTTAAATCTTCCGTCGCCACAGCCATCGAATTGTCTAAAGTTACTTGATGCCGGCTCAGTGGAAGTTTCGACTTATTATAATGTATGCAATGATGCGGCACTGATTCAATTCTTAGGGTGGGTTAAAAACAAAAATAAACCTGAGGCTCTGATGTACAGAGATAATTTCTACAAGTTCTACCGTACATTCAAAACAGACTTAGATATCCAAAAACTCAATATGCAAAATGGATTTGTCTGGGATACTTCAAAGGACAAGATTACTCGACCACAAAATATAGAGTTGATCTTGGCTTTAGATGATATGAGTCGGTTCAAACAACTTATAGACAAAAAATTCTAATTCACTCATACTTATTTTATGAAAAATACAGTGTTTGCACTTCTATTGGTTTTAACTGTTGAGTCTATTCAAGCAGCTCCACCAGAGAATTCTTTGCCCCAGAGAAAACAAGGATTTGCTGGATTTGAAAAAGGCCAATCCGCAGTATCTTTTTTTGCAGGACAACCTACGTTCTTCAGGTATAACAAATTCATCAATTGGAAAAGAGCTTGGAATATCGATGCAGGTTATCACTTTGATAAATATCCATACTTTGCCGCGAACTATGCAGTTTATTTTTATAACATCAGAGATCGTTTAAAAGAACGTCAAGATTTCTTTAACTCACTTCTCTTCTACGCAGGTCCGGGAGTATTCTTTGGTCCAGACTTTGGAGAAGAAAAATCTTCTGAGAAAGTGAAAATCGGTTTAAGAATTTATGGTGGTACTGAATACATTTTTAAAAATTCACCGTGGTCTCTAAAAGCTGAAATTGGTCCTTCTTTTTTTATCGAAGGTGACGATGATTTTATTGGTTTTCAAGGCATGCTAGGAATCACTTACTATATTGGCGGAATTAAAACGAGAAAGTTAAAATCTAGAATCACCAACGTCAAAGACAATACGGAAATGAAAGTTCAACCCACTTCATCAGATGACGAAGCTACAGATGATGAATTTAAAGAGTTTGATTAGAACTCCATAACTCCAAGCCAGAACGGCTGAGAGTCATCTTTTGCCAATTTTTTTACATAATTATCAAAATTTCTTTGGCCTTTTGAAAGAGTAAAGAAATCTTCTGGTATCCAAGACTTACTCATGAGGATGAGTTGATCACCTTTTTGATATTTGAAATTATGCACTTGGAAATCCACTTGCGCATTCACGCCCAAAAGTTTATCTGGAAGGGCAGGAAGTAATTTTTTATTGCTCAGGTTTAGCGAATGATCCAAATCCATAAATAAAGGAAGAATATTTCTATCATTTTTGCTTAAAAGAACGTGAGGATGGCCTACGGTAGCAAAGTAGAATTGATTATTTTTGGCCACACCCACTAAGATTTCAAAACCCGAAGTGTATTCATTTTTATTTTTAGACTTATAAATACTCTCATTGGCTAACAACAAGGCGGTGCGAATGGAATTTGCTGCCTTATCGTAGCTTTGCAAAGATTGAAAGGGTGAGGTGAGTTCGTGATCTAGCTTCGAAGATGAAATATAGTCTTCGATTTTTTGAATCAAATCATCTTGGGATGCATCTTGTCCCCAAGGAGTAGCTATCACCAAAAGACCTTCATCGGGATTCCAATGAATGTATGGGCGAGGGCGATAACTGCTGTCTTCAACAAATGATCTTTCTAGAAATTTCATGTTCCGTACTTCTTTAACTTGATGCCAGATTTTTTAAAATATTCACCGTGTGGAACGTCTATGCTTCTGATCTTCTTCCATTTTTCTTTAGCGGAATCAATATTTCCTAAATTCTCTTCAAGGACGCTATCACCATAAAGATTTTTAACGAGACCCTGAAGCTCTTTAGAGTAGGTAGAATATCTATCTTTGACATCATTATCCTGAGGATTTAAACGAAGCGCTTGCTCTAGTTTTGCAATTGCTTCTTTGTAATCTTTCTTATTGTAAGAAGACTCTGCTAGCGATTTTAATTTTGTAACGTCGGCAGAAATTTTCTTTTGAAGTGTACGCACTTCGGCTTTAGATTTCTCTTCTAATTTTTCTGGATCCGGAAGAGCGGACGCAATATGTCTTGAGTACACAGTCAAAGCATCAAGAGTTTTGCCTTGTTTTTTTAAAGTTTCAGCTTGGGTGAATAATTTCTTTCTTTGGGCCACCTGACCTTGATAATAAGCTCGCCGTTCTTGTATTTGGTCTTTTCTCACATCTTCTTGGCTAGCGATCTCAAGAATTTGAGCAGCTTTTGTATTCTCAGGATCTAATTCTAGTGCTGGAGACAAACAATCTTGTAATTTTCCAGTATTACGATGACTGCTGTAACTGATGCTACATTGCTCAACGATTCCTTCGATTTTAGCTACAAGCTTTTGCTGTTCCTGTTCGCTTCTCTCGATGTCTTTTTGTTCCATGAGTGTATCAATAGCATTTTTAGAATACTGGGAAATTTCTTTTGAATCCTTATATTCAGGAATCAGCGTGTGGATTTTTTCTACTTCAGTTAGCGCCAATTCATATTTGCCTTGAGTATAAAGAGTCTTTGCAAGGTGATAACTTTTTTCGACTAGATCTTTTTGCTCTGGAGAAAGAGCATCGATTTGCCTCACTGCGGGCGTGCCATTGCCTTGAGATGAAAGTTCTTTATTCTGAGGAGTCTCTTCGCCCGACATGATCAGCATCAATAATAAGAGAACTGCTGTCCCCCCAATCATCATGTATTTCTTTTTGTTCTGCTCGAACTTAGAAACTTTAATAACCTTTCTTGAAGGTTTTGAGTCGATTTCATCTGCATAATCCATAGACTGGATATTATCGTAGCTCACTTCCATTGGAAGATTCGTTAATTTTTCAGCAAATAATGGATCCCTTATTTCAAATATAAATAAAAATTTACCCACCTGAATTTGGTCGCCAGACTTTAGTGGTGTGGCTTGTGCGGGCGAGATTTTTTTGTAGTTTAACAGAGTTCCATTAGAACTGTTTTTATCCAAAATAAAGAATTGTTTCTGCTTATGAAAGATTTCGCAATGTTCGCGACTTGCCTTTGGATCATCAATTGTAATATCGCAGCTTTCGTCGCGACCCATGATCCAATAGTCGCCTTCGAGTCTCATGGTCTGAGTGGATCCATCTTCTTTTCTCAAAAGAATGTACGGAACCCCAATGCTCCATTCTTGAGAAGTCATCTGCGGAACAAAGGTCTTATCATCTTGACCGAGATCATTAGTCTTGTCATCGAGGTGTGCGATATCCTCCCTGTGCGGAGTCTTGTCATCGGCCATTGGTGTTACAGATTTGGTTTGTGAAGATGTTCCGTCTACAAAATGGAATTCATAAGAGAATGTGCTAAACTTGTCCTCATTTTTGAGTGTGAAATAATCTGACTCTCTGTGATTGATGGCAAGCTGTGAGTACTTAGAAATGCTTTGTACTGTCCATTTTCCTTGAGCATAAAATATTTTAAAGTGTTGTCTTGAAAATACAACATCGTCGAGCAAGATATCGCGCTCTGGAGAACGGCCAGCCACGTAATCCTTGGCCTGGTTCAATTCCAGTGTCATAAGCTCTTTCTGATTTTTATAAATCATCAGCTTAGCCATTAAAAAGACTCCCTTAACAACAGCACACACTCATTATGCTTCTCTAAAGCCTCTTGGTAAATCTTATTGTCTTTGTCATTCAAAAGGACCATCACATTCTTGTATGATGCTTTCGCATGCTGGTACTTATTCTGATCCATAAAGCGCGATCCTTCTTGCATTAAGAATTGCACTTGTTCATCCAGTTTCAATTGGGCAAGTCTTAAGTATCTTCTTGATGTGGGGTGCTCAGGATAAATCGCTAAGGTTGCGCTGAATGCGGAAACGGCACTCTTATACAATCCTTCTCTATAATCTCTGAGCCCTTTGGTGTAAGAAGCTTGAGCATCGAGATATTGTCTAGAGGCCTTACCGCTGGTCATTTGATCTTTCATAAGAACTTCTTGTCTCTTTTTTGAAAGCTCAATTTCTTCCTCTATGTTAGGAACCTTATCGAGGATTTTCTTAGGCTCGTTGGACGAAAATAAAAATAATCCTATTATAACCACAATTCCCAAAATCGCATAAAATCTAATCTTTTTGGGATCGATACCTTTAGCCTCAGAGCTTTGTTGTACCCCGTAATTGGACGCTTTTGCTGTTGGCACTCGACTTTTATTTGCAATTTTTTGATTTACAATTTTTTTAAATAAGAAAGTTGTAGACCCTATAATAATTTTTGAGCCATTAGATAAAAATGCGCGACTTCCTTTTTGCCCATCTACGATAACGCCAGTTGAAGAGCCTCTGTCCTCAATCAGTACCGCATCGTGCGTGATCTTCAATACAGCATGCTCGCGACTGCAACGCGGATCATGGAGAACAACGTCATTTGTATCTCCTCTTCCTATTTTAATTTCACCAGCTACGAGTTGAAATTGTGCACCCTTATCTGGACCTTCCAGAATTTCTAAGAGGTACTTATCAACTGATGCTAGAGGAACTGCACCGCTCACCTAAAATCCTCCGCTATCGTTCACTTGAAATGAAATGAAAAAGTAACTGATTCCATGATCTGCTTGAATCGGTTGAAGTACAATTTTTGCACTCTTACCATTGAATTCAAGTTGACCTGTTATAACGTTAAATCCATTCGCTTCTGATTGTTCTATTAAATCTTTTAAATTTAAAATTAAAGCTTGGTCACTGAGAGATGCATAATTCTGACCTTGAACTTGCGCAAGTCTTAATCCTACGAGTTCTTCGAAAGCTAAGTTCATTGAAATCACCGAAAATGATTTATCAATTGCAAGCGCTGCCGCCGGATAATTTTCTACCAATTGTCCTGCTTCCATCGTTCTATCTGACGCTACAGATTGATTTGGAGTTGCTTGAGCCGCTCTTTCTAAGGCCGTATTCACATTCGAAACTAAATCTTGCAGAGGAGGGAATAGATATGCAGTTTTTGTATTTGTTTGGCCGTCCTTTAGACCTTGGTCAATTTGTTTATTGATTTCAGTCAATGGATGTTCAATCAATTTATAAACGAAGAAGAATAAGATCATTCCGATCAGCATTGCGATAGCTAGCACTTGAATGAATAATCCCACTGTTCTTCCTGTATCTACGGCAAGGCTTCCCATGTCATAGAGAATGATCGCGTGAGCTGAAACTCTGAATGATCCTGTCTCTGAATCAAAGATTTTGATAGGAACTGCCGCGCCCACCGTGCTGTCGTTGATTTGTGTCACTTGTTGCTGATCTTGTCTTCTTGCTTTGTGTACAAAATCCTCATTCGGTCTTTGGCCAGTTCTTCTTGCGGGAGCAATCACTGTTCCGTCAGCACTCGAAATGATGTAGGCTGAATTTACGCCTTCCTCTCTCTCTATAGATGTAGCATTGAAGGAAGATTCTAGACCTTCCTTATATGCCACTTGATATCTATCCGCTAAACTTTTAGCTAAAGACAATGCTCTTCTTTGGCTTTCTTGTTGGATTCCGCTTTTAGTTAATTCCACCATTGGAATCACAGAGAACGAAGTCACAAGTAAAATAAATGCGAGAACAAATGATCCTAGCACCCATTTGAATTCCATCACTTCTGCTAATCTATAAACTCCTGGTAATAAAACCGTATCAATATAATTCTTGGCTAAAGTTATAAGAGTTGGTTTTGTTTCATGGGCTTGATTCTGCTCAAAATTTGCCTGAGGTTGTGGTTGTCCGTGAGGAGCGCTTTGCGGGAAGTTGTTGAAGGCAGGATCAAATTGTTGAGCGGCGCCTGCGTCTTGATATCCTCCACTACCTTGGTGGAAGTGTGTAGGAGTAGAAACTGCCTTGGTCATTTTTGGTTCAAAACCAATGATGGTATCAAAGAGTGTAACCTTATCAGATTGTCTTAATTTTTGCTTATGTACTTTGATTCCATTAACAAAAGTTCCGTTGGTAGAATTTAAATCCCTAATGAAAACACCATTTTCATTCACTGTAATGACGGCGTGCTCTTTAGATAAGCCCGGCGTATTGATGCAGATGTTGCAATGCGGAGCTCTTCCCACGAGGTTTTCCCCATTTCGCAACTCGAATTTTTCTCCGGCCTTCGGGCCTTTTAAAATTCTAATTATCCACATGCAATTGATCCCCAACTTGGATTTTATTTTCTTTTAAAAAACCATTTTTCAGTTCTATCACCGAACGCGCACCGAAAATGGGCCATACAATTTTATTTGGTGCCACTGCTTCGATGCATTTTTTCACTTTCAAATTCTTATCTACAAAAATCACATCAATTGGAAAGCTCATAAAGAATGTATGTATGGCATTGCATCTCTTGATCCATAGACCATAATTATTTTCCATGGATTCTTTTCCAATCAGTCCTTTAATTCTAGAAAGCTCACTTGCAATTTCTAAATTTGCTAAGAGCAATTTATTTTGCGTTTGGTTTATTAATTTAGCCATCATGAGCCACCTTGCCCTAAGAACTGAATGATGACAGGGCCAAACACCATGATGAACACTGCTGGTAAAATAAATAGCATCAGTGGAATCAAAATTGTTTGCGAAGCTTTTGCTCCTTCTTTTTCGGCTCTGGTGAATCTTTCAAGTCTCATCTGTATAGATTGCTGTTTTAAGACGGTTCCGATACTTGCGCCGGTGCTGTCGGCATCGATCAGCACAGTCACAAAGCTTGTCACTTCAGAGATATCTAGGCGTTCCGCCATTTTCTTTAGTGATTCTGCTCTTGTTGAACCCAACTTTAAATCTCTCAAGACTTGTCCAAGCTCATCAGCAAGAACGCTGTTCTCTGCTTTTTCTACCACTCGCTGAATGGACCCAATAAAATCCAATCCTGCTTCCGTTGATAAGGCCATAAGGTCAATGAAGAATGGAAGATCTACGATCACAGATTGATAACGTTTTTTTCTTTCCGTGCTGGCATGCATATGCGGAAAATATGCGCCAAATAATCCAAAACAAATTAAGAACACGGGTGAGTAGCCCAATTCCATGGTGAAGTTCAAAAATACAAGCATCACGGGAAACAAAAGTCCCCAGAGGATTTGTAAGCCAATAAATTCATCAACGTTAATTTCACGTTGAAGGCCCGCAGTTCCGATTTTTTCTTGCACGCGCTTTCTGTAGCCGGGATTTTTAATCTTTGCGGCAAGACCCAAGCAGAACTTGTGGACAAGTGGGCGAGATAATTCTATGAACTTAGAGCGAGATTTTGCAGGTTCATCATCTGAAGCCCACAATAAAGATTGTGCATCGTTGTTAGAAGATAATAACATGGATGAGAACAGATAAACTGCAACTCCAACCATGAATAATCCTGCAATCAAAAGTAGTTCGGTCATATGAGCACAAACTCCCAAAAAAATATTCAAGCCAATTTAAAACGTACACTGGTTTTAGCTTCCCAATCTCCACGAAGAAAAGAACTTCTTGGAAAAACCGGAATTGTTTTCAAAACCTTCTCAGTACAAGTATCGGAATTCCTGAATGAAAACCTAAACTTAGATGATGCAATAATGGCAATTGCTAGACAAAAGGCCGAAGCCGTCATTGAACCAGTTAAGTCCATGAATTTACCTAACATTTTAATCCTCGCGAGTGACACACTGGTTGTCTTAAAGGAAGAAGTCCTCGGAAAACCCATAGACGAAGGTCAAGCTTTTGACTTTTTAAGACGTTTGTCTGGGCAAACCCACGAGGTCAAAACGTCGGTTTGCTTCCATGATACGGTCACGAACCAGACAATTTCTGAGATTGAGAGTGCCTTTGTTACCTTCAAAAATTTAAGTGATGAGCAAATTTGGGCTTATATCAAAACCGGTGATCCGATGGACAAGGCCGGCGCTTACGGAATTCAAAATACCGCCAAAGAATTCATTGTGAAATTGGAGGGTGAGCTTGATACAGTGATGGGACTTCCGGTGAAAAGAGTTTTGAGAATTATCAAAGACAACCAATGGATATTTAGTTGATGAAACAAAAACGAGAAGAAATTTTAAAAAGAATTCAGGCGGCATGCATGAAGTGCAGTCGAAATATGAATGAAATACAACTTCTTGCAGTTTCAAAAAAACAATCTGTAGAAAAAATTGTCCAGATGTTTGAACTTGGTCAAAAGGCTTTTGCCGAAAACTACGTTCAAGAATTTCTACAGAAAAAAGAAGAAATAAATAAAAATATTGAATGGCATATGATCGGACCACTTCAGTCCAATAAAGTTTCTAAAATCGTAGGTGAAGTGGAATTGATTCATTCTGTGGATGATGTGAAGCTTGCAAAAATCATCTCTGAAAAAGCCAAAGAAAAAGGCATCACCCAAAAAATACTACTTCAGATCAACGCTTCGGGCGAAAAATCCAAAAGCGGAGTTTTTTTAAAAGACAGCGAAAAATTTATCGAAGAAGTATTGAAAATTTCTTCTATCAAGGTTTTAGGTTTGATGACGATGCCTCCTTTTACGGATAGTGCTGAGGACTCTCGCGAACATTTTAAAAAAATAAGAAAAATCAGAGACAATTTTAAAGAATCTGGGCTTATTGAGCTTTCCATGGGTACGACGCAGGATTTTGAGGTGGCAATTGAAGAGGGAGCGACTATAATCAGAGTCGGTGAAGCTCTATTTGGCCCTAGGGTTTGATTTAAAGTAGATTGATCTAAAATAATTAGGAGCACAACGTGTCAGTACTATTGAAGCAAAAAAAAGTTGGTTTTATTGGCGGCGGAAATTTAGCTCAATCAATTATTGCGGGCCTGCTTGATTCTAAAACTTTAGAAAAAGATCAAATCCTTGTCTCGAACCGAACAGATAAAAAACTAAAGAAAATCGAAGAAAAATTCGGCATCCAAACTCGCGCGACAAATGAAGAGATCGTGGATGAATGTCAGATCATTATCATCGCAACTAAGCCCCAAGATTTATTTGAGGCCATCGAATCTCTTTCGTCGAGTTTTACTTCCGAACATTTAATTATAAGTTTAGCGGCAGGAGTGGGATTGGATTCTCTTGCGAAGATCATTCTAGAATACGATAACATTGCAAAAGTAATGTGTAACGTCGCCGTAAGAAGTCGTGACGCAATGATGGGTTATTCTCTTTATAAAGAGGGTCCATTGGCATCAGATATGATTGAAGAATTATTTTCGCCGCTCGGAAAAATTATCGAAATTGATGACGATGAAGCCATGTCAGCATTTACGGTGGCAAGTTCTGCGGGCGTAGGATTTGTTTTGGAACTCATGCAGCACTGGCAAGATTGGATCGAAGGATACGGTTATGATCCGGAGCAAGCAAAGCTGATTACGGCGCAGACTTTTTTGGGTGCGGCAAAACTTTCTCTCGATAATATGAATTTAAGCTCTTACGAATTGATCAATCAAATCGCCTCTAAAAAAGGTGTCACAGAAGCTGGATTACAATCGATGAGAGAAACAGATATCGACACAGCTCTGAGAATCAGCTTCGAAAAAGCCCTAATCAGAGACAAAGAACTCGGAAAATAAAAGGTACAAAGGTACCCCCTAGTTTTCCGCACTGTCGCTGCGTCAATATCCAAAAAGTGCCCGGCACCTTTCTGTGTCGCAATTGTGTTATTTAAAGATCAACGTGAGTTTGTGTTCCAAATCCTAGAAGAGTTAAAATTTCACTTTCAGAAACTTGTTGGCTATGGCCTTTATTCTCTTTACAGAATCCTCTGTACTCAGCGCTTACGACATTAAATTTTTTACTTACGAATTCTAAGCAAGCTCTCTTTGTCGTACAAACAGTGAGTGGTGTAGATCCAACGGTAACCAGTTGATTGTTGGATAATCCTAATCTTTGAGATTTACCTGATCCATCTAGAATACAAATGTATACTTGGCCAGATCTGCTCGAATTACCATTTTGGTTGTCGTTTCCTTCGGAATTATTTGAAGGATGATCGACAATTTGCTCTGTAGGCGGTTCTTCAGGATATTCCACGTCTGGTCCTTCGGCAGAATCATCGTCCGAATTGTCATCGATTGGCTGTAGTGTAGTGTCTTCAGAAATGCCTACTCCACTTGAGTTCGTAGCGAAATCCATTTTCTTCCCACAGTTTTGGTAACCTATAAGAACTAAAGCAAGCAACATAAATGATAATGTCTTTTTCATATTTTCCCCCGCACTTATATAGTATGCAAACTGATGCCAAACTAATAATGAAAATAAGCAGTACTGGCCGAAAAAAGTTAGCCACGTGTAAAGTTATCATACAGTTCAATGGGGCTCCATTTGGTCTAAGCTCTGGATTTAGGTCTATGGTATAAACGTCCAGAAAAAATACAAATCTAAATTGAATGTCTCAAACTGCGACGAAAGTTCGTGTATTCTAGACTAGTAGGCCGAAGTGTATCTATAAGACACTGATTTTTAAGTCCAAGGAGGGATGAGTGAAAATCGTACCAATTGATATTATTCATAAATCATTTAAAAGAAAAATGGCTGGCTTTGATCCAGACGAAGTGTCGCAATTTTTACGTGCCGTTGCTGAAGAATTAGAATCTGCAATTCATGAAAGAAACAGAATGCAAGAGGCGCTACGCGAAAAAGAACTTCAACTCCTAGAATACAAAGATCGTGACCGTATTTTAAAAGACACTATCACCACGGCTCAACAGATGAGCGAGAGAATCAAATCGGATTCAGATAGAGAAGCACAAATGATTTTACAAGATGCTCATCACAAAGCAGAAATGATCGTGAGAGATTCTCGTGATTCATTGAAGAGTGTTTATAAAGACCTTAATGATTTAAAGAAAATCAAATTGCAATTCGAAGCAAATCTAAAAGCTATGGTACAAACTCACTTGGATTTGTTGGGTAGACAAGAACAGTATTATCCAAGCGTGCCGGATGTAATGCCGGAAAAGAAACAAGCAGCAACCAGATCGGTGGCGCTTGAGCGCAATACCATGCACAGATTTGATCTTAAATAATCCTTAGAAACTCTTTAAGAGACTCAAATAGTAGACTTGAGATTCGTACTCGACTTCCTGGTCTGCGAGAGTCTCAAATTCTTTGGTCTTACTCTTTGTCATCCTCATTGCTACTCTAACACCAAAAGTATCTGAGAACGCGAGCTCTACGCCAGCTTCTCCGTAATAGCCAAAGTCAAAAAGTGAATCGTCTTTCTTCATTCCGGTATCTGTTCCCGTAACGTTGACGTTGGTTCCAACGTTAAGATTTGTGTACTTTACTTGAAAGTAACCAAATAACCCGCCGGCTTCAACATAAGGACGAATCCAATAGTCATCGATCAATTTTAACTTTAGTCCTAAGCCCGCTTGAAAGATGTCTAAATTAAAAGGAACCACGCCATTTGAAGTGTAGTTTGTAGCTCCACTGGTTGTTGTATAGTTATAAATCGTGTCGCCTTTTGCTTTGAGGTAGTTCAAGGAAATCGTGAGGTAAAGGTTAGCCGCACCCAACCCTTTTTCTCCGCCAACCGCAGTGAATACACCGTCATCAATTTCAAAACTTTGTGTGAGAGGTTCGCTGGTGTCGAAATTCACAAAACCGAATCCAGCCGAACCGACGATTCCCGTGGGCCTGATGCTGGTGAATTGCGCGTAAGAAGTCGAGGTAATGAAGAGAACAAAAAGTACCAATAAGATTTTCATAGCGTCTTCCTTGTTGTGAATATAAATCTTAAGATACTCTTCGGTTTTTAAGTGTGAAACTTAGAAGTCTATGTTTACACGCTTGGGCTTTTTGGACTTTGGTTTTGCTTGTATAGGACTAGTGCTTGATGTTTTTTTCCCCAGCTGCTTCTTAGAAAGCTCTAATCCATTTTTCGCACTCGGAGGAGATGCGGTTCTGGGTTTTGGGGGCGCTACTCTTTTTGGTTTTTTCTTAGGTTTGTTGTAATTTTTAATCTCTTCTTCGATTTTTGGATCAATCTTTTCGTCCTCATAGGAGAAGCCATCTTGTGCAGGCTTGCTTTCATATTTTTCACGATTAGATCCGTCAGAAGGTTGAAAGAAATATTCTAAGCCCACGGTAAACGTCATGATGTCGCCGCTATTTTCTCCACGAATGGACTTGTTCGCGGATCCGTAGACATCTAGCGATTGTCCGAGTGTCCATTTCGCTTGCGCAAATAAATCTGTTCTTGAGGGATCGAAAGATCCATAAACTAAGCTTCCGCCATTTACAACTGCGAGATATCCATGTTTGGTTGTTGCATTTCCGGTGTCATCAGTAATCGTTTGAAAACCTCTTACTCCAAAAGCAAAAGATGCAGATTCTATTTTATAACCAAGGTCACTTTGATAATTCAGCAATCCAGAAAAACCATCGAATCGATATTGATAAGATAGATATCCGTGAAATTGCAGATTAGAAAAATCTTTAAAGATATGGGATCCCACGTCGATATAGTTAGCGCCATCAGAAGTAAGAATATCTTCAGAGCCAGTATCAAATTTTTCTGCGGCAAAATATCCTTTGATTTGTGGGATAATTGCAAAAGATGAAATCTTTAGATCATAATTTGCGCCAACGCCAATCCCCGCCGCTTTAAAAGAAGAGTATTTGTCTGTCGGGTTTTCGCTCATGGCATAATTCAGGGGAAGATCAAAAAATGAAGAAAGATCATCAGAAAAATCGTATCTGCCATAAACCAATGTTTGAATCGCGCTATAGCCATACGGATCATCAAAATCAAGTGAAGTGCCTTTGCTCGTATAGTTCGCAGAAGTAGATAGGTGCGTTGTTTCAGCACCTAAGCTATAATAACCTTCTTTAAAGCTAGAGGAAATCACTCCGTTCTGTGCCGTAAAGGCATCAGCTGACGGGAGGTTTAATAAAAACATTAAAACAGTCATGAAAAACATACAGATTATTTAAACATTAGACATAAAACCATTCAATGAATATGATGGCGCCATAATGAAATTGAGATCTTCTCCTATCTTTGTAGTATTTTTAATCGTCTTTATTGATCTAGTTGGTTTTGGAATTATTATTCCTTTAGGTCCTTATTACGCCACAAATATTGGAGCCACCCCAACGCAAGTTGGAATTCT
Organism: Bdellovibrionales bacterium; assembly: GCA_031374125.1. Taxonomy (GTDB): domain Bacteria; phylum Bdellovibrionota; class Bdellovibrionia; order Bdellovibrionales; family JAEYZS01; genus JAEYZS01. The sequence goes on from JANMFM010000230.1 coordinate 14,636, forward strand.
TATGGCGATCTATTCTCTCATGCAATTTTTATTCTCTCCGTTTTGGGGAAAGCTCAGTGACAAAGTGGGGAGACGTCCAATTCTTCTAATGAGTCTTTTGGGATCTTCGATTTCATATCTCTTCTTTGCATTTTCGACGACATTCTGGATGCTTTTGGCTGCCAGAGCTTTTGCAGGATTCTTTGGTGCAAATATTTCCACAGCAATGGCCTACATCGCAGATGTTACGGATGAAAAAAATCGCTCCAAAGGAATGGGCCTTATCGGCGCAGCTTTTGGTTTAGGATTTATTATGGGGCCAGCGATTGGCGGACTTTTGAGTGAAGTGGGTATGAGACTTGGTGATGAACCTCCTTTTGGAATTGGATTCTCAGCACTTGGTGCTTCTGTAATTTGTTTTGTGAATTTCTTATTTGCCATCAAAGTTTTAAAAGAAAGTTTAACGGACGAGAAAAAACAAAAAATTCAAAAAAGAGAATCAAGAATTGCCTTGATGAAAAGATTCTTGTTTGCAAAACCACAGGGAGTTTTACTTTTTCTAGGTTTTGTGAGTACCTTTGCTTTTGCTCATATGGAATCCACGCTGGCACTTTTTGTGAAAGACAGCTGGGATTGGGGCTTCACCAAGGCGAGTTTCGCCTTTGCCTATGTCGGAATTGTTTCTGTATTCACTCAAGGATTTTTAATTAGAAAATTAATGCCAAAGTATGGCGAACCACCATTGATGTTCGTTGGATTAACTCTCACAGCAATGGGAATGTTGGGCATCAGTCTTTCTACGGAAGTGTGGATGTTGGGATTGGCAGTAACGCTCATGGGATTGGGAATGGGAATGTTCAATCCATCGAATCTGGGTGGGATTAGTTTGTCTTCTCCTTCCGCGGATCAAGGAAAAGTTCTTGGAGTGGCGCAAAGCTTTTCAGCGCTCGGAAGAATTTTAGGTCCTCTTAGTGGAGGCTTTGTTTATGGACACCTAGGCATGAGGTATCCTTTCTTATTGGCAGCAGCAGTTTTGGTGATTGGTTTTTTTCTTTTATTAAGAATCAGAAAAACAATTCCCAACTCAACTTTAATTAAAAAACCTCTAGCGTTCACCAAGATTGGCGAATACCAATTTGCAAATTTAATTTCCAACCCGATTCAATTCTTGATGTTGGATTTAAGAGCAGAAAATAAAAATCCATTCATTAAAAAGTCTCAACTAGTCACGCTAGAAAATATTAAAGATATCGTAAATCAAAGTACAGCTTCGAAGGATCAAGCTATTGTGATCGTATGTAATGATGGGGATGTTTCGCTGAAGGCGGCCGAAATGATTTCAAGTCTTGGATTCATCAACGTTGTGGTATTGGATGGCGGAACAAAAAATTTAACTTCACATCCTAATTTTTCATAAATTCTTTTAACAAATTTTCACTCAGCCCTTTTTGATCAGGACGGACATAGATGCGCTCAATGATGCGGGCCTGCTCGTAACGCTTAAAGATTTCGGTGCTCTCCTCTATAGCGTAAGGCTTGTGATACCCTTGAGGATCAATCACATAGATTCTTCTATCGATATTTTCATTTGATAATGTTTGATGGTACTTAGAAAGTCTTGCACGAGAGGAGGCATGGATCATTTCAATGCCTTCGCTTTCCAAACGTTTTTTAAACTTTTCGGCAGTAGTTGTTTTCTCAGTTTCATGAAGTTCAAAAATTCTTACAAACGGTTTTTTATCCGTGATTCTTCTTGCCCAAGGATTAGAAGATCTCGCGATGTGTTCGTAGAAGTGATAATCCGTATAATTTAAATATTCTTCAATATCTGCGGGAATTTTGTAACCACAATCTTCAGATTTTAAATAGCGATGAAGCATTTCATCGTACACGATAGATTTGTGATGGAAATAAATCATCAGATACATGTGATGTCTTGAAATCAAAAAGTCATCAAAGGTGTACATCGCGCGTCTTGAGATCGCCAAGTTCATTTGATCTTTGTGCCGATGATAAGTGAGATTTGAAATCAACCAATCCAAATCAATCTTTCCATAGGAAGTTCCACAGAAGTAAGAATCACGATTGAGATAATCCATGCGATCCACGTCCAATTCAGAGCTGACGATTTGACTTAGGATAGGTCTCAAAGAAACTCCGTTTTCTTCAAAAAAATCATCTGGCGCTTTGATCTTTGGATCGATCAAGCATGCGATATGAAGAGGAGATATATCTGAAAAATTCTTTTGAATGATTTTAGTCAAGGGTGAATCCGTAATGAGCTTGATGGCGTAATCTTCGTGGTTTGCCTGAGTTCTCTTGAGCTTTGGGCCAATTAAGTTGTCGTAGGCAGAAATATGAAGATCTTTAAGTGGAGGCATGACTTCTTCGCTAGAATGGGAGAGTGGTCCATGGCCCACATCGTGAAGAAGTGTTGCGATTCTTAGAGTTTGTCTAAAACGCTTAGCACTTTTCTTGTTTTCAAAGGGAAAGTTTCTAAAAATTTTATCAAAAGCGATTCCAGAAAGATGAAAAGCTCCAAGGGAATGAAGGTATCTTGAGTGCGTTGCCCCAGGAAAGCTCAACTCCCCAAACCCCAATTGCTTAATGTTTCTCAAGCGTTGAAAAGCAGCACTATCAACGACAGCGCTTTCCGCCGAATTCAATTCGATCGAACCATGAAGTGGGTCTCTAATATCCATGGCAACGGTATATACCGAGAAACTCGACCACGTCGATTCCTACTTCAAATTTAACCCAATAACACATTGCTCCTCAAAAAGGTGCCAGCCAAAAGGCGTCATTTGATGTTTGTTTTTAGATTCCGGTGTAATTTGCGGCCTTGATTTGATTTACTTCGTCAGAGAAAGAGGTGGGGTTATGAAACAGTATCACGATATTTTAAAAAGAATCCTTACAGAAGGTGAAGTGAAAAGCGATAGAACTGGCACGGGAACTGTCAGCGTTTTTGGCCACCAAACAAGATATGATCTTAAAAACACCTTCCCACTTTTAACGACAAAAAAAGTTCATATGAAGTCTATCATTTATGAACTCCTTTGGTTCTTAAGTGGTGACACAAACGTAAAATTCTTAAACGAAAATAAAGTTTCGATCTGGGATGAATGGGCAGATGAAGCCGGAAATCTTGGACCAGTTTACGGAGCACAATGGAGATCCTGGCAAACTGCCGATGGAAAAACTGTCGATCAAATCTCAAACCTCATCGAGCAAATCAAAACCAATCCTCAATCTAGAAGATTGATCGTGAATGCATGGAACGTGGGAGAAATCGAAAAGATGGCGCTCCCTCCATGTCATACGATGTTTCAGTTCTATGTCTCTGGCGATGGCCACTTGTCATGTCAGCTTTACCAAAGAAGTGCAGATGTGTTCTTAGGGGTTCCCTTCAATATTGCAAGCTATGCGTTACTTACAATGATGATTGCGCAAGTTTGCGGATTGAAAGCAGGTGAGTTTGTTCACACGCTAGGGGACGCACATCTTTACAGTAATCATTTGGAACAGGCAAAGCTTCAGCTCACAAGAGATGAAAGGCCACTGCCACAGTTAAAAATTAACCCGAATGTAAAAAATATTTTTGATTTCAAATTCGAAGATTTTGAAATCGTAGGATACGATCCGCATCCGGCAATCAAAGCGGAGATCGCAGTATAATGATAGTTTCTCAAATCGCAGCGATGGCAAAAAACAGAGTGATTGGATCCAACTTAAAACTTCCGTGGCACATTCCGGAAGACTTGAAATTTTTTAAAGACACTACAAAAGGTCATATCATTATCCAGGGTAGAAAGACTTATGAGTCCCTAGGATACCGACCTCTGCCGAATCGTCTTAACATTATCCTAACAAGGAATCCTGAGGCTGTACCTTTTCATAAAGACATCGTGGTTTTTACAAATCTCAAAGAAGCTCTAGACTATGCTCAGACTAAAACTGGCGAGTGGGGAGATGAGGTTTTTATTGGCGGAGGAGAAGAAATTTACCGTCAGGCGCTACCCTATACGGATCGAATTTATCTCACGGTAATTGATAAAGAATTTGATGGTGATACTCGTTTTCCAGAATTTGATCAAAAAATTTTCAGGGAAGTTCATAGAGATGATCGCCAAGGTCCTATTCCATTTTCGTTTATTACATATGAAAAGAGAAATTAGACTCAGTTAATTGGTTAGGCAATTGTGAAGTTTGGTTCACAATTCAGATTTTTCTATTAGTCTGAAAAGCATTACACTATACCAATATGATTCATTTATAGTGATACAAAAAAAGAGACAAATCTCATTTCTGATCTATTAAATTGTCTTAATAATTGCACGTATAAATTTTCGAGTTCTTTAAGTAGTTTATGCTAAAATACATCAGGTTAGATAGAAAACTGTCTTGTAAAAAAAGTATGGGTTATGAAAAAAATATTGGTCCTTGAAGACGATAGAATTCAAATCGATCTCGTAAATGCAGTTTTAAGAGAAGATTATTCTTTAGTTTTTGCGAATAAAATAGAAGATGCGAATTCACTTTTGATGGAGCACTCTTTTGATATGTTTATGATTGATCTTGGTTTACCAGATGGAAATGGTCTTAACTTCTGCACAAAAATTAGAAATGACAAAAGTTATCAAAAAATTCCAATTTTTATTATCTCTTCAAATACAGACGTATACACAAAAATTGCAAGTTTAGAATTGGGTGCTGATGACTATATTACAAAGCCAGTTCACCCTATTGAGCTCAAAACTAAAATTAAAAATAAATTCAAAAGATTAAGTGATGAAGCAGGATCTTCTAATTTTTATAAAGTGGATAAATTTCATATCGATTACGAAAAAAGAAGACTTCATATAGAGCTTAAAGATGGATCCACTAAAGAGATCGAGCTTACGAATAAAGAATTTGATCTCTTTGCCATGCTTGCTAAAAATGAAGGGCGAGTCTTTTCGAGACAAGATCTTATTGATAAGGCTTGGTCAAAAAATATCAACATCACCGATAGAGTGGTTGACACTCATGTAGCTTCTATAAGAAAAAAGATTTCTCCATACAGTGACTATATTTCCTCAGAGTATGGAATTGGTTATAAATTTAAACTTCCAAAAGAATCGAAAAGATAATTTCTTCTGTATAAGAAGGTCATGAGTGGAATTGATTAGTGAAAAGCAAATAAAAATAATTTTTGAGATCGATAGATCTGGAGATTTATTCCGCCGATTAGTGGATATTTTTGAGACAGATATACCGAACCTTATATTGGATTTAGATAACGCTTTAAAGGGAGAAGACTTTTCGAATGCAAAGAAAATTTCACATTCTATCCGATCCTCTTCATTAAATATGGGAGCTACCGAATTAGCTACTATGGTCGGAAATTTTGAAGATTCTATTGAAGTGAGCAAAAGCTGCGATCCGGTTCTTATAATTGAGTTTAAAAAGTGTTTTCAATATACTATCACAGAGTTAAGGGGATATCTTAACCTGTGTGAAACTTGAAGATGGGGTAGTCATGGCAAAAGTTTTAGTTGCTGATGATAACAAGTTAAGTCGAGAACTTTTAAAAACCATTGTTAGGCAACAAGGTTACGATGTTATAGAAGCCGCTAATGGTGAAGAAGTACTTAGAATTTTAAATCAGCACGAAATCGATTTGATATTTATGGATTGTTCAATGCCCATCATGTCCGGCATAGAAACTTCTCTTCAAATTAGACAACATCTATGTCCTGAAAAATCCCAAGTCAAAATCATTGGCGTTTCTGCCCATGGCGGATCTATCATGCAAGAATGTTTACAGGCAGGAATGAATGATTATATGAGTAAACCTATCAATCTCGATGATGTTCGCGCAAAGCTGAAGAACGTTAGAAAATAAAGGTTCCTGGAAGCTCAAATCTATTTGAGCCTCCAGGAGAGGTGTGTGGGGTAGTTTTGGGGTACTTAATGCTAATCCAATCAGCATTAATCTTTATATTCAAAAATTAACTGTCTCTTTTGACTGATACATCTAATGATGTGTTCTATGCAGTCGCTTTGTGAGTGTGAATATACAGACCAACATTCAGAAAAGATTAGTGGAACAAACAAGAGATCTTCACATTTGCGTCATTTATAATATTAAAGTAATTTCAAATACTTATACAGTATAAACTTTTCAAAAATAAATAAACAATTATTATTTAGGAGGGGGTTTGTCCGAATTTCGGATATGAAAAGGCTTAAAACTAAGGTCTAGATTCTCAGTCTGAGACGCTAAATGCCTCAAGCCTCATAATGAGACACCGATAAAGATGATGACAGCAATGTCACTAAACCCAGGGCATCAACGGATGATGCCTGTAGTTCTCAAGGAGGAGATATGGGATTAAGAATCAACACAAACGTGGCGTCGATCAACGCTCAGAGAAACATGCGTGGTACACGCTTGAATCTCGACAAGTCATTAGAGAAACTCGCTTCGGGTTTCAGAATTAACAAAGCCGGTGACGATGCCGCAGGTCTTGCGATCTCTGAATCATTGAGAGCGCAAATTCGTGGTTTCGGCCAAGCTCTAAGAAACACTCAAGACGGGATTTCAATGATCCAAGTCGCAGAAGGTGGTTTGAACGAAGTTTCTTCAATCATGATTAGATTGAGAGAATTAGGCGTGCAAGCAGCTTCTGATACTGTAGGACCAGTTGAAAGACAATTCTTGAACGTGGAATACGAACAACTATTACAAGAAATTGACCGTATCGCTGACGCAACAGAATTCAACGGTACGCCATTATTAAACGGAACAGGCGCTCTTTTTGATTTCCAAATCGGTATCAGAAACGACCCAACGATTGATAGAATTACTTTTGATGCTTCAAAAGCAGATGCAAACACTGCAGCTATTGGTGTGAATTTAACATCAGTAGCAGACAAAGCTTCTGCACAAAACTCACTTGCTGCGATCGATAAAGCGATCATGAACGTATCAGCAATGAGAGCAGATTTTGGTGCGATCCAAAATAGACTTCAATCGACAATCAATAACCTAGCTGTATCGATCGAAAACATCTCGGCTGCAAACTCGAGAATTCGTGATACTGACGTGGCAGAAGAATCTGCTGAATTGACGAAGAACAACGTTTTAATGCAAGCGGGGACATCGGTTCTAGCGCAAGCAAACCAAACGACAGCTTCAGCAGTTCAATTATTACAAAAGACCTTCGGTTGATAGGCTCTGATCAACTTTAGGCATGGCTCTCGATCTCTAACTTACGAACTATAATGTTACCTACTTTACGTTTCCTGCTTAGCCCCGAGAATTAAAACTCCTCGGGGATTTTTTTGTCTTCAAACAAAAGTCCTGCGTAGAAATAAGAATGATTTTAAAACTGTAAAAACATTTTACGAAAACTAGACTCTGGTTTTCAAATTGATACACCGAACTGTATCATGAAGATACTTGTTCACAGATGAACTCGGTCTTCTAATTCCAAGAGGAATTAGCTTGTTTACTACTAGTGCCCACAGGCACTAGTGAGACAGACCCAGGCAGCACGGATGCTAAGCCTTTTGCCACAGATGGCAGCAATCAAGGAGGATTGATGATGCAAGGAGGACTTAATGGGTATACGTATTTCTACGAATGTGGCGTCATTGAATGCTCAGAGAAATCTCAGGGGCACTCAACTTGATCTCGCCAAATCACTCGCAAGATTAAGCTCAGGCTTTCGTATCAATCAAGCGGCCGACGATGCTGCGGGATTAGCGATCAGTGAAAATCTCAAAGCGCAAATTAGAGGACTCGGGAAAGCATCACAAAATGCTCTCGATGGTATTTCCTTGGTGCAAGTCGCAGAAGGTGGCTTGAACGAAGTTTCAAATATGTTGATTCGTCTCAGAGAATTGGCGATCCAAGCCGCTTCTGATACGGTAGGCAACACCGAAAGAAAATTTGTCGATGTCGAATATCAACAATTAAAAAATGAAATTCAGCGTATCAGTGAGGTAACAAATTTCAATGGTACGGATCTACTGAATGGAACAGGCGGAATCATGGACATCCAGGTGGGTATCCATAATGATGCCTTCAAAGATAGAATTTCATTCAACGCTGGAGCCGCCAATTCTTCTCTGGAAGCTTTGGGAATCAATGCCGAAGCCGTATCATCAAAGGAACAAGCTCAAGTGAGTATCTCCGCAGTGGATGATGCCATTGTGAGAGTGAATGCGATCAGAGCAAACTTTGGTGCTTTACAGAATAGAATGCAATCAACGATCTCAAATATTGCGATCTCTGAAGAAAACTTAAGTGCCGCAAACAGTAGAATTCGTGACACTGATGTTGCCAAAGAATCTGCAGAATTAACGAAGAACAATATTCTTCTTCAAGCAGGACTCTCAGTTCTGCAACAAGCCAACAGCATTCAAAGTGCAGCCCTCAAGTTGTTAGATTAACAAAAGGTGAGCCGCACCTTTTCCTCAGATATGCGTCATGCTGACGCACATCTGAGGGAAAAGTGCGGCTCACCAAAGTCAAAAAGAGCACTGGTCACCACATTGATTAGTGAAAATAATATGAACACAATGATTATCGAATGGTCTGGAACTTTAGCTTGCGCAGCACTTTTTGCACTAGGTTTTGCAGTTACAATATTTTAATGCACAAGTGATACAGAAAGGTGCAGGGCACCTTTTTTATAGGTGGAAGTAATCCCAGATGTATTCTAGGCCTTTTGCTCCTGTGAAAAATAGGAGACCAAAGAGAGCGCAGTTTGCAAGGAATGCAAGAAATCCCAATACAAAAAACAAATAATCTTTTTGAAGAAGCGCTAATGACAAAAGTGTAATGCCTAATGCGGGAGGAGTATTTGTTCCTGGTGGTAGTGGCAGTGCCAATAAAACAGTAAGAAGAAACATCATAATTCCGCTCAAAATTCTCACAGGAAGAATGTTGTCGATGAATTGCCATCTAGGCTTGATCAATTTTTCTACTTTAATGATTAATTTTTTAGAAGACGACAAGAACTTTGCTAAGTGATCGCCGGGTAAAATCTTATTCGCTAATTTTTTGGGTAGTACAGGTTCTTTATCAAGTACGATAAAAACACTCACAAATGCGATAATCACTCCAAGAACTGCAGAAAGTCCAAGAGTCGGTATGGGCAAAATAAATGGACAAGATAAAATCAAAGTTAAAAAGGCATTTCCTCTGGATCCGAATTCATGAATTAGATTCGCGACAGTAAGGGGCCCTTTCTCTGCAGTATGGATTAAATTCTGCAAATCATCGGAAAGCTTTACATCAGTGTCACCGTGCTTTGGAGATTTTCTCATTTGGCCTTCTTATTTTTTCATAAAATTATAAAATGCAATCAACCCTAAGAATATTGCTGTACCAAAGCAAACAGTACTCACAAGACCCATATCAAAAATCAAAGGTACCGCTTGTTTATCTAATGCAATTGCGCCTGCGAGCACTAAGCTCCCGATAACCACACCAAGAAAGATTAGATTCGATGCGATTTCAAAGG
>JANMFM010000262.1:0-8263 GCA_031374125.1 Bdellovibrionales bacterium
CATCCCGACCCAAGAAAACAACGTCTCCTGGAAGGTTCATCGCAACGTAGGCACCCTTATTGATTTCGATCATGATCTCGCCACGATCACCTTTGTACGCACCATCATTTTTAAATGGATTGTCCGTAGTTCCGTAGCCACCAAAGATAAATCTATTTCCTAATTTTCTATTCGCAACTTGAAGTGATTGATTGTAAAGCTGACGAATCTCCGTCGCTACGGCCTTTCTCGTGATATCACTCGAACTCGGATCGTTGGATTGTGATAACGCGAGTTCTTTTGCTCTGATCAAACCATTCGTTACTTCTTCCAGAGATTGATCGGTGAAGTTCAAAAATGTTTGTGCAAAATCTAAATTCTTTAAATATTGATCGATACCTTTTGCATCAGTTCTTGAACTCAATAGTTTTGTAGTCCCAACCGGATCATCCGAAGGCTTATTGATTCTCTTTTGAGATGCCGCTTGAGTCTGAAGTTCAGACATCTCAGAGCGGTTCTTCTCTAGAGCAATCTTGGTTTTAGCATAATTCATCGAATCAGAGACTCTCACTTAAAACCTTACCTCTTTAAGTTAATAACTGTGTCGAGCATCTCATCTGCGGTCTTAATCAACTTTGCCGATGCATCGAACGCCTTTTGGTACTCAATCATTTTTACTGTTTCTTCATCAATGCTCACACCACTAATACTCTCTCTGATGTTTTTTAATTGAGAGAGTGATTCTGCTTGGTGTTCAAATAATGATCTCGATTTTTTTGTGACGACTGATAATTCTCCAACTAGTCCGTTGTAGAAATCATCGAGCGTGTCTTCACCATTAAGTAATGGTTTATATTGTAACGATGAGATCACGTTAGCTACGCGGTTATCTGCCGGAGCATCCGGCATTAAACCAGCTGCGATAAAACTCACATCTCTTGAAATTGTATCACTGATATCAATGCGCGAAGCTGTTCCTTTTTCTGGTCCATTCAAATCAAAGAATTGTCCAGCGGGACGACTTTTTTGGTCATAACCCATTTGGTGAACTTCGTTGATACTTTCAGCCATTGAGTAAGCGAGTTTATCCACTTTGCTCATGATATCGTTAATCACTTTATCACGCACTTCGAGCATACCGCCGAGTTTACCGCCATTGATCTGAGTCGTGACATTGTATTTTGTCGAACGCTCATTGGCTTGGAAGAAAATATCGTTATTCCCTTCTCTCTTTAAACCTTTTTCAGGAGTGCTTTCGCTACTTAGTTTTGCAGCATCGTAACCACTCACAAGAACAATTGTGTTCCCGGCCGTCACGTTGACTTTTCCGTTTTCTACTTCTGCGTACTTGATATTAATTTTTTCGCCGAGTTCTTTTAAGATATGATCACGACGATCTCTATGATCATTTGCTACTGAACCTGTGATCTCGATGCTTTCAACTTTTTGGTTGAGATCGGCGATCTCTTCAGCCATACGATTCACTTCGTTGATTTCACCAACAATTTCATTATCCACTTCATCTTGGATTTTTTTCATTTGCGAATCAATACGTTTGAAATCTTGAGTCATATTCCAAGCCGTTTCTTTCACTTGAGTACGGATTGGCAAACTCTCTGGATAGTTTGATAATTCTCTGAACGCATTAAAGAACTCACCCATAAAATGATTGAGGCCTTTATTGATCTGTTCATTAAAGATATTTTCTACGCGGTTAAGATAAGCCATCTTACCTTCGCCGAATCCCATCTTCATTTGTTCGAATTGAATTTGTTTTTCTAAATGAGGATTGTTAGTTCTTGTAACGGCAGTTGTCTTTGCACCAGTTCCGATTTGAACTTTGCCTAATCCTGTTGGTGCTGTTGATTGGATTTCAAGACGTTGACGTGTGTAACCTTCAGTATTTTTGTTAGCAATGTTATGGGATACGGTTTGAAGCCCAGTTTGAGCATTCATCATTGAACGTTGTGCAATGTTCATTACCGATGAAACTTTAGACATCCTGTCTTCCTCTATAACTTACTCCAGAAATCCTTTTCTAGAGTATTCGCTTAAATCTTTCTGATCTAAGCTTCTTTACTTACAAATCTACCCGGAGCCACTGGCCCCTCGCTCACTTGTCCTTCACTCTTATAAGTATTCTTGTCTTGTAGAGAGTGTTTTAGGTTTTCAAGTGCGCCTTTGATATTTGTCAAAGCCGATTGAACCAATACTTCGTTCTTCGCGTTGTTCTCTTTTGTTCTCTTAATGAGTAACTCAAGAGTTGCGTGGATTGTTCTTAATTTATCGCCTTGAGCCATTTCTAATTTAGCAGCAATTTGAAGAAGCGTGATCGGCTCGTTCCCAGCAATCATGCCCTGAGAAATCATTCCCAGAGCCATTGTCATTTCTCTTGCTCTCTTCTCGCGAATTCTTTCGAGAGCTTTAAGCTTTGTGATCATTGCATCTTTAGCTTTGTTGTTTTCAATGAGTGCATCAAGTTTTGATTCCACAAGTATATTGAACTCGTGACGAACAAGATCAAGAAAGTGTCTATACACCGTGATCTCTTCTTCAAGAACCTGAACTAAATTGTTATAGCACTCTAAAATTTTCATCTAGATTACGGTTCCTCTTGGAATGAACTCGTTAAGCTGTCTTCGACCATTTTGTCAGCAACTTTCTTAGAGTCTACTTTATATAAACCTTTATCAATTAAATCTTGGAATTTTTTTACTTTTGCTTCATCAACATCTGGAGATGAAGTTGCGAGTTGCTTAATTTTTTTCATCTCTTGGGCTCTAGGAGACAAATCCACTTTTGCGGATGCATCTCTTTGTTCTTGCGAAGTGACTTCTTTATTTTTTTCCGCTTTCGAACTTTTTCCAACTTCTGAAGTTTGGCTCGAGTTCAAACCTTGAATAGTTTTATCTTGAAGAATTTTATTTACGTCAGCGTTGTTAACCTTTGGATTAACCTTCATGAGACCTCCAAGCAACTGATCTTAGTGATCTTTTGCTATCTTTAAATTGTAACATATTGAGACAAATTTATGCAAACATTCCTCGCCTTTAGAGTTTCTAGAGAATTTCTAGACCGCGCCACTCAAATCATGACAAAGGCCTACTAGACCTTTTTGCCCTCAAGCTTCCATAAGAACTCATTAGATTCAGGGGAGACCGTTCCAATGTGCTCTCCTGGACCAAAGTTCTTTTTTTCCAAGTTCACAGAGCCATTGAACACAAATGTCGATTTCATGTTGTTGGGATGCTTAAGAAATAGCGCTTTTTGTCCATTCTCTAAAGTATTACTGCCTATTATTTCACCCTCGAATGGTGAAGTGATTTGCATTGGCTCAAAATTATTTTGTGGTTTGAACTTCAAAAGCATTGCTCCATGACCAGAGCCGGTCTGACCTTCAGATTTATTTTCACCGGACATGTTTTCTATTTCGAAAGTTTTTCCATTATTGATTGGCATCGGACCCATCGGTTTGATTTGCTTTTGCTGCGGACCAAATCTTTCAATGATCTGATCATAGATCATATCACCCAATCCTACGCCGCCAACGTTTGACCATTGCTCAACATAGTTATCATACATTTGATCTTTGTAGATTCTTTCGCCCATGGATTCGTTGACAAGCTCGCTCTTAGGAACTGCCTGTCTCATGGCATCGACCATTTGCTTTAAGAAAACTTGTTCATACATTTTTGCAGCTTCAAGAACTTTCGGATCACGCTTGTCAATGATCGCCGACTGCTGCTGTTCAGGAGATTGTGCTGATGGAGAAATTCCTTTTAACATTTTCGACTCTATTCATGTTAAAGGAAATGGGAAAAAAAGCGGGGTGGTTCGTTAGAGTGCGTACATCCTGTACTTTTCAAATCAACATCCGTGTCGACTCGTAGACTTTTCTTGTTTCCTGCTTAAGGGAAAGAATGTCATCCTTCCATGGCTCTGACCTCTAACTCCCCTACCCCAGAAGCCACATCCATGTGACTCCTATAACCCATATCCTATTTTAAATTACAAAAACTCGAATACCCTAATTAATAATTAAAAATTCTATAAAACTTCCAGATCCCCGTGCAAAGCTCCAGCTGCTTTGATGTTTTGAAGAATCGTGATCAGGTCTTTAGGAGAGATTCCTAGACCATTCAATGCATTCACTATGTCTCCAACACTCGCTTCACCACCGAAAACTGCTGTGTTAGCAACTTTAGCAGCATTCGCTCCTTTGCCTTTTTCATCACCGATTTGTACAGAAATATTTCCGTGCGCGATTGCGATCTTAGAAATCTTCACCATTTCCCCAATGACAACTGTCCCCGTTTTTTCGTTGATAACAACTTTTGCTCTCGCATCTGGATTCACATCAAGACTTTCAATTGCTGCCATAAATTCCACGGCGTTCCCGTCGTAGTTTGGTGGAACAACTAAATCAATCGTTGCGCTGTCTTTTGCAACCGCGTACTTGCCACCCGTGTCTCTATTGATCACATGAGAAACTCTTGCCGCCGTTGTAAAGTCTGGATTGTGCAGAGTCAGTCTCAACATTTTTCTTCCGGCAAATTCCATATCTAAATCTTTTTCGATGATCGCACCACTCGGAACACTCCCTACAGTCGTGTGAGCCTTGCTACCGTTTCCTGCAGAACCAATGATCAATGCACCTTGGGCAACGGCATACACTTCTTTATTCGCCGCTCTCAGTGGAGTTTGAATCAAAGTCCCTCCAGATAAACTTGAAGCATCGCCAATCGCATGAACGGTAACATCTAATTTATTTCCAGATCTCGCAAATGCTGGGAGACTTGCTGTGATCATAACAGCTGCAACGTTTTTGCTAGCAACTTGTTTTTCGTCAAGCTTCACACCAACGATATCCAGCATCCTTGCCATACTCTTACTTGTGAACTCCGCAGCGCCATCTCCAGTTCCTGCCAAACCCACAACCAAGCCATAACCGATCAATTGGTTTTCTCGCACGCCTCTAATATTAGAGATATCTTTTAATCTTGCCGCCTGAGCATCCTCTCCGAATACTCCATGTAGCATCAAGAGGGCAATGACTACGATGAGGAAGTGATAATTTGTGCATATAAAATTTTTGAACCCAAATTTTTTCATGAGAAGAAGTACTCCCTAAATTGTAATAAAATTGCCATCGCTATAACGGTTGCTTGAATTGTAAAAAATTGGATCGCTGCTATGTTCATAGTGACTTCCCTTTATTGTATCTCACGATATCGAACTTAGAATCTAACATTCTAGAAGAGTTCACGTTATCATCCGCAACGTCTTGAGGTTTTACTAAACCCGTCACGATGGCCTTGTATTCTTTGGAGCCAATCATAAAATTTTGCGAACCTTTCACTCGGTAATTTCCATCGGGTAGACGTTCTACAATTCTTGTTGGAATTGTTTTTACATCGAAGTTTCCGCCAGCTCCTGCTAGTTCTTCATCTTTTGTTTTTTCCGCTCCACCGGCTGCAGCCGCAGCGTCGGGCTTCGCCGCTGGGTCAGCAGGTTTTGCGGCAGGGTCAGCCGCCGCCGGATCAGCAGCTGCACCGTCTGGTTTCGCTGCCGCTGGATCAGCAGAAGCTACGCCTCTTTGTTTCTTTTCAATTCTATTTGTTAATTCTTTAATCACTTGAGCTTTTGTCGAAAGCTGCTTTTCTGGTTGTCCATCAAGCACCACATTCAAAATATCCCCAGGAAGACGAACTATATTTTGTGCAAACAAATATGAATCTTGCCCTTCGTTCACCCAAAGAGATCCTGCATTGTCCGCGAATAACTCTTGGTCCTCGAATTGCTTCTTTGTCATTCTCTTGTATTGTCTCTCGCCATCGACAGGAAGATTATTTATATCCGAGAACTTCACAGCGTCGTCTTTAGGTTTTGCAACCACAGGTTTTTCTTCGCCTTCATTTAAAAAAGCTTTCCACTTTTTACCAAAGCTAGAACAGCCTGTGATCATCATCAAAGTGGTTATTAAAATCTGCACTGTTATGATTCTTTGAAAAAACTTAGCCATTATTTAACCTCAACCATGCCATCAGCATTGATTACGCCAACGATGACTTTCTTTGTTGCCGGATTTAAAATCTTCACTGTATCCCCAATATAACCACTGTCTTGAGCAATTCCTGTTAAATGAATTCTCCATCCTTGGTTCTGAACTGTAACTTGGACAGGAGCTCCTCTTGTAAGTGCCATTTTCCTTTTGAGATTTCTGGTCCAGAGAATTTGGTTAGTTGATACACCTCCCGCAATTTCTGATCCGTAGAGTTCTTCCGCAGAGGGAATAATATCTCGGTTGAAGGTGATGTCTCTCTTTTCAAAGGAAACATCGTCTCTCTGGATTCTCTCACCGTATTGAAGATTTCTTTTAACAATTGGCACCTCTTTTAAAATTCTTAAATTTCCTTGTACAAATATTTTTCTCAAAAAATTATTATCTTTATATAAGTCGATAGAAATATTGAAGCTCCCTCTCGGGATGATTTGTGTATTTGAAACTGACCATGTAACCGATGGCCCAAGCTTTCCCGGATCTTGAAGTCTCAGTGAACTCACTTCCACATCGCACGGCGCACATGTACTTTGAACCCAAGAGATCATTCTTGACTTAACTTCTGTCGGCGTAAGGCTTGTGCCTTTTCTAGAAACTTTTATTTCAGCAGGAATTTTTAAAGTGATCAGCGAGAGGTCGGATCGGAGATTGTATCTAATGATTTCCGATATTGCATAACTAGAAAAACTTCTAACTTCGCCTTCTTTCGGAGTATTACCAATAACTATAGTATTGAGCTTTGTTTGAAGCTCGGGAGATATGTTTTCAGTCTTAGTGATGTCGTTTAAAAAAATTTGTTCATTCTCAACATAAACTTGAGAAAGCACATCCATCCTTGCCTTTGCAGCAAATGCATTGAGCCCGAAGATCAGGATCAAGATAATAATAATTTTTTTACTAAATCTATCTATAAACAAAATGATTACCTCAAGTTATTCAATGATTGGAGCATTTGATCCGCCGCTTGAATTGCTTTTGAGTTCATCTCATAGCTTCTTTGTGCAGAAATCATGTTCACCATTTCTTCAACGATGTTTACGTTACTAGACTCAATTTGACCTTGTGCCAAATTACCTAAACCCGCCGTACCAGGTGCCCCTTGTGTTGGTTGCCCGCTCGCTGGTGTTGGCGAATATAGGTTTTTACCTAAAGATTTTAAACCTGCTGGATTAATAAAGTTCACAAGTTCAATCGTACCGATTGTTTGTGGCTCCTGACTTCCAGAAACCGTGATTTGAACTTGTCCATTGGCATCGATCTGAATTCCATTTGTAGAAGGAGGAATTGTGATTTCAGGAATCAAAGGTCTTCCATTTCTATCTACGATTCTACCGTTTGGATCTTTTTGGAAAGCGCCGTCTCTTGTGTATGCAATTTGTCCGTCTTCACCCTGAATTGGGAAAAAGCCCGGCCCCTCAATCATTATATCCAGAGGTTTATTTGTCATTTTTGCGCTGCCGATATCAAAATCTTTTTGTGTTGCCGCTGTCTTTACGCCAAGACCTGTTTGTACACCACTCGGAGAAACTGCGTTGAGTCCTGTCGCAGCACCTGGATCTTTTATGTTTTGATAGAGTAGATCTTCAAATTCAGCTCTAGATTTTTTGAATCCATGCGTGTTCACGTTAGCAATATTGTTGGATATCGTATCCATATTGTTTTGCTGCGCTTGCATGCCCGTTGCTGCTGTATTTAATGACTTAAACATCGTACCTCACCTTGTTCGGCCTTTATGGCCGACACATCCCTGTCAGTTATCTCAATTGAGGAACTGAATTTACTAATTTCTCATCCATTTCATCGAACGCTTTCATTGCTTTTTGTGTATTTTCGAATGCTCTTGTCGTAGAGATCATATCTGTCATCTCTTTTACGATATTCACATTACTACCTTCAAGCGCACCTTGATGAACCTTCACGTTAGGATTTCTAATGATTGCGGGGTTCATATTTTCTTTTAATCCATATAGAGAACCGCCGCCTTTTCTCAAAGCTTGTGCAGGTTCCACTCCTACGATCGAAAGTTTTCCAATGTTTTGATTATTCTGAAAAATGGTTCCATCAGCCGTGATGTTGACACTGCCGCCAGCAGTTAAATTCACAGGACTTCCACCTTCTAAAAGTACGGGATGACCTTCCTTGGTCACCAGAGTCCCTTGATTATTGATCGAGAGAGATCCGTTTCGCGTCATGCGAGTACCCAAATTCGTTTGAACTTCTAGA
>JANMFM010000278.1:0-4720 GCA_031374125.1 Bdellovibrionales bacterium
GAGAGAAAGAAAAAAACGTGATTCCCTGCATATCAAGATTATTTTCAAGCGCAAAGAAAAACAAGAAAGCAAGGGTCGGAATGAGTCCATCGCAAGTTTCAATTGAAATGTTTGGTGCAGTTGCAAGATTAGCGGCCATTCAAGAATTAAAAATTAGGCTTTTGGCAAATAAAACGAAGGCAATTCAAGAATCGGCCTATGAGCATCATGTTGCAGAAACCAATAGAAAAATTATTGAGCACTTCACTCAACTTGGTCATTTAGATCAGGAAAAATCTGAACTGCTCACGAAATCTCAAACGATTAGAAATAAGATTCTTCATTGTGAGTTCAATACAGCGGTAAAACGCATCGAGGAACTTGTTGGGAAGCCAATGCAAGGTCCTTCCATTCAAGTCATTAAGGTTGACCCAAATGCAGGGGGCGAAGAACTGTTAAAAACTATTTTTGCTGCACAGGAGTCTATTGCAACGGGAAAGCCTGGACCGCAACAAAATGCCTCTCAAATGAGTGATAGAGATGTAGGTACTTTCGGCGGTCTGTTGAATTGCGTTCAAACTGGAGCGATGGATGCGGCTATTCAAATTTTTGAAAAATCAAATGCACTCCTGGACGGTTTAATGGCTATTGAGACTACGATTACTTCCACCAATAGTCAGCCCTCGGTTCCTACTTCCAAAAAGGAGGAGCCTTGAACCAATTCCGCGCACCATTTGAATGGGAAGAACTGAGCTCACCTGTGACTTTGCTGGGAGATACTTTAGAACAGCTCGGGTCCTCAATAAATGACCGTCCAAAAAAATTTGAGATAAAGAGAGATAAAGACTACCGACTTGAAGTCACCGTAACGGGAGTAACTGAAAACATTCACAAAGAATTGGTGAATTATGGAACCGAGAAAGGACAAACAATACGAGGCGACACGTTAGTCTTTAACTCACAGCCATTTGAGAAATATATTTTACAAAACTTTATTCCCATTTCAGTAAACAGAAATGGAATTGGGGAATATGAAATTAAAGCGCATATTGGCAGTATCCAGCTTGAACGAGGCATTGAAGATCACCACTCTTTCATCGTTCATGCCATCAATTGCCCTGACATCCATTTTCCTGACTCAACAAGCTGGGGCGATAGTGGAGATAGCACAATTACGATTGGAAAGTCTCAAGGGCAGTCCCACGATGGTATCAAGTACACCTACCCTAACCAAGGCGGTGGGATGTCATTTAATTGTGCTTTTCTTAAAAATAAATTTGGAAGAGTTATCCTCACAAGATTTGAAGACGACACATTAAAAAAATACGGCCCGTGCTCTATTCACTTTTTGGATAAAGACTTATCAGTCGATGAAACTCTTAGAAACAAATGGATCATTGCTTTAAGTTATATGATTGGTTCGCGCCTTATACCCGTGTCCGAGTCCTCCCTTTCAAGGTTTGGAGCTCCACGAAATCAAAAATCTTTTTCTCCATACTTGCTGGATGATTTCCTAAAGCCAAGCATGGCTCCCTGTCGCGCAACAGAAAAAAACGGATTCCACCAGGACTCCGCAGTTCTTTCTAAGCAGATCGAACTTTTTATTGAAAATTATGAGGCCTTCAACTTAGAAACAGTGGTTTGGAACCTTTGGTTTGGAAGGTCTATGCCTCAAGGTTTGAATTTAGCAGGTTACTCCGCATCTTTAGAAGCACTTTCAAAAGCATGGTTTGATAGTGGAAATTTCAAAGGTGAAAAAAATTATGTGGATCCTAAAAAATACAAAGAACTTGTCGAGCCAATTTTGGTTCAGATCCGCGCATTTGCAAAGACAGATTCAGCATGGAGCAAAGTCGAATACAAAGTTATTGATGCAAATATACTTTCCGCTCACCAAAAAATTTGGGCGTTGTTTCGAGATTTGAATTTGCAAGTAGCTCAGATTGAAAAAGATGTACTGGGATCAAGACATAAACTTGCACATGGAAGCAACATTTCGGAAACCGACTACAACTTTGTAATTAAAGCCGCCCGAGCTTACGAAGTAATTATCAACAGATGTGTTCTATCTGCAATTAAGGCATCGGGATCTTATATAGATTATTCAACTCATGGTTTTCCAGAGCGAGCCTTACATGAACCCATTGGTGGTTCGGATATTTCCAAGAAGGATGGTGAATAGTGAAACCCAGTACCCAAGTGTCGGTTGAAGTTGGACTCACTGGCGGTCACGTCATGGTGAACGTTCCTTACTCAACATACGAAGAAATCAAAAAGAAGATCAAGCAAAGCTCAAAAGATTGGCTTTCCGTAAATCTTGAAAATGGAGCTGAATTTGAACTCAACATTTCAGCGGTTCAGTATCTTCGGATGCGACCACAAGGCGTTCGCGCTCTTTCCAGCAAAGGTGGGCTGACTCTAAAAGAGATTGCTGACATCCTTGGTGCAAGCGGCGGAGATAAAAGGGGCCAAAAACGCCGGTGCAACGGTCCCATAGGGACCACCAAGAGACGTGTGTTTTTATCAATTTTGTTTGAGAAGTTAGATTTTCAAAGATCAAGGTTTGCTTGAGTCGAGCAAACAATTTACAAACGCCGTAAACCCTCATTGGTTAAGTTCAAAGTCTTTTCCGAAACAGATGAACTCACAAGTTCAATTTAAATTTCTATAGGCCTCCTAAGAATAAAAGTTAAAACAAGTTTATCTTTGAAGAAAAAAAATCTGTAAAAGAAAAATTAAAAATCTAGACCAGAGGTATAATTCAAAAAATATCTTTCAAGTGAAAACACCAGTGGTGAGACTACTATGGACCCTTTTTAATCGGTGGCCTATGGGACCGTTGCACCGGCGTTTTTGGTCCACTTTATCTCCGTCGCTTGCACCTACGGTACAGCCGTGGTGGTAGGTTCTCTTATGTTGTTTTCAAAAAGCTATGATAATTTTTTTAATGAGCTGCAAAGATTTGAGTTATTTTCAGGTCTAGACTCTGATTATATAAAAAAACTTTGTCGAGACGTTAGAATTACAAAAACAAAACATAGAGAAAAACTTTTTCGAGCAGGTGATGCCGTTCACTCGTTTGCGTTTGTATTGTCAGGTGCATATAAACTCACTCGACCACAGTGGATGGTGATGATATTATTGTGCATTTTTCTACGCCCGGGGATCTGATTGGCGTTCTTCTTTTTAATAAGACTATAAATGAATTTCCGGTTTCAGTAGTTTCATTGGGAGTTTCTCAAGTTGCACTTATACCTAAGTCTACTTATACAGAAATTTGGAATAATGATTTAGAGATTATGAAGAGAATGAATGTTCACGTTTCCACTAGAATGCGGCTTTTCCATAATGAGAAGATATTGATTAAATCGGCACTACAAAAAAAGTAGCCAATTTATTGATAACGCTGGCGGGCAATCACGAATTAGAGAGTAAAAACGAAATCTCGGTGCTTCCTATTCCTCTGACCAGGCAAGAAATTGCAGATTCCCTTGGAGCAACGGTTGAGTCCGTGATTAGAATTATGAGCAGTTGGTCACAGCAGGGTATCATTCGCACTATGGACCGAAAGATAGAGATATTAAAGATGAGTAGCATTATCGATATTTATCAGGAATAATTTCTGAGTCTATCTGTTTTAAATCATAAGATTGAAGGATTTTTTTAAGCTAAAAAGGTATTAAGGAGAATAAAAAAATGAAAAATTTAATGTTAGTAGCTTTGCTGGGATTTTTTTCAATTAATGCTCATGCGCTTTTTGGCGGTGACAGTGTAAAGGGTGAGGAAGAGGCAAGGTTGACTTCCCCTCCCGAAGTGCCACCTCCAATCACTAGAAGCCACAACACAAAAGTAATTGTGAAGATGGAAGTCGTCGAAAAGAAAATGAAAATTGCAGATGGTGTGGATTACACTTTTTGGACTTTCGGAGGAACAGTTCCTGGAAGCTTTATCAGAATCAAAGAAGGCGACCAAGTTGAATTTCACTTGAGAAATCATCCTTCAAGCAAAATGCCACATAACATTGATTTGCACGCAGTGACTGGTCCTGGAGGAGGCGCGGCTTCTTCATTTACCGCTCCTGGTAAAGAAACGGTTTTTTCTTTTAAAGCATTAAACCCAGGTCTCTATGTTTATCACTGTGCTACAGCACCAGTAGGTATGCACATTGCAAACGGTATGTATGGTCTAATTTTAGTGGAACCAAAAAAAGGCTTACCAAAAGTGGATAGAGAATACTACGTCATGCAGGGAGATTTTTATACAAAAGGAAAACATGGTCAGCAGGGTAACCAACCTTTCAGCATGGAAAAAGCAATTGATGAAAAACCAGATTACGTAGTTTTTAACGGTTCAGTTGGATCAATGACTGGTGATAAAGCGATTACTGCGAAAGTAGGAGAAACAGTAAGACTCTATGTTGGAAATGGTGGGCCAAATTTAATTTCATCTTTCCACGTTATTGGAGAAATTTTTGATAAAGTACATCAAGAGGGTGGTACAAAATTAATCAATGAAAATGTACAAACCACTTTGGTTCCGGCAGGGGGATCTACAATTGTAGAATTCAAAGTTGATGTTCCAGGGAATTTGGTTATCGTGGATCACTCTATCTTCAGAACATTCAACAAAGGTTCTCTAGGTATTTTGAAAGTGGATGGTCCAGAAAATAAAGTTATCTATTCTGGAAAAACACAAGAAAATGTCTATATGCCAGAGGGAAGTGCAATTCAAAAAATGCCGT
>JANMFM010000365.1:0-3429 GCA_031374125.1 Bdellovibrionales bacterium
CTAGCTCTTTTTGATTATCAATATTTGATCTTCCTGATTCAGAAATTTGTTTTATTTGACTAAAAACTGAATCAGCCCGCGAGATAAATATTTTATATACTGCGAAGTCAGGATCATTTTCATTTTTAACTTTTAATAACTGAGGCAGGTTTTCAACAATTCGTTCTGCCTGATCATAAGCATTGATTTCCTTAGTTACTGTTGGGCTAAGGGCCAGTATGGTCACTCTTTGAGTAAGTAAATTTAGCCATGAGATATTCCTCAATTCTTTTTGCTGCTGTATGGATTCCTTCAAGATCATTTCTGACACTTGAGACGTTTTGTGGGTCTGATAAATTAAAAAGCAAACAATTATAAATCCAAAATAATGTAGATTCCGAAGTAGTTTGGGTAGAAAAGATGAGATTTTAATTTTGATACGCTTCATATATATTATTTATCGGCTAGGTTTAATTGAAATTCAATTTGTTAAATTTTTTATAACTAGTCTGGGCAAAGGGCTGTTTAAATCTTGTTTTTTCGATAAAATTAGTCTTAACTATTATTAATAATATAATTTATGGAGGCTCTGTGCTGCATTCTAGATCTCTACTGACGGTGGTGTTTTACCTGTTGACATTTGCCCCGGTGACGGTGATTCAGGCTTCAGATTTGCGCATTTATGGTTTTGCAGATATTGTGGGCTCACAATCAACATCATCTTATCCCTTAGATGGTATCGGAAATGCGGATCGTTATATCACTTTAGATCCTGAAAGTCGACTAGGACTTAATTTAAGTTCTGATTTAGGTAGTGATGAGTTCAGATTTGCTGCGCAGCTGCTGGCCAAAGGTGATGACGAAGGATCTTATGAACTTTCAGCGGACTGGATTTTTGTAACCTACAAATACACTGATGATTTTTCAATAAGGGTAGGCCGTCAAATCAATCCGGTCTTTTTGTACTCCGAGCAAATTGATGTGGGCTTTACTTACCTGTGGGTGCGATTGCCGGCAGAAGTGTATGAAGGTTTTCCAGTTAAATCTTTTAATGGTGCTTCGCTTCTATACAGTACTTCTATTGGGGATTATAGTTTTCATGCGCAAATATTCGGAGGGGCAGGTGACGTTTCTATTGATCAAGTGAATGGGAAAATTTATGGGGCCGCTCAAAATACTCGAGGAGTAGAGTTTTCGTTATCAGGAGATAACATGAAGTTTCATGTTACTTACGTATCAACAAATGCAGATGGTACTTTGACCACTTATTCTACAGGGCCGTCTGCTCCACCCTCAGTTACGTTGATTGATTTTGGAACATTCCATATTGTTTCTGGTGGTGGAAGCGTAGATTTGGATAAGTTCTTTTTTGCTACAGAAGCGACTAGGGCTTTGGTCGAAGGAGGAGGATTTGTTCGCTCTTTCACGGGAGCATACGCGAGTCTCGGCTATCATATTTCACCAAAACTAACGCCTTATCTTACGTATGCATGGCTAGGAAGTGTGAATGGTCTAGCTTATATGTTTCCAGATCCTTTGGTTAGTACCAGTACGAGAAAAGATCAACATTCTTATATGTTGGGAGTAAATTATAAAGCTACGCCATCACTGGCATTAAAAGGTGAGTACATGCGAACGCAGCAGAATTATGAAGACTCTCAAGTGAGTTATGGAGCTAATACATACACTTTAGCGATGGATATTATTTTTTAATTATTTATAAGGAATTTTTGTGAAAAAATTATTTTTAATCTTCTGTATATGTGTAATATTCAGCCTTCGAGCTGTTGCAGATATTGTGGTTATCATAAATTCCAACAACACAGCAGTTTGGGAGCCTGAAGCCGTTCGTACGGAAGTTAAATCAATATTTTTAGGTGCCAAAGAAAAATTTTCTAATGGCAATAACGCAAAACCAATTGATCAATCCGAAGGAAAAGGAATTCGTAAAGAGTTCTATCTAAAAATTGCAAATAAAGATGAGACGGCAATGAATATTTATTGGTCCAATTTAATTTTCACCGGAAATGGCCGTCCTCCAAAAATTCTACCAGATGACAGTAGCGTAAAAAAATTTGTAAATGAAAATATCAGCGGTATTGGCTATATTGATGCTAGTTCCGTAGACAATACGGTTAAAGTTTTAGAGGTTTTCAAATAAGTAAAAGATTATTTACGATCCACGATCATGCAGGTGAGTCGACTCACGCAAGTGATATCGCCTTGGTCATTCTTGATTTCGATATTCCAAACATGGAGGCTTTGTCCGCGACGAATTGCAGTGACTTTACCATGAACAAAGCCAGAGGTTGTAGCTTTTAGATGATTGGCATTGATTTCGATTCCCACCGGCATTTTATCTTTTGATTTTAAACAGAGAAGCGAAGCAATACTTCCCAAGCTTTCTGCCAGAGCTACCGATGCCCCACCATGAAGCAGGCCTGCAGGCTGAATGGTTCTATGGTCCACCGGCATCTTTGCGATAAGATAATCATCACCGATTTCTGTAAATTCCATCCCAATGTGTGAACACATTGTATTTTTACAAGCTTCATCCAATTCTTTTGTTGTAGGTTTTTTTGACCAAAGCATAGAAAGATCTTATCTTAAATTCGCATAATCCCCAATTAAAATTTGAACTTCTTGAGATAAGTCTCCTTTTGGTCATTGGGAGCCGCAGCGAGAGTTTTATTTTTCAGAATCTGAGCTTTTTTTAACTCACCAGTTTCGTAGTAAAGAATTGCTAAGTTATACAATAAGGCAGGGTGATTGGGAGCAATTTTTAGAGCCACTTGAATTTCTTTGATGGCCGCTTTCAGGTTTTTATTTTCGTACCATAAATTTGCAAGTCCTAGATGAGGCTCAAATCTTAACGGCCATTTTTCGGCTATATGAGTGTAAATAATTTTAGAGACTCCTTTATTATTTATATTTTCAAAGACCACGGCATTGTCTAAAGCTTCTTCTATGGAAGCATGGGCGGGAATGGTGTGAGGAGGAACCATCACATAGCTCCAATGTTCACCGCGTCTCCAGGTTCTTGTGAATAGACCAAAATTCATTTCTAATTTTTCTGTAAATCCAGAGTGTAGGTAAACAATATTTTTAGAAGAGTTGTATCCAATCAAAAGTGCATAATGCCATTTCGGATACCAGGATAAGCCGAGGTTTTGAAAAACCATCACGGGACGTCCTTGATCAATTTCCTGAAACATAATTTCTAGGCTAGGAACGCGGTAGGGAGCAAGTCCGAGGCGACGGGTAGAAGAAATCATATCCGACTTAAAAGAACCTTCTGCTTTTTCGTGGAAAGCTAGTTTCTTGTAAGTTTCAAAAGGTATGTCCGATAAATATTTTTGAGATGCCATCTTAAGTACGGCAGGCCCACATAATTTTTCCCCTTGAGGAACAAACTCTATATCTAAGAGAGTTTCTTTTTCAGATGGCGAG
>JANMFM010000003.1:0-2263 GCA_031374125.1 Bdellovibrionales bacterium
CTCAAAGTCGGCGGCCAAGCCCGCGTGCTGGAGTTCTCCGAAGTTACCGCCGAATGGTTCAAACCGATCTACGACTTCCACTCGTTCAAGATCCTGCCGCAGCTCGGCAAGTTGTTCGCGAAAGACAGCGATAGCTACCAATACCTCGCCGAATCGATTCGCAAGCACCCGCCGCAGGAACAATTGAAAACGATGATGGAAACGGCTGGATTCTCGCGGTGTTCGTACAAGAATTTATCTGCGGGGATTGTGGCGATTCATACGGGGTATCGGGTTTAGCCGGGCTGTTGTGGATATTGAAATACTTTTTCCTGCCAGCTTCGTGACACTGAACGTGCCGCTTGAGTGACATAGTTTGAATGGCCTGCAGTGTGTTATGTCCTGAGCGGCTTAGTCGATAGGTAGTTCAGCTGGCGTACCGTATCTTCAATCAGGTCCGAGCTATTGGGTACTTGGTCCGGATCACCTCGGACAAGCATATTGGTGGTTTCGAATTGCGATAGGAGTAAATACGATGTCGGTGAAATGGAAAAATTCAAAAAAATTCAAACCAGATCTGATTCTCGGTCGTATAGAAAAGACCCGAGTATTTAACGACGACGGCAGTACGTCGTCGTTTGGCGGCTTTGGAATTCATCAAGATGCCGCGACGCTCTATTCGATGCTCAACTTCCCAGATGCAGCATCGGACATGGATAAGCCGTCGCTTGTGTGGAGCGCGCTGTTCCGAGCAAGGCCGGACCTGTGTGCGGCAAGCTTTATTGAAGCTATCAATAAAGAGGTCAATTCTGGTCTTCGCAAAAAAGAAGAGCCGTACTATTTTCTCGCTACGATTTCGCTGGACGGCAGTCAATGGCCGAAAAAAATTGCTGTTCATGGGGCTGCTATCGAATTTCATGGGCATGCATTCCCTAAGAAGTTTTCTTGCAGAAAATCTCTAATTGAGAGACATGGTCGGCTGATGGATGTTGCTTCTTCGTGTAAGAAATACTACGAAATGTCCGTAAAATTAAAAGCTAAATCCAGTGAGGCCGCCGCAAGAAAAGCCCTCAATTCGATCGATGTTTTCCGCGGCATTCTTTGTCTTGAAGGGAATCCTGGGATGCAAATGAATTTTGGAGGATCAAATTATAAACCGATTAACGTCGTCAGAATGGGCCGTTTCCAGTCGCTGCATAAGAATAATGGTGATGCAGCATGCGATGCGGTTTGGTTTGAGCCGAGCTATCAAGAGACAGACGTTTTTAGGTTTAAGAATGCAGAGCATATAAAAAAGAACCTGCGCTATGCGTTGAGGCGCATGACGCTGTCGAAATTTGGAAAAGAAATCGCTGAGTCCTTGATTCGTTACGCTCGTGCTTTGGACGACGCCGATCCAAACACAGCTTTCTTGCGGCTCTGGGGCGCTTTTGAAAGTCTCCTTACGCCAGTGCGAGCCGATTATGATGTGCTGGTCGATCGGTGCTGTTTTTTGTTTCAGGATTTCGAGTATCACAGACAGGTGCTTATGCACCTGCGCGAATATCGCAACGCAAGCGTTCATGCAGGTCAGGAGACGACACAGGCAAGAACGAACTGTTTTCTGCTGCAAAGTTACTATCGACACGTTTTTTGGTTTCTAATTGAGCGATCTCTTTCTTATCGATCTCTGTCGGAAGTGCATGATTTTTTGAGTCTCTCGAATGATTTGAATTATTTAAAGCAAAAGCGTCAGCTTTTCGACCGGGCGATCAAGTATCTGTCACCTTAGTGAGTAGCGAGTAGCCCGGCTAAGGCCACCAGCCGCACCCGGGGCTTTCTATCTTGCTTCGCTCGCGCACACTTCTGCTCGCATGTGTACCGGGTGTGCGCTGCGCGCTTACCTGAGCTACGAACTGCTCGATCGGCCCTTCCGGGCCTCCCTCAGTCGAGATTCCAGGCGAGAACACAATCGCTGTTGTGGGAGGGCCGGAAGGCCCGATAAGCGAAGCGACATCAACGAATTTTGGCGCGGACCTTCGCGCGCATCAGTATCAGCAAGTAAGCTGGGTCATCGTATCCGTATTTGCAATCATGTGCGGGCGAATACCGAATACCGATTTTCCGGCCTACGAATTGCTAGAAGTCGCGCCGTTTTCAGTGCGATCGCGACTTGCGTCGTTCCTACAAGTATGCGATGTCCAGCAGCGCCTACGGCTGCCACGCATAACTAAGTTTCAAGAATACGCTGCGGCTGCGGTCGGTGAGTTCGGTCTGTACGCCGTCGGAATAGCCGCCGTGGGAG
>JANMFM010000014.1:0-2613 GCA_031374125.1 Bdellovibrionales bacterium
AACTGTAGAAGTTTTTTTGAAGCAAGATCTTTTGGAAATTCCATTGGTTCGTTGGATTTTACAAATAACCAACCGATGTGTGCGTACCAAAAACCTTTGTTGATGCTATAAGGATCTTGATCCGTGTCCACCTTAGAGTGATGAATGCGATGATCTGCGGCCCATTCCAAAACTGAACCCTGGAAGGCACCCGATCCAAAGAACACATAAATGAATTCTAGAATTGGATGTACGTCATAACTTCGGTGCGCAAAGTATCTGTGATATCCGCATGTGATGGACATATTTGAAACAACGTAAAAAGTTGTAAAGATTGTCACCAACCACCAGCTAAATCCAACAGACTGTAGATAAAGGGGCACTGTAATAAGCGCAGCAATGGGAGTTAGTGTTAGGAAAAGTGTGTTTCTCCAATTGATATTTTTCATCTTGTCTCCATGTGTTTCTTTCCTCTATATTATCACACGAGATACACTCCCGAAAAAGCTAATTCGGAGAAGTGGTATAGAAGTAATATCAGAGACCTTATTTAACACAAGGCGAAAGACGAGTAGAATGATCATTGTAACTGGCGCAACAGGATTTATCGGAAGTGCTTTTGTTTGGGAGTTAAACCAGCAAGGTATTGATAATATTGTGTGTGTAGATCTTCCTTCTTCAGAATTGAAGCTCAAAAATCTAACTAAAAGAAAATACAAAGAATTCGTAACTAAAGATGAACTCCTAAAAAAACTAGATTCTGCACTTTTCAAAAAAGAAGTGGAGTGGATTGTTCATATGGGGGCAAATTCCTCAACGACGGCCACCGACCGCACCGCCGTTATGGAAACGAATTTACACTATACACAAAAACTTTTCGATTGGTGTGCTACGAATAACAAAAACTTTATCTACGCATCGAGTGGCGCAACTTACGGTGATGGGGCAAAAGGTTACGACGACAACACTTCTTCTTTTGAGTTAAAACCTCTTAATCTCTATGGAGAGTCCAAAGTTTTATTCGATCAATATTTTGAAACCCAAATCAAAGAACATAAAAAATTACCTGCTTCCTGCTATGGTTTAAAATTCTTTAACGTTTATGGTCCGCAAGAGTATCACAAAGAAGATATGTCGAGCGTGGTCTTCAAAGCACACGAGCAGATTATGGACAAAGGAATTTTAAAATTATTCAAATCTCATCACCATGAATACAAAGACGGCCACCAAATGAGAGATTTTGTTTACATCAAAGACATTACGCGTTGGATGGCAGAACTTATGGACAAACCCGGTCAGCATGGAATTTTCAACATGGGTCACGGTACAGCTAGAACTTGGATCGATCTTGCTTCAGAAGTTTTTAAAAACATGGATCGTCCAATGAAAATCGATTGGATCGAGATTCCACAAAATCTTCGCGAAAAATATCAATATTTTACTGAAGCGAAGATGGATAAGCTTTTGAAATTGGGTTTAAGCAAACCTCAATGGCCTCTTGAAAAAGGCATAAAAGATTATGTTACAAATTACTTAAACCAAGAGGATTCATACCTGTGAAAACGGAGATTCCCTTTCATCTTAAAAAATACATCGTCGAGCAAGAACCATCAAAATACACACCGATCGATCAAGCGGTCTGGAGATTTGTTTTAAGACAACTTAAAAACTATCTTTCAAAAAACGCTCACGAATCTTATATCGACGGAATGAAGGCCACAGGAATTTCCGTCGAAGAAATTCCAAGTATCGAAAGCATCAGCGCACAACTGGCAAAGTACGGATGGAAAGCCGCTCCCGTGAGTGGATTTATTCCACCGGCTACATTTCTAGAACTGCAAGCGCTCAAGATTTTGCCGATTGCTTCGGACATGCGAACCATCGAGCATCTCACATACACGCCAGCACCCGACATTGTCCACGAGGCGGCAGGACATGCGCCGATGGTGGCTCATCCAGAATTTAGAAAATACCTAGAGGAATACGCACAAGTGGCAAGAAAAGCCATTATCAATCGTAAAGATCTAGATCTTTACGAAGCTATCCGAGATCTTTCAGATATCAAAGAACATCCGAATGCGACTGAAGATGAAAAAAAATCTGCTCAAGAAAAACTAGATAGCATCTCTCACAATATGGGAGAGCCTTCGGAAGCTTCTCTTCTTGCAAGAATGGCTTGGTGGACGACAGAGTATGGATTGATTGGACACGACAATCCAAAAATTTACGGTGCAGGACTTCTCTCCTCCGCAGGTGAAGGAAAATCCGCTCTCAGTACGCAAACTAAAAAAATTCCTTTTAGCATGGATTGCATTTTATATTCTTACGACATTACCGAAAAGCAACCGCAACTTTTTGTGGCGGATAGTTTTAAAACGTTGTCTCGAGTGCTGGAAGAGTTTTCAAAAACTATGGCTTACAAACGTGGCGGACTCTACGGGCTTGAGATCGCAAAGAGTGCTGAGACCACAAACACTGTAGAATTTGGCCTCAATGATTCTGAGGTGGGAGCACAAGTTTCTGGGCAACTGACAGAAATTCATAAGAATGGGGACAATGCTATTTATTTGCAGTTCACCGGACCTTGCCAGATCTCTTATCAAGAAAAAGAATTGGAAAACCAAGGGATCAAAA
>JANMFM010000103.1:0-3130 GCA_031374125.1 Bdellovibrionales bacterium
ACCTCCAAGAGTCGAACACACCGCGCGTAAATTCACAGCCTCGGCACCGGGCTTATTTAAAAATATCTGAAGGCTGCATGAAACGTTGTGCTTTTTGCGCGATTCCGCTGATTCGCGGAAACTTGCAATCGCGCACGATGGACAACGTCGTCAACGAAGCGAAGCTGCTCGTCGCCGGCGGAGTTAAAGAACTGATCGTCATCAGTCATGACTTTACAGATTACGGTTGGGATCTGCGTAGAAAAGATCCAGAGAATATGACAAGCCCCGTGGAACTCTTAAGAAGACTTTCTGATATCAATGGACTTGATTGGGTGAGAGTTCTTTATCTTTATCCCGATGGCATCACGCCGGAAATGGTAAAATTAGTAAAAGAAAAAAAGAATCTCGTTAAGTATTTCGATATGCCTCTTCAGCACATCAACAATGAAATGCTGAAGAGAATGAATCGAAAAATGACTAGAGAAGAAATTCAACAAGCGATTACGAATATCAGAGCTGAAATTCCAGATGCTGTGATTAGAACTCAATTCATCGTAGGTTTCCCAGGTGAAACAGAAGAGCATTTCCAAGAATTATTAGACTTTGTTAAAGAACAAAAATTCGACCGCGTTGGCTGCTTTAAATATTCTCCAGAAGAAAGCACTGCTGGTGGCAAAATGACAGATCAAATTGATGAAGATATCAAGGAAGATCGCTTCCACAGACTGATGTCACTTCAGCTTCCAATTTCTAAAAAGAAACACAAAGCAATGATCGGATCTGTAATAGATGTGATCGTTGAAGGCGTGAGTGAAGAATCAGAACTTTTATTAAAAGGAAGATCATCACAACAAGCCCCAGACATCGACGGTATCGTTTACATTAACGAAGGTGACGCAAAAATCGGTGACCTCGTAAAAGTAGAGATCACCGATGCCATGGAATACGATTTGATTGGAAAAATTATTTCCGAAAATTAATCACACGCTGAATTACCGGATTGAATTCGAATTTCGAATATTAGTTGTTATCGGTACTCACTTCTGCGTCAGGTAATTTAAAATTATCAGCTTTAGAAGAAACCTCGATGGCCGCACGTGGAATTTCGAATATAAAGCAGGTTTCTTCTGCGACATTTTCTGCCCATATCGATCCTTTGTGATGTTCGATAATTTCCTTGCAGATTGGAAGACCAAGCCCTGTTCCCCCAGAGCCATTGCGAGTTCTACTGCTTTGGGAAAATTTATCGAACACTAATGAAAGTTCTTCCGGAGGAATTCCAACACCTTTATTTGAGAGAGAGCATTTCACGTTCTCATTGAAGAGTTCTATTTTAATTTTTATAGCTGTGTTTTTTGTAGAAAATTTTATCGCATTTGAAAGTAGGTTTCGCATCACTTGCATCAGTCGCTCAGAATCAAAAACAGCTAATACCGATTCTTCAGAGGTCTCAATTCGTAATCCTTTTTCTTTGGCAAAGGCACTCATCTCTGAACTCACAGCTCGAGCCATACTCAGAAGATCACCTTCAGAATATATATATGTCATCTTTCCTGACTCCATCTTTGCTAGGTCGAGGAGATCATTCAAGAGAGACATTAATCTCGATCCACTATCGTAGATCTCATCAAAATAACTTTTAAGTTTTTCTTTAGAGCTTTGCTCTATCTTTTGCTGTCCAAAGCGGGCAAAGCTAAGAATTCCATGCATCGGAGTTCTAAGTTCATGAGACATGTTGGCAAGAAACTCTGACTTGGCTAGATTTGCTTTAACGGCTTGATCCCGCGCGATTTGAAGATCTTTAGTTCGCAGGTCAACCTCTGACTCAAGATTCTTATTAATTTGATAGAGTTCGCGACTTTTGCTTTCCAGCAAAGACTCCGCTTCCTCGAGAGCTTTCTCAAGTCTTTTAATTTTTCTGTCTAGAAGAAGAGGGTCTTTTTTCATATTATCTTCGTTTAAGATTGAAGGTGCGAGCTGTTGGAGGTCCAGGCGGACTTTGAGTGGAGATTTCAATATTCTCTCCGTAGTATTTCACTAGTGCTTCGATGAGTCCTTCTGCCAAATCTGCAAGTGGACGCTTAGAGCTGTATTCAACTACCAATTCATTTTCATTATGTAATCTAGTGGCGAAGATTGGTAATTCGGCATCAGGGTAAAGTTTTTTTACTTCAACGTGTATATAATTATGGAGGGTTCCAAGAAATTTGAACGAATTCGGCTCCTTGAAAAAATTCGGAAATCCCTTTGCAAAAACTGGAATAAGATTGCGACCAAATTCCTTAACTAAATCAGGAACGGGAATCTTTGTCTTATTGCTTAGATTCTGAACTAGCCTGATGATTTCCTCATGGTTATAGGTCCCAACTGAAGTGTAGGCACCCTTAGAATCTAGATGTGAATTTTCGATGATTTCATCAACTGTTTCATATCCAAATTTTTCCTCAACCATATTTATAAATTCTTTAAAAACTAGTCCCTTCATGCTGCTAACTTTCCTTTGTTTTGTTTTAAAAAACGTGGATCTTCGTCTTAAAGCACTACTATCTTACAAGCGCTTGGAATACGAAAAAAAGAAGCACCGAAAAAATAAACATCATGGTTGCGCGAGCGGAGAAAATCATTGTTGTTGTCCTATAAATCTAGCTGTATGTCTCTAAAGTAATTATCCCTAAAAATGTATCAATGTCTTAGATAGTATATGTCCGGATAGTTTCTGCCAAGCCCATTATCATCTAATCCGTAACCAACCACATATCTGTCTTCGATGGTTTTTCCGATGTAGTCCGCTTTGATGTTGATAACTCTTCTTGCGGGCTTATCCAGTAAAGTAACAATTTTCAGAGAGGCAGGATCAGAAGATAGAATTCTGTTTTTCAAGAAAGTCAGTTTTCTGCCGGCATCGATAACTTCTTCAACGATAATTACGTGTTTGTCTTTGATTTGAGTCGTGATGTCTTGATTGATAGTGATAACGTACTCGCCACTTTTGCTTTTTTGGCTACTGAGGGATACAAAATCTATTCTTTGAGCCAAATTGATCTTACGGGAAAGGTCTGCGATGAATGGTAAAGACCCCTTCAGAACCCCAACAAGTACAATCGGTCTGCCTTTGTAGTCATGCTCGATTTCTTCCGCGATTCTTCCG
>JANMFM010000105.1:0-6087 GCA_031374125.1 Bdellovibrionales bacterium
GTTCCCTCGCTTAGATCCCAAGCTGCTCTAAAAGGATTTTCTTTATTCCGATATTTAGAGTTATGTAATGAGCTATAATTATTGACTCTGAAAGAGCTTATTAAATGAACTATGATAGAAGGAAAGCAGAGGATTGGCTAACTGCTGCATCAGTATATCTTCCTAATTTGCAGAGCATACTTGGAAAAACTAAATCTGAAGTTTTAATTATCGGGGCTGGAGTTTTCGACATCTATTATGAACAAGGATGGATTCCTTCTTTTAAAAGAAAAACAGGAGACCTCGATCTCAGCGTAGGTCTCTCGACAGGAGAAGACGACTACACAACCTTGAGAGATGAGTTATTAAAAAACGGATACACCGTAGATAATCCAGAAATAGAATTTCGTCTTTTTTCGCCCAAAAAATTACCAGGAGGCCTCACTTATATTGATCTTCTGGCCCATCCTATGAGTGATACAATCTCTGACGACAGAACTCAAAAAATTATTGGAGTAGGGCCAAGTTTTTCTTTTAGAGGGTTTACATTTGCTAGAACCTCTGCCTTTAAAATTCATGATAAGTTATATTTTCCTAATCCAATCTCAATGGTTGGGCTAAAATTAGCGGCATATCATGACAACCCAGAAAAGAGGGTAAAAGATCTTGCCGATATAGCAGAACTTACTTGGGGAATAGTAGAAAAAGGAACTCATTTTGAAATGGAAGAATTATGGTACCAAATTCACAATCATCCCGATGCAAAAGTAATTCGGAGAGCGCTCAAAGAAATGGGAAGTGGAGAATCTGTTGTATGGGATTTAGATTCTGCTAGACAAGACTTGCTTAACAGAAGCTTTAGCAGTTCAGAGATAGACGAAACAATTCCCGCTAGACTTCTCGCATGGGCCGAGAATTTACAAATACCTTAAAAATTATCATTGGATATATTCTCTAAAGATCTTTTTCACTAGAAATGCGTTGGATCTTAAAGCCGTGTTGTTTTAAAAGTTTTCACAAAGTCCTACCTTCATTAAAATCACGTTGGGCTACTCGCTATATTAAATGCAGGATATATGCCTAAATATTAGATTATAAAGATAACTCAGTTCTAAAGTGATCCAATTGCATTGGAGTAGAGTGATAATGCTTTCTACATTTATTCTATGTATTGAGACATCCTTTTGACGTAGTAATCTCGGCGCATAATTAGGTTTTCAACTTCTTGTGTTGGCAGTTTTCCTTGAAGATGATTACGAATTTCTTCGCTTGTTGGTGCTCGGAGCTTATCGAAAACCTCTCTCGATGGAGCGATATCTTTTAGCGACAGCTTTTCCTTTTCTAGAGCATAAAGCAATGTTGACCACTCTTGTTTTAGCGCTTTATTTCCAGACTGCCAATCTGTCGTAAAGGATGAGGCATTGTCGATTAGAATCTGCCCGCCTTGATCATCCAAAAGATAATTATCTTGTTTGTTTCGAAATCGACTAGAAATCATATCTGAATATGCAATTAAGTAATCCGTTAGCCATGACTCTGGTCGATAGCGATGCTGCCTAGAGAATCCGTCCTGCAAGTCATGTACAAAATATTGTACCGACATTTGCTGCCCTCTAAATTTTTCTCTTAACCGTCATGGGAATATTGTTAAGCTGAAACAGCTGACTCACTTCGTAGGCAGCGATCTCACTGCGGGGAGCATTTCTATTTTCTCCATCACCGCTCTTATATTTTACAACAGCGGAATTTCCAGATTGAAAAAGAATGTAAAATGCCTCATTAGTTCCCCCATCTCCATCTAAAACTCTATTTAGAAAATCAATTTTTTTAATTTTGCTTGTAAGGAGAATATTTCTCAATTGAGATTCCAATTCTTTTGCACTGTTATGATTATTTTGTCTTCGGGCTTCCCAAATGGACTACATGCTCTGTGTTTGAGTTCGAATTTATTTCCATTGCCCGTTAAGGGCAATCTCATTTTTGTACCTTGATCAACGTAATTTCAAGTACTTACGTATATATTTATGTAATTATACATAATATACGAAGAGGTACTTATGCACACACAAGAAATTTTCCTAAAACACATTGAAAATAGGTCTGAGCAAATTCGGCCCTTTTTTATAAAACCCGAGAAAGGTTGGATTCGCCAATTGCGCGAAGCCCTTGGACTTACCCTTGCTAAGTTGGGAGACCTTTGTGGCGTTGCTACTCCTACAATCGCTCAAGCCGAACGCGGAGAGGCCGAGGGAAAGTTAACAATTGAAACCTTACGAAAAACAGCAGAGGCAATGAACTGTGAGTTTGTTTATATGTTTGCACCCAAATCAGACATGCACGAATTCATTCGCCAAAAGGCTTATCAAAAAGCTCAAAGAATTTTAGCAAGAGCAGATTTACATATGAGCTTAGAGGATCAAAAAGTTAAGAGTGATCTTGAGGCACGAATTTTACGGCTTCAAAAAAATTAATTGATGAAGGTAAAGTGTGGTAAATCACTTTTTATTTAAAGATAGAGACGGTCGCACTCCCCTTCCTGAAGAATTCAAAAAAGATTTGATGCCAAATTATGCCCATATCCAGTTGGGCCAAGAACTTGATGAGGCCGAGGAGGAAAATATCATCGATGGACTTGTGTGGCTCGAGGATCAAAAAAATGATCCCAAAGATTGGATGTTTTGGGAGCAGCTACATAAAAAGCTTTTCGGAAAAGTTTGGAAATGGGCGGGAAGATTCAGAACGCACGAACTGATGAACGACGACTTTAATCATCCAGGGTACATCAAAGAAAATATCAAAAAACTTGAAGGCGATCTGAAATACCGATTCTCATCTGAAGCAAAAATGAACTCAAAAGAAGTGATTGCTCGGTTTCACGAAGGTTTGTTGACAATTCATCCCTTTACAAATGGCAACGGTCGAACAAGTCGATTTTTAGTCGAGGTGATTTGTAAGTTTGAAAAAATTCAGATTCCGACATGGGGAGCTTTTCTAAAAAGCAACGCTAAAAATCATCGTAATACTTATATCGAGGCCCTCAAGAAAGCTCGCCATCAAAGCAGCTTTGATGATTTGATTATATTTATGTTTAACTGACAGATTTCTTTATAATTTGATAGATCTCTTATGAATATTTTTTAACTAGTTTATGGCAAATTCAATCTTCTTGATCAGTAGCAGCTATTACCCCGAAACCTATGGTACACAGGGCTTTGGCGTTTCATAAGTAAACGCCTATGATAACTATTATTGCTATTTATTAGTCTTCAAAAATGAAACCAGATAGGGTTATCAGCAATGGAGGTATTTATGAAAATATTTATTTTAGGTTTAATCTTTGTATCCGCAAATGGATTTGCACAAGAGGGTGGTTCGTTTTTTCAAAGCACTGGGTCTAAGCAGTGTGAGTCGGATTGTTCAGTAGCTGCAGATGAGGCTAAGATCGATGCCGAGGCAAACGCGAAAATCGTTTGTAACCCACTTACTGCTCTACGAGTTTCTGACTGGAAAACAAGCGTAACAGGATATGGCAGACTTGTAACAACTGCAATTTTCTCATGTAAAACTGAAGGAACTAAATAATTAGTCCCCAAGGTAAAGCTAGCCAGGCAATTTTACTTGGGCCAGCTACATATCTCAAAAGTTTTCTGCTTTAATTATTAATTTACATTTTATTTACTAAATCAACCAAACTGATCCACATTGCTGTGTGGTTATCAAAATATTTATTCTCTTCACGCCGACGACCTTCAAAAGTAAAAGCCAATGTCTGATATGCTTCGTAGTAATGGTCCTTTGAAGTTCCATGCGCGTCATAACCCAAAATTTCCGGGCAAGTTCCATACTCAAAGTCATTTCCCATATGTTGTTTTATCATTTGGCTAGCTGTAACAAAATTATTTTTTACACTCATAGGCAATGTTGGTCCAGTGAAGGACCATGGGTAGAGGACTGCGCCCGTACAGCAATGGTAGTCCATTGATAGCATCAGCTTTCTATCCGATTTGGCTTCTGCATTTAAGAAGCTCTTAAGAGCAATTGTTTCGGGTTGAGAAAATCCAATTTTTGAATCTATAACAAGATCAAAATCGCGATTCAAATCATATCCCGCGCTGTTTGTTCTTCTTCTGCGGTCATACCCATCAGGATTTAAAATAGGAATGATATAGAGCGAACCACCCTCTTCAAAAAATTTACTGATTGAATCCCGACTCAATCCTTTTTCCAAAAACCATCTTGGCAATCTATCTTCAATATTTAAATATTCATCACCATGAATGGCTCCAGCGATATAGATTGCCTTACTCGCCTTAGGCTTTATGGATTTCTTAGCTATTTTTATAAGTGAAAGTGGCCTTCCCTCAATGCTTGTACCATACTGAATAACCTCAGAATATTCCGGATAGAGTTTTTCTAAGTTGAATAATTCTTCGACAATATTTTTGTAAGGTGGCCCAATTATACCTGAATCTGACTGTATTCTGTGCGGTTCATGGTCAGGAAAATCTGATGCGAAGGCATTAATAGATAAGAAAATAGTAAATATTAAAAATAAATTTTTCATGTTCCCCTCCCGGAAATCAATTGATTCATAAAGTCTTTATAAACAAATTAATAAAGTCAATGAATCTAGGGCTGAATTAAACAGGCTTGCCATATTCCTCGGAAATTTGTTAAATACCCTCTATGTCGGTAGAACAAACCTTTGAACATTTTTTTAAACCCGAAGCAAAAAGAAGTGGTGCTGATTACTTTGCTAAAAATGCCGTGATCTTATCCAATAAATCAGACACGAATGTGCAAGGGTACATCAAAGGTGTCGCGGCCGGAAGGGTATCGCTTTCTTCAACATCTATCGAAAGTGTTTCTTTTGCTGCAAGCTGCACTTGTCCTGTTTCCAATAAAGGACACTTCTGCAAACACATCTGGGCGGTTTTACTTTCTACCGAGGTCAATTACCCTGATTTTTTGACCTCTAAAACAAATATCGAAAAAATTTCCAAAACCAACTCCAAGCAAGATGCCTATAAAGAAAAACAAGCCGACTACCGCAAGCTTCAATATCAAAAACAAAAATTGAGCGCCAAAAAGATAAAAATAGAAAAAGAAAAAAAGAAATTTCAAGATGAAGCACCAAAACTTCCCGATTACGTAGAAAGCGCACTAGCCTTTTTTGAAGAAAATGGATTTCCTATCGAAAAACCCATTCAAGAAGAAACTCTAAATAACGCTAGAAAAAAGCTAGCGCGAGTCTTTCACCCTGACGTTGGCGGAAGCCATGAAGAGACCGTAGTCCTTAATGAAAACTACGATATTATTTTAAATTTTATCCGGTCTTAAGAATTTAATTTTTCTAATTCCATTTTTCGCAAAGATGGGCAGAAATACGCAACAACGCCAACTGTACAGAGACAAATGATTCCACCAAAATAAACTGCTGGCACAGTTCCTAAAATTTTTGCTGCAACTCCAGACTCAAGTTCGCCAATTTCATTGGAAGATCCGATAAATATTGAATTCACCGCAGATATTTTTCCTCGCATATGATCGGGCGAACAAATTTGCACCGCACTCGATCTGGTGATCATACTCACGCTGTCAAAGGCTCCACTCAATGCAAGGGCTGCCAGCGATAGATAAAAATTCGTACTGAGACCAAAAATTAAAATGCAAACCCCGAAACCTGCTATCGACCACAAAAGCACTGTGCCCGATCTCCCTTTGATGGCCTTAGTCGATAGATACAGGGCTACAATAGTGGCGCCCACAGCCGGAGCTGCTCTCAGCGTCCCCAAACCTTTTGCACCGATCATCAAAATATCACTCGCAAAAATGGGAAGAAGTGCCGTCACCCCTCCAAACATCACCGATACCATGTCCAGCGTGAGCGCCGGAAATAAAATGGGATGTTTATAAACAAATTTTAAACCCGAAAGAAGTTCATCTTTGATCGACTTGTGCATATTCGTAGAATCTGGCGGCAAGATATTTATCTTGATCAAAAAAATACTCCCAAAAGAAATCACGAGAGAAATGCAAACTGCAGATGAAGCAACAACGGGTCCTAAAAAACCAAAGAGAATTCCACCCAAGGCCGGACCAGCGATG
>JANMFM010000123.1:0-16105 GCA_031374125.1 Bdellovibrionales bacterium
GGATTAATTGTAAAGCACTAATAGGCTTTCATTTTTTAAATGAAAGGTCAACAGGCTCCGGGACTCTCTTTGGGCTTTAAAATTGGATCAGGATATAGAATCCAATTACAAATTGGATCAGAGCAAATATAAGATACTTGGAAGGCCATCTCTTGTGATAAATCGACTCGATTAGTGTAGCAAAAAATGGAGCTGTGATTGAAACTGAAGTTACACTTGCAAGGTGGCCAGTTTGAACTGCTTTAAAGTAAAGTGAAAGAGATAGGAAAGTTCCAAAAAACGAAGCAAAGAAAATTCCCCAACGAGCTTTTATCGTTAAAGTTTTAAATATTTTAACAAAATGAAACGGTTTAAAGACACCTTGAACCCAAAATCCAAAAACCGCACCCAAACAACGGATAAAGTGAGCTTGAATAGGATGTAAGTTTGGATTTTCATCAAAACCAATTCTTGTCATAATAAGACCAATAGAATCCAAAACAATAAAGGTCAGGGCCATCAAAAACCCTTTAAACTCCCAGCTCCCACTTTGCTTAAAGCGCTCGTAACTGAAGGTCACCAGGCAGCCAACCAAAAACAAAATAGCGATGAGCTTATAAGGGCTTATGGTTTGTCCAAACATGTAAAAGCTTGCAACGCCAACAAGCAGCGGTTGAAATCCGTAAAGTAAAAGCGTTCTTCCGGGCCCAATACTTTGAAAAGCACTGACCATAAAGAAATCGCCAATTGTAAGGCCAATCAATCCGCTCACTAGGAATAAAACAACTGCATAAGTTGTGACCGATTGCCATCCCAAGAAGAATTGAATCGTTAGCGCACAACAAACGGTCGCCACAAAGGCCTTAAAATAATTGACCCAAGTCACGCTGGTTCTATTGGCAAACTCTGTAAAAACAATGGAAGCGGTAGAGAAACAAAGTGTTGCGAGAAGAGCATAAATATAGACCGAGTGAGCCATCTTTGTTCCTTGAGTGAAATATGAAAAAGTAAGATAATATTCTCTGAGGATAAAGTAAATGTCTGAAAATATGAGAGCGAAGAATTTATACGAATGTCATGTCTTTGTTTGCACCAACAAAAAAGAGGGTCGGGAGTGTTGTGCCGATAAGGGTGCAGCAGCCTTAAGAGATCAGCTCAAGATATGGGCCAAAGAAAAGTATGGCAAAAGAGTGCGTGTGAATAACTCTGGTTGTTTAGATTTCTGCTCAAAAGGGATTGCCTCGGTGATTTATCCTGATGGTGATTGGATTATGAATTTAACTTCTCAGAGTTTGGACGATCTTAAGCAAGCGATCTCGGAAAAAATGGATTCTAATTCGTAAAAACGATAAGAACGCCTTTGTTCTCTTGTTTGTTTA
This sequence comes from Bdellovibrionales bacterium, assembly GCA_031374125.1. Lineage (GTDB taxonomy): Bacteria > Bdellovibrionota > Bdellovibrionia > Bdellovibrionales > JAEYZS01 > JAEYZS01. Next base: position 1,359 of record JANMFM010000123.1, read on the forward strand.
CCTTTTCAAACTGCCATTGATAATTGCCCTTCTTCAAGTACTCGGTAACAGCTTTAAAGATCGCGCCTGTACCTTTTCCTGTCATGACTTTTACTCTAGGCTCTTTAGTTGAGCGGTAAAGAAAGCGATCTAGGGCATCTATTGCTTCATCAACGGCATATCCATGTAAATCCAAAGTTTTCATGGTAGGTATATAGCACGTGTCGCATGGCAAAAACCACTGGTTTTTCATTGTAGAACGATAGGGATTTTGGTTTTTTAAGCTCTAATGGTCAGCCATAGATAAGTAAAGTGGAGATTTTTATGTCGGATACACAACAACAAGTAAGTCTTAGAGATTTTGATCTTTATAATCCTACAGAAGAGCACAAGATGCTCCGTGAAAGTGTAAAAAGTTTTGTTCAATCTGAGGTTGAGCCGCAAGCTCATAAACACGATAGAGATGAGCTTTTTAATCTTCCTCTTTTAAGAAAACTAGGTGAGTTGGGACTTTTGGGAATTACAACTCCGGAGGCTTACGGCGGATCAGGAATGGATGCACTGGCAGCAACGATCGCTCACGAAGAGATCGCGGCTTCAGATCCAGGATTTTGTTTGGCGTATCTTGCGCACGCCATGCTTTGCGTGAACAACATAGCGATGAATGCTAATGAAGAGCAAAAGAAAAGATGGTTACCAAAACTTTGTTCGGGCGAGTGGATCGGTGCTATGGCAATGTCAGAGCCCGATTACGGAACCGATGTGCTTGGAATGAAATCAACGGCAGTTCTAAAGGGTGATCACTATGTTTTGAACGGCAGAAAAATGTGGATCACGAATGGAACAATCGACGAGAATAAAACTACTTGTGATATAGTTTTGGTTTACGCTAGAACTGGCGAAGTGAATGGTAGAGCAAAAGTTTCTACTTTTATTGTAGAAAAAGGATTCGAAGGTTTTAGCGTTGGACAAAAGATCCAAGACAAAACGGGAATGCGTGGATCTAACACCGCAGAGCTTGTCTTTGAAAATTGCAAAATTCCAAAAGCCAATTTGATCGGCAACGAGGGCGAATCCATGATTCATATGATGAAGAACTTGGAGATGGAAAGACTCACTCTCGCAGCTATGAGCCTAGGTATCGCAAGACGTTCTGTTTACGAAATGAATAAATACGCCACACAAAGAATGGCCTTCGGAAAACCACTAAGAAAGCTAGGACAAATCCAAAAGTACATCGGTGATAGTTATGCGGAGTACATGGCTTGTCGCGCTTACGTTTACGATACAGCTAGAAAATTAGATCCTGCTAAGGGTGGAAATAGATTGGATTCTGACGGGGTCAAGCTCACAGCCTCTACTATGGGAAAAAATGTTGCCGATCGTGCAATGCAAGTGATGGGCGGCTACGGGTATGTGAGTGAATACATCGTGGAAAGACTTTGGAGAGATGCAAAGCTTTTAGAAATCGGTGGTGGAACGATTGAAGCCCATCAAAAAAATATTACGGTCGATCTAGAAAAATCAGGCGGAGCACTCTTGTGATAGAATTATTTGGAATTTCCATTGCAGAGCCTACGACTGCAATTACGGATTTTATTCTCTCGGGAATGAGCTTTTATTTTGGTCACATGCTTTACTGGAATCCAAAAAAATTTGGAAAAGATAACTCCTACGACAAGCGATATTCTCAATTCTGGGGAATTGTTTATTTGTTCTTAGGTATGGCTTCACTTCTAGGAGGTCTTGCTCATGGATTCCCTCATATGAAGGGAGAATTTCCTATGTTGGCCAAGGCCTGGCCTTTCACTGTCATGTGTTTAGGTATGGTGAGTTTTTATATGCTCCTTGCTTTGGCTATGGAATACTTCCAACGTCAACGAAACATAATATTTCTTTTGGCTTATTTTAAAATCATGGTTTTTCTAATGTTGATGTTTGGGTATCCGCAAAAATATTTTGGTGAGTTTCAAAATGTGAGCTTCAATCTTGTGATCTTTGATTATCTCCCTGTGCTACTTCTGTTGCTTTTAATGAACTCCATTGAATTTGCCAAAACCAAAAACCACGCTGCAAAGATGATGGTGATTGGCATTCTTGTTTCTATTGCGGGGACCTTGGTTCAGATGTCAGGATTTGGATTTCATCTGCACTTCAATCACAATGATATTTATCACGTGATCCAGATGGTTGCGATCTACCTTATGTATAAGGCAGTGACGCTCAAGAAATTAGTGTAAGTATTTGTGCTCAATGATGTCGTTGATTTTTTCATCACGATCCTCCATGCCACCGGTGAAAGCTTGGAGAACAGAAAGCTGCGATCTCAAGTTTTCTTTAGCCGCTTGAATTGCTTTATAGACATCCAAGTGCTCGCTTTCAACAACTAGATTTCCAGCTTCGGTTTCTAGCTGAATCATGACTTTCTTTTTCTGTGCTTTTTTTGTTTTTTTTAATTATTGCGGGGTCTTCTACAATTATTGAGACATTCGAGTTCTGAGGCAATAGTCCTTCAAGATCCGTAAGCTGCTGATAAATGAACGCGCGGATTTCTGGGGAAGTACTTTCTTGGGAGTTGAATGTGTGTTTCATAATGTAGTGACCTCCGGAGTGGTTAAAAACAGTTAGTCTGTCTTCAACAATTTGGACCCGTTAAATACAATTTGAGCCTAAAGTAGAGAAAGTCAATACCCAACACCTAAGCCAATGAAATAACAAGTTATTTAAACATTCCCAAAAGGTACCCCCTAGTTTTTAACGTCTACACCGCATTAATTTCTATAACTTATAACGCACTTGAGTTGTTAAAAACTAGGGGGTACCTTTGGGAATAATATGAGAGTGTTTGATAAAAGTAATATTCCGAAGCCGGTGATGCAGGTTGATTTGCCGATGAATTTTAGCAATCTTGATATTGAGATTGGCTGTGGCGTTGGCTTTCATCCAATTGATTATGCGAAAAATAACCCTGAAAGACTTCTGATTGCTATCGAAAAAACTTCAGAGAAATTTGCTAAGTTTTTGGGAAGGCTGGAAAAACATCCGCAAATTAAAAACATAGTTCCAGTTCATACTAATGCCATTTGGTGGGTTGCACACTACGTAAAGCCTCAAAGTGTGGATCGTTATTTTATTCTGTATCCAAATCCCTATCCAAAAGATCCGCAAAAAAGATTTTTCCAAATGCCTTTTATGACTTATTTGGTAGAGACAATGAAGCCTGGTGGAATAATTACTCTTGCTACAAACGAAAAATATTATTTTGACGAGTCTTTAGAAAATGCTCAAAAGATATTCGGTTTGAAAGTAATTGAAAATAGAATCGTCGAAAAATCTGAAAAGCCCCGCACTCACTTTGAAAAAAAATATCTAGAGCGAGACGAGACTTGCTATAACTTAATTTTAAAAAAATAACGCAGTGACAGTACGGAAAACTAGGAGGTACCTTTGTCTAAGAAATTGTCCAATCTATTGGATCTAACCCTTTAGATTTGAGATATGCATTGGCCTTAGAAAAATGTTTACAGCCTAAGAACCCGCGGTGTGCGGAGAGTGGTGAAGGATGAACGCTTTCAAGTACGCAGTGTTTTTTGCGGTCGATGAATTCCCCTTTTTTCTGAGCGTAACTTCCCCAGAGCATAAATACTAAATTTTCTTTTTCACGATTGAGAGATTCGATGATTTTATCCGTGAATAATTCCCAACCTTTTTTCTGATGAGATCCTGCTTTGGTGGCTTCTACTGTGAGAGTTGCATTTAATAATAAAACCCCTTGCTTTGCCCAAGATGAAAGATCTCCGTGTGCATGTTGTTTTGGGCCTAAGTCATTTTGAATTTCTTTGAAAATATTTTTAAGAGAAGGCGGCGGTGGAACTCCGCGCGGTACAGAAAAACTCAATCCCATGGCTTGATTCGGTCCATGATATGGATCTTGGCCTAGGATCACGACTTTTACGTTATCAAAATCCGTAGTGTTCAAAGCATTGAAAATCTGCGGACCCGGAGGATAAATGATTTTCTTTTTGATTTTTTCATTTTTAAGAAATTTTTTGAGTTCAAGCATGTAAGGCTTTTCGAATTCGCCTTGGAGGTGGGATTTCCAACTCTCGTTTAGTTTTACATCCTGGACATTGATCTGAGTCATAGGACTGGTTATTGATTTAAAATTGTTCTAAGTAAAGAAAATTATTAGGTTAAGGGCGCTTTTGATAATATAATAATGCCTATGGGGGAGCGTCATGAAATTTTCAACTAGTTTGCTCATCTTAATTTTATCGACATCCGTATTTGCGCAAGAAGCAGACGTCGAAACCGAAGTTTTAGAAGCGGAAATCCAAGACTACAAAAGCCAAGAGACCGTCGCCGGAGATGAGGCTAAGGAAGCAAGAAACCGCGAAAAAGAAGCAGAAAAAGCACTTGGCAAAACCAAAATAAAAAAAGAAAACACAGTGGAAATCGCTCGCCAAAAAATCAACCAAGCTGTGGATGAAAGAAAACGTGCAGACGCGGCGAGAGCAAAGGCTGAAAAGCAGCGAAAGCAAACGGAGTTTGAAATCGCAGCCCTTGAAAAAGACATCGAAAAGAATTTAGCCATTGCAGAAAAGGCCGTAGCTGAAACGAAAGTAAAGCAGGACGAACTTGAAGCGGCAAGACAGAAGAAAGCCGATGCATTAGAAAGAAAGCGCACGGCAGTCGCCTCTAGAACTGAGCACCAGAAAAACGTTGCGAACCTTAAAGCAGAACTTCAGAACGAAAGAAAAGCTGCGGCAGCTGCCGAAAAGACAGCGGTTGTAGCTGAAAAAAGTTTAAAGGAAACGCAAGCTTGGGCAAAGGCTGAAGAAACAAAGACTCAGAAGTTACTAGCGCAGGTACAAGCCGCCAAAGAGAAGATGATGGCGCGTAAAGAAAAGGCAGACCTCGCAAATGAAGATGCGCGAGCCCGCATACAGGCAGCCAAGGATGCCCGTCCAAAGAGAAAAGTTAAAAAGAAGCAATAGACAGAATAAAGGTATTTTAATAAAGTGTACTCAATGGTTTAAAGAGTTACAATTTTGATTCTTTAAGCCCAAAAAAGCCGCAAGGCCATAACTTAACCAATTTTAAAAGTCCAATGAGGATTCTTAAAGTTAAAAAGAGGCAAATATGCTCGAAGGTTCAAACAGAGCCGCTGGCCCACGCCAACACGCGCTCCAACAAATCACAGATCCCACAAATGCAAAGAAGCCGACGGACAATGAAAACATCCGGCTTAAAAACATTCGTCCTGTTTCAGAATATTTCGGGGAACTCACTTTCAATATGTCACACATGAGAGATAGGCTTCATAGAGATGCTTATCAAAATATTATCCGCTCACTTGAAAAAGGCGAAAAAATCTCAGAGAAAACTGCCGATGCCGTTGCACAAGTTGTAAAAGACTGGGCCGTCACACAAGGAGTAACTCACTTCTGCCATTGGTTCCAGCCAATGACAGGGTCTACAGCGGAAAAACACGACGCTTTCATTTCAATCCAAACTTCCCACCACTCAGAGCTCACGGTGATGGAGAGATTCTCCGGATCTCAGCTCATTCAAGGTGAGCCGGATGCTTCGAGCTTTCCAAGTGGTGGGATGAGATCCACATTTGAAGCAAGAGGATACACCGCATGGGATCCCACCTCTCCAATATTTATCTTAGAAGGTGAAGCATCAAAAACACTTTGTATTCCTTCTGTATTCTTCGGATACCACGGAGAAGCTCTAGATCTTAAGACTCCGCTTTTAAGATCAACAGATGTTCTCTCAGAAGCTTGCACAGAGTTTTTAAAATTGATCGGTGATGTAGATGCAAAAGCTGTAGATGCAACTCTCGGAGTTGAACAAGAATACTTTTTGATCGATAGAAGATTTGCAGCACAAAGACCCGACATCATCATGACCGGTAGAACTTTAGTGGGCGCGGCTCCTCCGAGAGGACAACAGCTGGAAGATCATTACTTTGGATCCATCCCTACTCGCGTACACACGTTCATGGAAGATTTTGAAAAAGAATTATACAGACTTGGAATTCCAGTAAAAACTCGCCACAACGAAGTAGCTCCAAGCCAATTTGAAATTGCCCCGATCTTTGAAAATGCAGTGATTGCGGCAGACCACAATACTTTGACTATGGAAGTGATCAAGCGTGTAGCTAATAGAAATGGATTCTATTGTTTGCTCCATGAAAAACCATTCAAAGGATTAAACGGTTCGGGGAAACACTGCAACTGGTCGATCAGTAACGACAAGGGTGAGAATCTTCTAGAACCAGGAAAAACTCCGCATCAAAATTTAAGATTTCTTGCGATCATTTCGGTAGTTTTAAAGGCCGTGTTTGATCATGCTGATGTGTTGAGAGCGTCGATTGCTTCTCCGGGAAACGATCATAGATTGGGAGCAAACGAAGCTCCGCCTGCGATCATCTCGGTATTCTGTGGAAGTTTACTTTCTAAGATTTTCGAAAACATTGAACAAGGTAAAGCTTCCGATGCTTCAGAAAAACAAATCATTGATTTGGGTGTAAACCAAATTCCTGCAATCAATAGAGACTACACAGATAGAAACAGAACTTCTCCATTTGCCTTCACAGGAAATAAGTTTGAGTTCAGAGCGGTGGGTTCATCAAGTAACGTTGCAGTTCCGGTTTCAATATTGAATGCAGCTATTGCTAGTACTTTAAGAAAAGCTTCTAAGAGATTAGAAGAGCTTCTTAAGGGCTCAAAGCGTGATGAAGCGGTTATGGAATTGGTAAAAGAATATCTTATTGAGTCTAGAAACGTAAGATTCGATGGAAACGGATACTCTCAAGAGTGGAGAAAAGAAGCTGAAAAGAGAAAGCTTCCAATTTTTGATTCTTCTGCTGAAGCGGTCATGGTTTTTAAAAATCCAAAGAGCATTCAGTTTTTGATTGAGCAAAAAGTTTTAAATGCTGGTGAAGTGGAATCAAGATTCAACGTTCAAGTGGAAAGATTCATTAAGACTTTGATAATCGAGATGTCGATGTTAACCGAGCTTGCAAAAACTTATGTGATTCCGGCAGTAGAAGCGCAATTGGGAAATGCCTATGAGATTGCTAATGGTGCATCTGATTTGCTTAAGAAATCTTATAAATCTCGTACAGACGAACTGGAAAAAGTTTTATCAGAACTTTTAAATGGTGAAGTTGAGCTAACAAAGATGATCGATAAAATCGATGCTGTTCACGATGAAGTAAAGAAAATGGAGATGATTCAATCGGATGCGATTCCTCTCAGAGAAGCTCTTAGAGCTGCAACTGATCAAGCGGAAAGGGTTGTATCGGATGAATTGTGGCCACTTCCAAAATACCGTGAAATGTTGTTCACACACACAATCAGCTAAGTTGATTGTGTGACTAGAAATTCTCTGGTCTTTTAAAACGTACAATGAGCGGATCTCGGCCCTTGAGGCCGAGCTCTTCTTGAGCATCCTCGGTAGCTTTTAAACCATTATTATCAAATCCAATCCAAATTTCATCTTTAGTGAGTGTGAAAGCTTCGCCGATAGCATGAGCTGAAGGACCAAATAAATAACCCGGACCTTTTTCAATGTTACTGTAGGAATAAGTAGCTACAACTTTTTCAGTTTTTAAGTCTACTTTTACCAATGAGAAAGCGCTTCTTTTTAAAACATAGAGGAAACCATTTTGATATTTTGCTTCTGTAAAATCAAAATCGTTATCGCTCAATGAAGGGAGCGTCCATTTCTTTAAAACTTTGTTTTGTTTTAAATCGATATTTACAATAAATCTTGGGAGCATTTCTTTTGTGGCATAGAGAATTTGATTCTCGCAGTCGACGGCCATGCCTTCAAAGCCATCATTACCTGAGAAGAGTCCGCCTTTCATGCTGAGTTCAGAAAAATCAATATCGATTCTTTTTGTCTCTTCACCTTTTTTTACGATATAGAATTTATCGTTCTTTTCATTGGATAAATAAAAAGAATCTTCGCATATATCGATGGCCTCGATGTCTAGTTTGTCTTTGATTCCAAAAGAAAGATATTCGGTAAAAACACCTTTCTTCCAATTCACGAGATAAATAAATGGATTTTTTTCTTTATCAGAGATGACATAGATAGATCCATCTGGGCCTTCTACCAACCCACTCAGATCAAATTTATCTTTGTGCGACTTAATGGGAAACTGTTTTAATTCTATGAACTCTAATTGGGATTCATTGGTTTTCTTTATGGCAAGCTTCGGGCTTTTGTAATTTTTGACAGACATAGCATATCCAACGGACACGAGTAGAGTCACAAGAAAAGCAATTAAAATTTTCATATGTCGATCTTCCTTTTAACAAATTGATCAATGATTTTGGGAGAAATTTTATTTAGGAAGTAAGCAAGGCTTCCGTCTGCAGTAGGAATGATCATGGTCTTTTTTTTCTTTAAATCTTTCAATGTAGCCGTAGAAACTTCTTCTGCGGTTACAACTTTTGCTTTTTCTTCTGTTTCGAGAATTTCTTTAGGTTTAACTCTATTTTCTTTTTCCAATCCTGGAGTTTTAGTATTGGGAGGACAAAGAACAGAAACCTGAATGTTGTAAGGTTTAAGCTCACGTCTTAATGCTTCAGAAAATCCAACCACCGCAAATTTTGATGCACAATAAGCAGTATAGCCGAATAGTCCTAAGAATCCTGCCATGGATGATGTATTTAAGATAATTCCTTTTTTCTCTTTCATAAAGTAAGGAGTCAGGGCTTTGCAGGTGTGAACAACGCCAAAGAGATTGAGATTGATCATTTCATCAAAGTGATGAATCTCTTGTTCATGGATATATCCTGGTTGAGCATAGCCTGCAACGTTCATCAAAATATCTGGAACTTTATGATCAAAGATCAATTCGTCGATTACTTTTCTAACGGTTTCAAATTGTGTGACATCACAAACAGCGTAGTTGAGTTTTTGTTCTTTGGAAACACGGAAGCTTTCCATCTCTTTGTGAGTTTGTTCTAACTTTTGAATTGTTCTTGAGAGAATAGAAACGTCTGCTCCCGCTTTTGCGAGATCCAAAGCCAATGCGCGTCCGATACCTTCAGAGCCGCCAGTAATGATAACATATTTGGCCTTATAAAAATCTTTGTAAAAAGATGTGTAAAAATCTGCCATGAAGATACCTTTCCTGTAATACAAAGTAGGTTATCTCTTTAAGAGTTGAAATCAATAAAATTATGAATGAAAATTAGAAAAGATGACTCAAAAGCAACCCTATTATCTAGAGCGCAATAAAGATGACGTGCTAGAGCTAAAAAAAGATTCTTCCAAAGAAAAAATTTCCGTGGATTTTTTGTCCGGAGAATTTCAGCAAAGACTAAAAACACTCTCTAAAGCCCAGCCGCTCTTTAAGGCCATGGCTTTAGAAAAAGGCGAGAGAGTTCTGGATGCAACGGCGGGATTAGGTAAGGATGCAGTGAGTTTTTGCCATTATGGTGTTAGTGTTACTGCTGTAGAAGAGAATCCCATCGTATTTGCGCTTTTGGAAGATGGATTGAGGCGGGCGATGCTTCATCCGCAATTCCACAAAAAATTTTCTGGAAAGATTGAATTGGTGCATGGGTCTTCGTTGGATTATATGAACGAGATCAAAGAGAGACCTCATACAATTTATCTAGATCCCATGTATCCTGTTGATCCAAAGTCAGCCAAACCTAAAAAAGAAATGGCTTTTTTAAGAGAAATTCTCACGGATCGTGACAATCTTTCTCGGCAAAATATTGAGCAATTGCTTGAGATCGCTCTTAAAACTGCACTCAAAAGAGTGGTTTTAAAACGTCCACTAGCAAGTGAGCCCATCATAAAACCTTCTCATTCCTTCGAAAGTAAACTGGTCCGCTTCGATATGTATTTGATGAATCAACGCATCATGTGATAGCGTTTACGCCATGGGTACGGATCTTTTATTATTGGTTTCACTAACGCTGCTGTCATTTGCAGCCAGATTTTATTCATCCACGGTGTCCTTAGTTTTTGAAACCATCTTCATTAAATTTTTTAGAACTCTAAGACCCAGTTACTTAGATTCTTATATTCGGGCGATGGGAATTAGCTGGTTATCTCTAAGAAACCAAGCCATTTCTTTTGTGGGTTTGAGTTTTTTGAATTCCGGGATCATTCCCAATTTTCAAGCACTAGGATTAATTCTTGGTAGTTATGTAGGACTATCTCTTTCCCTACTTTTCTTAAATTTATATGAAAGCCCGATAAAATTTGTTCTTGCAGCATTAGCTTTAATCTTTGGAGTTTTCTCAAATAAAAATAAAGCTGTTCAGATTTCTAAAATGTTTTTCTTTGCCGCTACGATATTATTTGGATTTGAACTCTTGATGTACTCGCTGAATATTCAGTCAGCACTCATCGCAAAGTTAGAGTTTTTATTGTCCATCAACAGATTGAGTATTATTTTGATTGCCCTTGCATTTTATTTTGTATTTAGAAATAGCTTTGCAGTTTTAGCAGTTCTTTATGCTTTCTATCTCAAAAATTTGATCACTGACGATCAAGTGATGAATGCAATTTTGAGTGTGATGATCTTTAATTCTTTCTGGTACATGATTGCTACAAAAGATGCCCATAGAGAAACAAGATCTGCGAGTTACGCTGTAGTTCTCATCACGATTGTGACAGGAATCATTGTTATCGCTGCAGAAATGATTTTTCCGGAGTTGTTTATTCAAAGATCACAAAGTCCATTGGCTTTTACGGCGAATTGTTTGGTGCTGAGCTTACTCATGGGCGTTATTGGATTAGTCCTTAGTCGTTATATAAATCCATTCACAGACAAATTTTTTCCAACTGGAGATGTAAAAGAGATTCGCCAGATTCAAATTTTTACTTCAAAAAATCACTATCCAATCACATATCTAGTAGAATTTTTTGAACAAGAGTACAAAAAATTATTTGCGCTTATTAATTCTATCCAAACACTGATTTTGAATCACTGGGGAACAGCAGCAGATGAAAATCAGGAAAAAATTCATAAGTATTTTTCGATTTCGCAGAAAATTTTAAAAGAACTTGAAGATTTAGAAATCCAGATGAACCAGTCTGAGCGCACGGCCTTACAGGCACAAAAGACTTTCAAGATCCGTGAAAAATTGAACGGCCTAAAAGCCTTAGGTGGTTCACTGAGTATTATCTATGAAATTAAACTTAAAATCTTGGATAAGAGGCATCCTAATCTAGAAAAAAACAAAATGTTTTTTGCGCAGCCAATTCAAAAGGTGCAAGAATTCTGTGATTATATTTTTTCTAGTTACATCGAGGCAGACGTGGATGATCCACAAAAGATGACGGCATTACTCGGACAACTGACAGAAGATTTGACAAAGTTCAAAGCAGATTTAATAACTTTAAAAGACACAGTGAAATTCACCAAAGAAGAAATGGAAATGATTTACGAATACCTTAGCCAAATTCAACTGCTAAACATAGCTCTCCACAAAATAGCACAGTAAAAAACTACGGAAAAAGGTGCCCGTCTACTTTTGGGAACCCAGCGCATTAGACGCGCCGGGTTCCGCCGCAAAAACTTTCGGTGTAGACGGGCACCTTTTAGAACGATTCTCTTTTTACTTTGTTGTTATCATCAAGCATTAGGGCGATGGGTTTGTGATTGAGGGCTTCTTCGTGTTCGTAGTTGGCGTAGCTCACGATGATTACTTTATCGCCTTTTTGAACGTGTCTTGCAGCTGCGCCATTCAGACAAATTTCTCCAGGTTTTCCATAGATCACGTAAGTCGTAAATCTTGCGCCGTTATTTACATTATAGATATCCACTTGTTCAAACTGTAAAAATTGAGCTTGGTCACAAAGTGCCGAATCGATGGAAATAGATCCCTCGTAGTTTAAATCTGCGTCTGTAACTGTTGCTTTGTGTAATTTTGATTTCATCATTGTTAATTGCATATACTCTCCTACGCCAATGAATTTCTAGCAGTTGCATCCGCTGCCGAGGTTTTTTTATTCTTATCTCTAGGTTTGATCTTAATATCTGTATTGTTTTTTAAAGAAAGGAATAATCCGTGAAGGACAAGGTCAGGGGCGATCTCATCGAATAGATCTGTGTCCTCAAACATTGTAGAAAATCCGCCTGTACCCATGACAATGACTTCTTCATTTTTAAAACATTCTTTTTTTAGTTGTTCAGTAAGATATTTACAACTTGCATAGTGTCCATGAAACAATCCAATCTGGATACTTTCTACGGTAGATCTTCCGAGAACTTCGTCGGTCTTTACGATTTCAACTTTAGGAAGCTTTGCGGTTCTGGTTTCTAGAGCTTCCATGGAAATTTTAAGTCCAGCCAAGATCACGCCACCAAGATATTCTTGTTTCTTTGTGATCGCACAAAGAGTGGTTGCTGTACCAAAATCAATAACGATTAAATTTTTATTTGGATGAAGCTGAGTTGCTGCAATAGCATTAGAAATTCTATCAGCGCCCACTTCAACGGGGTTCTTGTACTTGATCTTAAGTCCGCTCTTTATTCCAGGCTGAAGGATAAAAGGATTCAAGTTAAAATACTTTAAGCAGCAGTTTCTAAGGGAATGAACCAGATCTGGAACCACAGAGCAGATTGCGATCTTTTTGATTTGTTGCGGTTCTAATCCGTTTTCTCTTAAAACTGATTTTAAGAATAATCCATATTCATCTGAAGATGCGCCTTGAGTTGAAATTTTTCTAAATTTCAATCTGATTTTTCCATTTTCAAAAACGCCACCAAAAATTTGGCTGTTTCCAATATCAAGACATAAGATCATAAATTTCCTCCTGTCGTATTATTGACTTAGGTGATTGGTGAAATTCTGTAAGTTAAAAGTGTAGGTTTTAATTAATTCTAATAAATTTTTATTTAAATGTTCTTTTGTTTCGCCCGTGAATACCAAGCTATCTCTAAAGAAAATTTGAGTCTTATGAGTATTGCTATCGATATCGTTAAGATCATTATGAACTACAAAGTCTACGCTCTCGTTCATTGATAACGCCAAAACTTGTTCGATTTGATCTTCATATTCTTTTGAATTAGTAAGTTTAAAGCCAATCACGAGTGGAGTGCTCTTCAATGCAAAAGTCTTTAAGTGATCAATGATTTTTGATCTTTTCTTTAACACAAGTTCCACTTCGTCTTTAGAGCTAATTTTGCTGATGTTACCAGCTTCAAAAAGTTCCCCATTGATCACAACCTTATCCACAATAAAATCTGAAACTGCAGCCAAGTGAATGATCACGTCAATGTGTGTGTCTCTTAGAATATCTTTCAGCGCTCTCTCTAGATCGTCTGAGCTCACAAAAGCAATATTCTCTTTTGCGTTGGCAAAGCTTTCAGCCTTGTTAGCATGTACGTAATAAATATTTTCATAGCTATTCTCATATAAAAATTCTGCAATAGAATGCGCAGTTTTACCTGTGCTGGTATTAGTTATACTACGAACTTGGTCTATTCTTTCTTGAGTACCGCCAGCTGTAATTAGAATATTCATGCTGTTGGACCCTCCTTAAATTCAAAACTTTGATTAGAGAAATGTTGTAATATTTTTTCCAAGATAATTGCAGGGGCCAAAAGTCTTCCAGAGCCTTGTTCACCGCATGCTAAATTTCCTGCATCTGTATCAAGAATTTCGGTTCCCCAGGTCTTTAATTTTTTAATGCTTTCTTGAGTCGCAGGATGCGCAAGCATTTGTGTATTCATCGCAGGTGCTACCCAAAAAGGCTTTTGAAAATTGTTGCTAAGGAAAATATCTGTAATCATATCGCCACCCGCTCCGGTAGCCATTGAATTGATAGAATTAGCCGTCGCAGGACAAACTAGAATCAAATCTGCCCATCTAGCAAGATCTATGTGGTTCATCATCTTTCCGTGTTCATAATTATCGACTTGAACGGCTTCGCCAGTTAGACCTTCAAGAGTTGCTGGTCCAATAAATTGTAAAGCAGATCGCGAGGCAACGGTCTTAACTTTAAAACCTTTTTGCACCAACTGAGAAATCAATTCACAAGCTTTAAAGCAAGCGATGGATCCTGTGAGCATAAATAGAATATTTTTATTTACAATTTCTTTATGTGTTATCAATCAATCTAACTCCTTCGATATGAACGGCGGCAAATTTTCTGCCAAAGTGTTCTTCGAGATATTCAACTTCAATATTTTTTGCAATGAGTTCTTCGCCAATATCATCAAGTGTTTTGTCTTGCTTAAAAATTTGTGCAAACTTTCTAGCGCGCTCCAAGCCTTCTTCAGAAAGCCTTTGGTTTCTAGAAGAAAGCGCTAGGCCCTTTTCATCTCTAACGATAGGAACAGGAACAATTTCAAGATTCATAAAGAAACTCTCTACCATCCCTTGAATGAGTTTAAGCTGTTGATAATCCTTTTCACCAAAGTAAGCCTTTGTAGGTCTAACGATATTGAAAAGTTTCATCACCACACTTAAAACTCCATTAAAGTGCCCAGGCCTATGGGCACCACAAAGAATTTTACTAAAAGCATTCTCTGTGACTTTATATTTGTAATCATCCGGATACATTTCATTGATCTCAGGATAAAAGAGGTAATCAGCGCCTACAGCCGAAATCATTTTTAAATCTTGATCCAAAGTTCTCGGATATTTTTTTAGATCTTCAGGATTATTGAATTGAGTGGGGTTCACAAAAATACTGACCACCACGATATCGTTTTCGGCTTTGGCTTTTCTCATCAATGTGAGATGGCCTTCATGCAAAGCCCCCATCGTAGG
>JANMFM010000143.1:0-12787 GCA_031374125.1 Bdellovibrionales bacterium
AAGTCTAGTAAAGGCGGCAAGCATATGGTCGATTATCATTATCAACGAAAAATAGGCGTTATTTTTGTGCTCTTGATAGGGATTTTTTACCTGTATTATCAGATGTATAACTACTTCCCCTGGAATCTAACCTAGATTTTCTTAGCGTAGATGATGAGTTCGGTGCCGGCAGATCTAGTGGTCTCAGCCTTCCATTTTGTCCAATATAGAAAATTAAAATATTTTTTCATACGTTCGCGGTACTCCCATTCGGTGCCGCCGAATGGAGGATGATTCATGTTGTCGATGGTAAAGAATATTCCCAGCAAGTGCCCATGATCTGCAAGCATGGTTTTGTAAACTTTTACCAGATCATTTCTTTTCACGGGATCTACCGCGCAAAAAAGCGTGTGTTCAAAAACAATATCAAAGTATCCAAAGTATTTTTCGGGAAGATTAAAAACATCTGCTTGCAAAAATTTTAAGTTTTCAGATTCGGGATAAAGTCTTTTCGCTCCGTTAATGGCTTCTTCGCTGAAGTCTATCGCAGTTACGACATTCCCACGTTGAGCGAGATAATGCGCGTCGTGACCGCGACCGCAACCCACCACCAGGATTCTGCTCTTGGGAATTTTCAGTTGAGGAATAATGTGCCTCAAAATAGGATTCGGACCGTTCATGTCCCATCCGGGTTTATTTTCTGTTTCCTTATAAATCTTTGACCAGAAGTTATTTTTTCTTACATCGTCTCGAGATGGATAGTAACTACTTACTGTGTAAGTCTCATCTCCGATGGAGAATCCGTCATCATCGAATTCGCTCACCAGATTAAAGAATTCGTTTTGAGCTTTTCTGGATAAAACGTATGGAATGTCTTCGGAGGTTCTTCCGTGGAATCTATCCCACTCGTCTACGGTGAGTTGGGAAAGATCTAATTTTTTTCTGATTCCATAAGGAAGTTCTATTTCCCAATCATCGTTTGAATTTTTATAGACTTGCTGAACAATAAAAGGTTGATCGAAAGCCTCAACGATATATTTTTCGCCGTTCATCTCAGAAACAAAAATATATCTTTCCGGAATTCTTTTTATGCCGTTGAGGATATCTTTTCCGAAATTAGAGTCTTGTACGCGAAGTCCATTGAAAAGGGGAAAGCCTTCGAGATCAATTTGAACGTACTTGTGGTCTAGGCTATTGATGAGTTTCAGAAGGCTTCTCTGTTTTTTCTGCGCCATCTTTTGTGGGCGTGATTACAACGGGATCATTGAACGTCAAGGCTTCACCTTCAATTTCGATTTTTTCTAAGGCCCATTCTTGTTGAGGCTCGTCTTTCAATTTTCTTAACACGGCAATACCAGAAAGCTCTGTTGTTGCATGTTGGTTGCTTTGAGCTACTTTTGTTGTAAAAGAATAATTGAAATAAGCCTCAAGCAATCCTTTTTTCGGTGGCTTAGTATAAAGCGAGTGCATTTTAAAGTTAGTCATCTCAGGCAAATTTTCTGTAATGTAGTTTCCGATCAATTGCGTGAGTTCTTGCTGAACTTGCACATGTTGCTCAAAGGAAACTGATTTTTCTACACTCATTAGACATTGAGTTGCCCAAATGATTATGAAAAAAATTACAGAATTGATTAATTTTAAATTGCCCATTTTCATAGATGCACCACTTTCTAATATGTATTCAATAATAGTATGTGATCGCCTTAGAGTTGAAAAGAAAATTCTTTATTTTGGTTCTTCCAGTTGAATTTTAAAATAAAGGACTGAAGTCCAAGTGGATATTCGCTATTTTCATCACCATAAAGCGTGTCTCCAAAAAGCGGGCAATTCATCCCCGTGAATTGTGCGCGGATTTGGTGAGTTCTTCCTGTGATGAGTTCAATGATGCTCTCAAAACCTGGTTCTCCATTGGGAAGCGTAACATCATTCACTTGTTCTACGATAAGTTCACAAAGCTGCCAGCCTTCAATCGGCTCTATGGAAACAAGCTTAGGAACAAACTTCTCAGCTCTAATGTAATGAAGATGTCTTTTTACTTCAGGGCGATTTGTTGTGAGGGCTTTGTATTTTTTTTGAACCATTTTATTTGAAATTAAATAATTAAATACGCTCTGAAATTGTTTATTTTTAGCAAACAATAAAAGTCCCGTTGTCTCGGCATCGAGACGGTGGGTCATAAGTAATGTGTAATTTAATTTTTTGGATAATTGGTAAAGCACATTCTCCATAGAGTTATCCACAGTCGCATGCGTTGGAACACCATAAGGTTTATTGATAACAACAAAATCATCATTATTTTCAACAATCAGACTGCCCCAATCCACATTGCCAATGGGATGTCTTTTGGGTTTTCTGTGAACGCGAACTAGAGATGTGGGTAAAACCTCGACATCCGTGAAGACTCTTTTGTCGTCCACATAGACGCCCCCAATTTCGAGCAAAAATTCAAAATTTTCAAATTCTACTTTTTTAAAAAGTTCGCTCAATTTCATGGCTACATCAGGCTTAACGTGTGTTACGAGCCCAAGGCCGTAGGGTTCAGATATTTTCATCTGCCACACTGAATCATGATCTGAAATCTACGTCAATAGAATCAGTGACTTAAAGCATGTAAGCAGATTATTTTTATAAGGTATGGAAATACTCGAAACAGAAATCAATTCTTCATCATCAGAATTTTCCGAAAACTCACAATGGTTGCAATCTTTGGTCGCAGAATTTCGCGAAAAAGTTGAAGCTACAAAAGCCGGCGGTGGAATTGATTCAATCAAAAAACATAAAGCCAGAAACAAACTCACGGCTAGAGAAAGAATAGAGAAATTAATCGATCCCGGATCAGCATTTTTAGAATTTTCAACTTTAGCGGCTACAGAAATGTACAACAACGAGGCTCCAGCCGCTGGCGTGATCACAGGAATCGGAATCATTCACGGGCAAGAATGCATACTCGTGGCAAATGATGCCACCGTAAAAGGCGGGACCTATTTTCCAATGACGGTGAAAAAACATTTGCGAGCGCAAGAGATTGCCATGGAAAATGGTTTACCGTGCATTTATCTTGTCGATAGTGGTGGCGCCTTCTTGCCATTGCAGGCCGAAGTATTTCCAGACAGAGATCATTTTGGAAGAATTTTTTATAACCAAGCAAGAATGTCAGCTCAAGGAATTTCTCAAATTGCGGTGGTGATGGGAAGTTGTACTGCAGGCGGTGCATATGTCCCCGCAATGAGCGATGAGAATATCATCGTCAAAGGAAACGGTACAATCTTCTTGGGTGGCCCCCCTCTGGTGAAAGCCGCAACGGGAGAAATTGTGGATGCGGAAAGCTTAGGAGGAGCACTTGTGCACTCAGAAAAATCCGGGGTGACGGATCACTTTGCAGAAGATGATGAGCATGCCTTAGAAATCTGCAGAAGCATTGTATCTACTTTAAATCGTAAAAAAAATATTCCAGTGGCTTTGAAAGAAGTCAAAGAACCACTTTACGCTGCTCACGAGCTTTATGGAATTCTTCCGAAAGATACGAGAAAACCTTTCGATATTCGTGAAGTGATTTCAAGAATTGTAGACGGAAGTGAGTTTCATGAATTTAAATCTTTATACGCAAAGACCATCGTCACAGGTTTTGCGCATATCTGGGGAATGCCCGTAGGAATTATCGCAAACAATGGAGTTCTCTTTGGCGAGAGCGCGTTGAAGGCAACACATTTCATCGAACTCTGTGAGCAAAGAAAAGTTCCGCTGATTTTCTTACAAAACATCACAGGCTTTATGGTCGGAAAAAAATATGAAAACGAAGGCATCGCCAAAGACGGCGCAAAGATGGTGATGGCAGTGAGCAATGCAAAAGTACCAAAATTCACCGTAGTGATTGGCGGATCCTATGGTGCTGGCAACTACGGAATGTGCGGCAGAGCGTTTCAACCCAGACAACTTTGGATGTGGCCGAATGCAAGAATATCGGTGATGGGCGGAGAACAGGCTTCGAATGTTCTTCTGACAGTAAAAAGAGATCAATTGCAGGCAACAGGAAAGGATATGTCGCCTGCAGAGCAAGAAGAATTCAAGAGACCTACGCTACAAAAATACGAAAAAGAAAGCTCTGCATATTATTCAACAGCAAGAATCTGGGACGATGGAATTATCGATCCAGTAGACACAAGAAGAGTTTTAGCCCTAGGAATTGCAGCAAGCTTCAACAAACAATGGGAAAATCCAGGCACAGGCGTCTTCCGAATGTAATCCCCAAAAAAAAGATCTGACGGCCACGAAGGCCGGCAGAAAGGTTAAGTAAAGGAACAGCAAATGAGCACAGTCATCATAAAAGAAGAAAACGGAATTCTAAACATCACTTTGAATCGCCCAGAGATTCATAACGCTTTCAACCCGGAAATGATTTCCGAGTTAACAATGGTTTTCTCAGATCAAAATTTCTCAATGAAAAATCGTGCTGTGGTTCTAAAAGGCGAAGGCGAAAGTTTTTGCGCCGGTGCGGATCTCAATTGGATGAAGTCGATGATGAAATTCAACTTCGAAGAAAACGTTGCGGACGCGCAAAGACTTTATACCATGTTTGACGTCATGAAAAACTGCCCAGTTCCGGTTATTGGAAAAATTCACGGCAATGTATTTGGTGGGGGATTAGGATTGGTGGCGATTTGTGATATCGTAGCAGCAGATGAAAAAACAAAATTTTGTTTCAGCGAAGCAAAATTAGGACTGGTTCCAAGTGTGATCAGCCCATTTGTCACAAGAAAGATGTCTCCGCATATTTTGAGAGAACTATTTTTAACGGCAGATGTATTTGATGCCGAAAAAGCGTTGTCTTCAGGATTGATTCACTTTTCAGGATCAAATTCGAAGTGTGACAAGTATCTTGAAGAAAAAATTCAATCGATCAGAAAATGTGGGAAAGGTGCCTTAATCACCACAAAAAAACTTTTAAATGATCTAGAGCATTTAAACTTACAAGAGACCAAGGCAGAAACAACAACTGTGATTTCGAGAAGAAGAGTGAGCGAAGAGGGTCAAGAGGGCCTAAAGGCATTCTTAGAAAAAAGAAAACCAAATTGGATCGTTGAGAATACAAAAAAATAGTAAAGTGAAAATAGTAAAGCGAAATAAATGGCTATAAAAAAGATCAAAAAATTAGGAATAGCAAATAGAGGCGAAGTGGCTTTTCGAATCCACGTGGCGGCACAGGAATTGGGAATTCCCACGGTATTGCTTCACTCTGAAGCGGATATCCAATCCAAAGCTTACAGAATGTGTGACGAGACAGTTTGCATCGGCGCTTCGCCCACCAACGAAAGTTACTTGAATATCAATCGTGTCATTCAAGGAGCATTGAGCAAAGGCTGTGATGCTATTCATCCAGGATTTGGATTTTTATCAGAGAACGCCGAATTTGCACAAAAATGTTTAGATGCAGGTATCCAATTCGTAGGACCGAAGCCTCAAGCCATTCAAATGATGGGTGATAAAATTTCTGCAAGACAATGTGCAATCCAATCCGGAGTACCAGTTGTTCCAGGATACGATGGCGAGGATCAATCTCCAGAAACATTACTTAAAGAAGCAAAAAAGATTGGTTTTCCGCTGATCATCAAAGCCTCCAACGGGGGCGGCGGCAGAGGATTGAAAATTTCAAAATCAGAAGCAGATTTTTTTGATCAGTTGTCTTCGGCAAAAAGAGAATCGAAAAGTGCTTTCGGTAGCGACAAAGTTTTCTTAGAAAAATATCTCGACCACGCCAAGCACATTGAATTCCAAGTCTTTGGTGATATTTCGGGAAAAGTATTTCACCTGTACGACAGAGAATGTTCTGTACAGAGAAGACACCAGAAAATTATCGAGGAAGCAATCTCTCCTTCTCTCAGCAAAGAAACAAGGCAGAAGATGGCCGACTGTGCGGTGAAGGTAGCGCAGGAAGTAGGTTACATTAGCGCGGGCACTGTGGAATTTATTTACCAAGATCATGAATTTTACTTTATGGAGATGAATACCAGGCTCCAGGTTGAGCACCCGGTTACGGAATGTGTGACAGGTCTTGATCTTGTAAAGGCCCAAATCAAGTGTGCACAAGGTGAGACATTGGGTTGGCGGCAAGAAGACATTAAGCCTCATGGACATTCTATAGAATGTAGATTGTATGCTGAAGATCCATATCAAGGTGGAATTCCATCAGTAGGCTTGATTGGCAGTTGTTCGTTCCCAGAGGGACCAGGCAGAAGATTTGAAGTGGGTTTTGAAAAAGGTGATACTATCACTTCTTTTTATGATTCGATGATTGCAAAAGTGATTGTTTGGGATGAAACCCGGGAGAAAACCATCGATAAGATGATCAAGACTTTGCAGTCTACGGTGGTGTTTGGTGTACAAACAAACATTCCTTATCTTATTGAAATTTTAAATCATCCAGAATTTAGATCTGGAGAAATGACTACGCAATTCATTTCAAAATATTTTGCTGATGCCCTAAAGCCCATTGAGCTTTCTGAGGACGAAAAGGCTTTTGCTAAACTTGCATCACAAATGTCGGCAAGTTCAAGTGCTGCTGATCCACAAGCGCAAAATGTCAACTCTCCTTGGAACTCTTACTGGAGAGGTATATGAAAAAATTAGAGCTCAATATCAACGGAAAAAAATTAAAAGGCTTTGCGGAAAAAGTAGGAAAAGATTTTTGGGTTTCAGTGAACGGAAAAACTTTTAAATATGAAGACAGTGCTGCTAAAAAAAGAAATGCTAAAGCAAATGTTTCCAACCCAAATCAAATCTTGGCACCAATGCCCGGTAAAATTACTGCAATAAAAAAAACTTCGGGTCAGGTCACTGTCGGTGATGTGGTGATTATGATGGAAGCCATGAAGATGGAATACAGCCTTAAGGCAAATAAAGATGGTAAGATAAAAAAAATCCTAGCCAAAGAAGGCGACCAGGTCACTCAAGGTCAGTTGCTGGTGGAAATAGAGTAGTCAGGAAGAATAATATGGCAAAAATTAAAATCGTAGAAGTTGGCCCTCGCGACGGGCTTCAAAACGAAAAGAAATTTTTAAAACTCAATATCAGAAGCGAATTCATTTCTAGATTGGTCGATGCAGGCCTTAAAAATATAGAGATCGGCGCTTTTGTATCCTCTGAAAAAATACCGCAAATGGCAGGTTCAGCAGAAGTAGTAAAAAACATTCTTAAAATATTTCCAAATAAAGGTATTAATTTTCCAGTTCTAGTTCCAAACGAACGCGGGATGAATGATGCTATCGTGGCAGGCGCAAAAGAGGTTGCAGTATTTACGGCAGCTTCAGAGTCTTTTTCTATGGCTAATATCAATTGTACAATCGAAGAATCATTTAAAAGATTTGAACCCGTGATGGCACTGGCCAAGAAACATAAAATCAAAGTCCGGGGATATTTAAGCACCTGTTTCTACTGTCCTTACGAGGGAAAAATAAAACCTCAAAAAGCAGTACCTCTCGCTAAAAGATTGATCGCGATGGGTTGTTATGAAGTTTCAATTGGAGATACTCTGGGTGCTGCCAATCCCAAAGAAGTAAAAACGTTAATTCAAATTCTGAAAAGATCAATTCCCATAAAAAAACTAGCGATGCATTTTCACGACACTAGGGGAACAGCATTGGCAAATATACTTCAGAGTTACGAGTTGGGGATCACGACGTTTGATTCTAGCCTCGGAGGTCTAGGAGGTTGTCCGTATGCACCGGGCGCTCAAGGGAATGTTTCTACCGAAGATGTTGTTTATATGTTTGATGGTATGGGAATCGAAACAGGAGTGGATCTCACAAAACTTATCGAAGTGAACCATTGGATGACAAAGCAGATGGAAAAAGCTTTGCCGAGCAGAGTCGGCAAAGCGGGTCTTCCAAAAATTTAAGATTATTTTAGAATTCTAATTGGTCTTGGATGTAGTTAGATAACTGTGCAGCTTTTAAGTAGCACTTGCCTTGAAAAGCACCTGAGGATTGATCAGCACCTTCATCGCAAGCTTTCTTTGCATTCTTAAGAGTATCAGATAATGATTTCCAACCCTTTGCTTTTCTTGCGCAAGTATCAACGGCAATTTCGCTAACCAGTACAAATCTAGCCTCATCTCCATCGGCAACCTGATTGTCTTTGTCTAGAAGACTTTTAGCTACAGAGATTCTTTCGTTACAGTCAGTTCTGGTTTCTTCACCAATAACAAATCCATCATATTTGCCGCCGTCACACATTAAATATTTTTTATCCTCTAGTGCCTTACCGCCGCTTTTAACACATTTTGCTTTAGAAACAAAAAAGACATCTTCTGCAAAGGCAGATACCTGAAAAAGACAGATTGCTAGTAAAAATAAATACTTCATAAAGCTCCTTTTTTAATTAAAAATAACTATGAACATGAAGTAGATATCACATATTAAAAAAAATAAGATCTAAATGTAAATTAAATTTATTTTAGATAGATTTGGATTGATCAGAATATAAATATATCATTGGAACCGTAAATTAATTAGAAAAAAACTCGAGGTTTTATAGTGTTGGCCTGAATTCAAAAGCCTTACAAAATCACTTTTTTAAGGCTTTTTTAAGTCTAATTTGCTGTATTAGTTTACTGTACAATCAAAAGACATTTGGTTTATAGTTTCACTCTTAGAATTAAGTCTTCTTGCAAATTTATAATTTAAACCGTCATTAGCATATATGCTGGATTCATTAACATTATCTACAATATTTACGGAAATATACGTTGTGTTTCCGCTGGCATCAATTCCTGCTCTTGCGTGTGCAGTTAGGCCAATATCGGTGTCCATAGACAAATGCATTTGTAGCATTTCTTCGTTTGCAATAGCTGTTACTTGTTTTTGCTCTGAAGATACGTTTGCTTCGCCTTCAAGTGAAGTCGTTGTATTGCAGCTTAAAGTAAGCTCTTTTGCGAAAGCTAGGTTAGAGATAGCTAAAATTGTTACTATAGTTAATATTTTTTTCATGTGAACCTCCTTGTTCGTGTATAAGTAAAACCAAATAGTTCTCCTTCATCAAGCTTTATAATAGTTATACTTAATATAAGCTAATACTTATGGTATTTATCGAAAATCTGTTATACCTAAATACTTAGTGGGGGTTTAGATGGCGAATACAGGTGATTACGAAAAAAAATACAGACTGAACGATTTAAAAATATTTGTGGAGACAAGTCAGTGTTCTACTTTTTCACAAGCGGCGAATAAATTGGAGATTAGTCAACCAGCGGTTTCAGAATCTATAAAGAGGTTGGAAGAAGACTTGAGTACAACTCTCTTTTATAGGTCAAGAAATGGAATTCAGCTCACATCGTCTGGCAAAATTATTTTAGACAAGGCTCATACAGCACTTCAGTCTTTGGATGAATTGTATCTTTCGAAAGATGGAATGTTCTCTGGAAGAACGATTTCCATTGGTTGTCATTCTGCCGTTGCACAATATTTTATACCTACTGCACTTTCATATTTAAAAAAACAAGCTCCAGATTACAAAATACAATTGGTTCATGATCTTTCAAGAAATATTCAATCCCAAATTCAATTTGGAAATATTGATATTGGAATTATAATTAATCCCGTTGAAGTTCCTGATCTCGTTATCACAAAGCTAGCTACTGATGAAGTATGTGTATGGACTTCAAAATCTGGAACTGATTTTGACACAATCATCTGCAATCAGCATTTGTTTCAAAGTCAGTCCATTTTAAAAAAATGGAAAAATAAACCCTCTAAGATTCTAGGTACAGACAATTTGGATTTAATTTGCAGACTGGTGCATGAAGAAATCGGATATGGAATCATTCCGGAGAGAGCGGTGAATTTATCTAAATTTCCACTAAAGAAAATGTCTTCTCTTCCGTCCTATAAAGATGATGTTTGTTTGGTGTATCGTCCTGAATTTGGAAAAATTCCTGCGGAAAAACTAGTGGTTGAGGCTCTAAAAAAATCTATTACTTAATGCTAAATAGAAAATCTACTTATAACCAAATAATTTTTGGTCTTTAATGATTTTAATCACCGAAGCAGGAACTTTCGTCTCCCAGCTTTTGTTTTTGGCGATGATGTCGTTTACGATAGTTTGGGTGTTGATTTCCAGACAAGCATTGTCGACTGGTTCGATATCTTCGATCATTTTGTTTTGGATAAAATATTCGTAGATAGGCTGAATGTTTTTCGAGGGTTTAAAGCTTTCAGAGTCGAGTGTGCCTTTTTCATCCTTGAATGGATACACTAATATCTTGCAGTTACTTTTAAAGATATCGCCTAAACCCTCTAAAATTCCACCCTGGAGATTTTCATAATATTTTTCGTTAAAGACTTCTTTTAGCATATTCGCACCCATAAGAATTCTTACGTCGTTATGCTTGATTTTATTGAAATAGATTTTTAGCTTATAGTATTCAGCGAAGTTTGAAATCATTACTGGAATATTTTGAGCGGCGAGAGTTTCAACTCTCGCTAAGAAATCTTGAGCGTCAATTTTTTCTGCGGTCGTTAAGTTATTTAAAGTTAACTCAGCTAGAACTATAACGTCTTTTTTAGTGATATTTTTGTTTTCCTTTAAAGCATGCTTAAGTCCACTTTCAATAATGTCCATATGAACATTTGTGATCGGTCTATATCGTCCACGCAAGATCACGACGTGTTTTCCATAAAGAAGATCTGTAGGTTCAATGATCTGGCCGTTGTGATCAAATACCACAGCTTCCGTGAATCCATTCTGAACGAGGTAGAGATTTAAAATATGATTATCATGCTTTTCAAAAGCGGGTCCGGAGAATCTGATGAAGTTGATCTCAGCTCTTCTTGAGTCTAAACTGTCCATCAGTGAAATAATAAAATCTTTGGGAGATTCCCAGTTATTAAAAGCTGCATGAATTAGATTTGTTCCTACAATACCTAAGGTTTCTTGTTGAAGTAGATTTCTCGAATCCTTGAGCTTAACGTGCAGAACGATATCGTGGATTGGTCCACGAGGTTTTGTTTGATAACGAATACCAACCCAACCTCTGCCATCACCAATACCATTTACACTTTTAGCTGCAACCGTATTTGCATATGCAAAAAACTTTGTATCTTTACCTCTCGTTTCTCCGAGACGTTCTTCGAGAAGACTGTATTCTTTTTCTAGCATTTTTAAAAGTCTGCTTTCGCAAACATATCTTCCATTTTTTTCTTTGCCGTAAATCGCATCACTAAAAGTCATATCATATGCGGACATTGTTTTTGCAATAGTTTGAGAAGCTTTGCCAGCTTGAAAGAAAAATCTTGTGGTCTCTTGACCAGCACCAATCTCGGCAAAAGATCCATAGATTGAGGTATCAAGGTTGACGTGGCGAGCTTTATCTAAAGTTGAAAGTGATGAATCGGTTTTCATTATCATAAGTCTGACTTAAATGAATAAAATTGTCCAGCCCAGAGCCAAAAGTGACTAAGCGCCTTTTGGTATTTCAGAGACGGCCCGGTTCTTGCTTTAGATTTACCTCTATGAAGGTCTTAAAATACCTAGCTATAATTTACGTCTTCTCGCTAATATTCCTCCTGACTAAGACCCTGGATGACCCTCAATGTATTAATTCCATTACCGTACAATCCATCAACATCGAACGAGACCAAGAGAGTGTTTTTTATCCGAGCTGTTTTTTTGAAAAAGTGCACTCCGGGATCCCAATCTTGGGAGATCGAAAGACCATTAAAAACCTTGCTGAGAGTGTAGCTTCCTTCGAAAGATTCCTAAGGCAGAATAAGTTTTTCTACAAACCCAATTCTATAAAAATTGTGATCAAAGAATCAGCAAACCTATCTGTTTCAGCGAATGAAATACTTATGAATGCTAAGCAGGCCAAAGATCTTAAACTTTTTAGAAAAAGTCTACTGAAGTCTTGGTTCTTGGGGTTTGCTTCTAGGCAAGTTCGTGATGATAAGTTCACTCAGGAAGTAGTGAGTGATATTTTTCTTTATGTTTTTTGGAATGAAATCAATTGGGAAAAGGAATTTAATTTCAAACGTTGGTTGAAGTACGTTTATTCAGAAAAAGACATTTGTAAGACTGATTTTATTCCTTCAGAGAGAGGCCCATTTTGTGATTTGATAACGGCGGCTAAAAACATTCAACCTAGAGAATTTGATCAAATTTCCATTTGGTCCATGAGGCCTCTGGTGGTGAATAGAATTCTGCACTATTACGATCAGATGACTCTTAAAGAAAAATTAGGATTTGCAAAGTATTGGATGCGTTTTGCGGGAACTTTTGAGGGCAAATCCTTTGAGAAAAATTTGAATTTTCAAAATTTCTCTAATGTTTATAACATGTACATGGAACAATTTGTCGGGAAGCTCTTGAACGCGAAATTCGAAGAGTATTTACCCGTGGATTACATTTTTGAGTTTGATATTCCTCAGGTGGAATCTCTGGTTTCATTTAAAAATGAACTTCCATTCTATATGCAAAAAAACATCCTTTTTAAATTTAAAAACAATACTTATATCAACCTCAGAAATGGCTCAAAGCTTGTAACAAACAAAAGCTTGGCTCGCCATTGGGTCTTGGTCCAAAACTCTTTCCCTGAGCTAAAAGAAGTTAAGGGCTTACCGGCTGATTACTTAACGATCATCCAAGCCAAGAAAGACTATGATCTACATAAGTTCTATAAAAAGATTGATGATATCTCAGACTTCCCTTGGGTCGAGGAATTTGATTCCTTAACGATCTATATTCCGTCTTTAAAGCTGCTGGGTCGCTTGGCCCCCAATGAAGTAAAAAGCCAGGACATCAAGAGCTTATCTCTTAATCC
>JANMFM010000221.1:0-3151 GCA_031374125.1 Bdellovibrionales bacterium
ATCCAAGGCTTGAGGCGATTCTAGGTTGGAACCCCGTCCAGGTTCATTGATCAAATATATAGGACAAGTAGATTGACCTATTTCCTGAAAAATCCGTAAACTTATAAGAATGAAAAAAACAGACAAGCCAAAATCCTCTTCCAATAAACTCGAAGATCGCATAGATGAACTCGAAGATCAATTGGAGCAAAAAGATGCAGAAATTAAAACCTTCAAAAAGGAATTGATTGCGCTCAATCATCACATTGAATCTCTGATAGAGAAGCTGAATGGTCAGCTAAAAATCGCTCACAAAATTCAAGAAAAGTTAGTACCTACAGAGTTTCCAAATATTCCTGGCTTTGAATTCAGCACCAAATTTCAGGCCAGTTATATATCGGGTGGAGATTATTTTGATATTTTTGAAATCGAAGACAGATTTCGTTTTTCGCTTTTACTCTCAAGCTGTAGTGGCTATGGAATTTCCTCCCTATTTCTTTCAGTGCTATTAAAGCTCACTTCGCATATCGAGACTAAAAAAGGTGCTCCACCTGAAAAGGTATTTGCGATGATCACAAAAGAATTGATTCCTCAAATTAGTGATCAAGATACGGCGAATCTTTTTTACGCAATGATCAATAGAAGAAGTTATGAAATGAGCTACTGCCACCATGGTAAAAACTTAGCATTTCTATACAAAGCGGCGGAAAAGGAACTGATAGAGCTTGAACCGACGGGTGAGGCTTTCACTAAGAGTTTTAAGGCCAAAATCAAGAGCGAGACAATATCTCTTAATCCCAAAGACTGTTTAATTCTGGTTACCGATGGTATTCATCAGGTGAAGAACGCCAAAGGCGTGGCACTGGACGTTAATAGAATTAAAAAGATGATTATGGAAAATGCTAAGAAAACACCACATCAAATGAGAAACGAAGTCTTCTTCCAAATCCAAAAGTGGAATGGCGGCAAAGAATTAAGCAAGGATGTGACAGTGCTAGTTGCTGAAGTTAAAGACAGAGTCCTGAAATTAGCCAAATCGTAACATACGAAAACTACCGTGCGACGGGCCTAAAGCCGTGAGTCAATCTCCTCTGAGATTTGTGCTGGCGAAAGTTTCACTCTTATTTTAAGCTATAGAAATGGAAAAACTCAAAAATCTTTTCAAACAAAAAGCGGATCAACTTGCAACTCAAAACAAAGAAATGCTCAAAGAGCATGGCGCAAAGAAAGCTGGCGAAGTAACACTTGCACAGATTTATCAAGGTATGCGCGGAATCACTGGCATGGTTTACGAGACATCACTCCTAGATGCCAATGAAGGAATTCGCTTCAGAGGATTTACAATTCCTGAATTGCAAGACAAGCTTCCAAAGGCCAAGGGCGGATCAGAGCCACTTCCAGAAGGTTTATTCTACCTATTATTAACAGGAGAATTGCCAACAGCGACGGATGTTGAAGAGTTAAGAAAAGACTGGGCCAAAAGAAATAAAATTCCTGCGCACGTTTACAAAACACTAGATGCTCTCCCAATTGAAACTCATCCAATGACTCAATTTGTAGTGGGTGTCATGGCGTTACAAACAGAATCAATTTTCCAAAAGAAATATGCAGAAGGCGTGAGCAAGAAAGATTATTGGTCTTATATTTATGAAGACTCAATGAACTTGATTGCATGTCTTCCAGAGGTGGCTGCTTACGTTTACCGACGTAAATATAAGAGCGGAAAGAAAATCGATTCTAAGCCTGAATTGGACTGGGCAGGAAACTTTGCTCATCTATTAGGGTATGAAAATGAAAGCTTTAAAGAATTAATGAGAATGTATCTCACAATCCACTCGGATCATGAGGGTGGAAACGTTTCTGCGCATACTACTCATCTCGTTGGCTCTGCATTGAGCGATCCTTATTTGTGTTTTGCTGCTGGAATGAACGGACTCGCAGGACCACTTCATGGATTGGCGAATCAAGAAGTGATCAAATGGATCTTCGAAATGCAAGAGACTTTGAAAACAGATGTTCCAACCAAAGAGCAAATTACAGAATATGTTAAGAAAACATTGGCTGACGGAAAAGTTGTTCCGGGGTACGGCCATGCCGTTCTTAGAAAGACAGATCCGCGATTTACGGCTCAACAAGTATTTGCTAAAAAGCATATGCCTGACGATCCGGCGGTTAAAACAGTATGGCAAATTTATGAAACTGTTCCCCCAATCCTTCAATCATTAGGTAAAATCAAAAACCCATGGCCGAATGTAGACGCACACTCTGGCGCTTTACTTATTCATTATGGAATGAAAGAGTATGAATACTACACAGTATTGTTTGGTGTGAGTCGCGCACTCGGAGTGTTGGCTGCGGGAATTTGGTCAAGAGCTCTGGGTTTCCCTCTAGAAAGACCAAAATCTGTAACGACAGAAAATGTAAAAGCTTGGATTAAGGGCGAAGACCAAATCTGGGGCGAATAATTAATTTATTAAGTACTCTCGGAGATAACCAACTTCTTTAGTTTCTCTTAATTGTGGAACCGCAATGACCGGTTCCATATATTCTAAATCTAATTTTCTGCCGTAAATGGTGTTTCCGTAAGTGTTGTTTATAAACGCATCCACCATTTTTTTATTCCAGAGCTGAAATCCTGCGCCGTAAGTTATCGACAATTCCACTAAGACTTCAGGTTTTAGGCTGATCATCTCTTGTGGGACCAGATGCGGATTAGAATTTTTAGCAGTGGTCGGTTTGATTTTACAATCTTTATCGAGTTCTTCAAAATGGAAGAGTCCATTATTTCGATCTTGGGCCACAGGCAGTTGGATGTTTCTTTTATTTTCAATACAGTGTGAAGGAATATCGGACAGTTCGACATTAGTGGATTTAGCCGGAAGCTTGTTAAGGTAGTTCCTTATTCTGAGCGGAAGCTGTTGGGCAAGCAGAGTGTCCTTGGATCTGAAAAGAATCAATGGATTGCTCATTATTTCATTCTGCAATGCTCTAGATTCTAGGCTTAATTCTTTGTAAATTTTAAAGAATAACTCTGGATTTTCATCAAAAGCAGCGAGCATTTTTTTTTCGACGTTGAAAACCATATTCCATTGCTGACGAAATTCACTGGATTCGACTCCTACGGCTTTGGCATCCACTGCATATTTATTGCAGTAAGGTTCTGTTTTGGTTC
>JANMFM010000229.1:0-2255 GCA_031374125.1 Bdellovibrionales bacterium
TCCTCAGATGCGCGTCATTTATGATGCGCATCTGAGGAAAAGGTGCGGCTCACCCTCTTGACTTGAACCCGCCGGCAACAGATAAGCTAATGATCTATTTTTGAATTTCGAAGCTTAATTTTTAAGAGGTAATTAATGGCAAAACCTTACGACATTAGTGTTTTAAATACGATTGCGCAAAGAGCGCTTTATTATGCCGTTCAGATGATTCACATCGCGAACCATAGAAAAGACAAAGAAAAAGGCGATCCCAAAATCGGTGGTCACCAATCTGCCAGCGCAAGTTCGCTACAAATTCTCGGGGCAATTCACCTAGTTTCAAAATCGGGTTTTGATCACATGGCGGTCAAGCCTCACGCCTCACCTGCTGATCACTCTTACAATTATCTTTTGAATAATTTTTTAGATGAAAACAACAACCGTCTTCCTCAAGAGCTTCAAGAAATTGCTATGCATGGATTGAGAAAATTCTCTGACGATGGAACTCCAGTTTTCCAATCCTACCATTCTAAATACGATCCTGATCGTCACAACTTCTTACCATCAGGAACAGTGGGAATTCCGCCTGTCAATTTAGGTTATCTTGCCCTTTCTTACAGATACGCTAAAGATCACGGATATAAAGTGCCAGAGAACGCGCACTTCTGGGCTCTCTGCGGAGATTCAGAATTTAGAGAGGGCTCTCTCTTTGAAGCGATGCCTGAATTTGCAGAGCGCGAAATCGGAAACCTCACTTGGATCATTGATTATAACCGCCAGAGTTTAGATGGTCACAGGATAACCAACAAAGAAATCATCGGATCAACAGATGACGTGCGTTTAGCAAAAACTGCAGAAGCCAACGGCTGGGAAGTGTTTATGCTTAAACACGGATCCATCAGAAATAAACTTTTCAAAAAACCCGGTGGCGAAACTTATAAAAAACTTTTAGACGAAGATTTGGCCGACTTTGAGTTCCAGTCGTTACTTCTTATCAAAGACAAAAAAGAATTAAAGAAAACGATCATGGATAAGCATCCCCAAGTGAAAAAATTTGTAGAAGGTGTAGATGAAGCAGAACTTCACGCATCCTTAAGGGATCTTGCGGGTCACGATTTTGAAATGATCATCGAAGCACTAGAAGCGAGTAAGAAAAATAAAAGAAAGCCCACACTGATTATCGCTCACACAGTAAAAGGCTGGGGCTTGTCTGAGGCTGCTCAACCTGGAAACCACAACAGTCAGTTGGATCAACCAGAGATCGATGCATTGAGAGAAAAAGAAGGAGTTCCCGCGGACAGACTTTTCCAAAAGTTTGCCGACAGTTCAAAAGAAGCAAAATACTTAAAAACTCGCGGTGATGATCTTTACAAAGAAATTTTAAAACAGTACGAGATCAAAGAAGAAAACAAAAAATTCTTCACTGATGAACTCAATAACTACGGGGAGATTCCAGAATCCCTCGACATCAATTTAAAAATGGTAAACTACCCGCACACTCAATGGATGCTCGGTCAGTTGACAGCAAAACTCACTCGTATCTCCAACACGGCAGATACAAAAGATGCAAAGCCATTAACGGACGCAGAGAAAGCATTTAAACTTCCATCTGAAATGTTTGTATCCATGGCTCCAGACGTTGGGACATCAACAAACTTAAACCCAGCAATGGATGGAAAAGTTTTCGGCGCGATGGATATCGAAGACTTCGAAAAAGAATTTTCAGTGAAAGATACAAAACTTCCCGATCTAGTTCCAGGCAGTGAAAAATCAGATAGATTCATTCGTTTTGAAATTGCAGAGTGCAACGTGATGTCTTGCGTGGGTTCATTTGGACAGATGAGAGACCTCCTCGGAATTCCGCTCTTCCCGCTTATGACAGTTTATGACTTCTTCTTGAAGCGTGCCCTCGATCAGTATTTCTACAACCAATATTGGAAATCAAGTTTCGTTCTAGTTGGAACGCCAGCTGGTGTTACGCTTTCTCCCGAAGGTGCTCAGCACGGATGGAAATCAGACTTTCAAATTCCAAACCAAATCGTTTGGGAACCATTCTTCTGTAGAGAACTAGATTGGATTTTCTGTGATGCCATTAGAAGACATTTCTACTTTGATAACGATGGTAGAAACGGTCTTCATATCAGAGGTGTAACAAGAGGAGCTGACCAAAAAGAATTCTTGAAACGTTTAAAGACTCAAAAATTATTCAAAGTGGATCAATCTCAAACTTTAATGCCTTCAGGCCAAAACTATGAAGGTGCGGTTGATGAATCAAC
>JANMFM010000266.1:0-20347 GCA_031374125.1 Bdellovibrionales bacterium
GTTTTCTCTGGGGTTAACTCTCTTCTTTTCTCTTGAGTATTGCGTGAAAGTGTTAAAATATTCGAGTGCTTCTGCACAAAGAAGGATTGATTCCATGAGAGCTATGAAGCTGATCCCAGAACTCGAAGAAAAGATCATTTCAGGGGATTTGAATTCATCATCCATATCTCAAGCTCAAAGCTTTTTTAGACAAGAAGCTAAAGTGGGTAAAAGCTATTCTGTAATAGAAAAGAAAGAAGTCTTAGAAAAGCTTGAAAACAAATCTTCTAGAGAATGCATCCAAGAATTGATCGCTATTTCTCCAAAAAGCGTTCCTCAAGAGAAAAGAAGAGAGTTAACCCCAGAGAAAACTGAGCTGAAAGTTATTTTAAACAAAGACCTCATCTCAAAACTAGATAAGATAAAAGCTCTCATGTCCCACAAGAACCCAAGCATGACAGATCAGGAGCTGATCGAAGCAATGGCAGAGATTGTAATCCAAAAGATTGATCCAATGGAAAAAGCCAAGAGAGTAGAAATTAGAAGGCAGAAAAATAACACGCCTCAGCTTCCGTCAGAGGAAGTAAAAGAAGTTAACACTAATAGATATATTCCAACAGCTCTAAAACACGCCGTCTACAAGAGAGACAAAGGCCAGTGCACTCACAAGAATTGCAACTCAAACAAGTTTCTCGAATACGACCACATCATACCACTAGCAATGGGAGG
Organism: Bdellovibrionales bacterium; assembly: GCA_031374125.1. GTDB lineage: Bacteria > Bdellovibrionota > Bdellovibrionia > Bdellovibrionales > JAEYZS01 > JAEYZS01. Next base: position 709 of record JANMFM010000266.1, read on the forward strand.
AGGGGCTACTATTCAAAACCTAAGATTACTTTGCAGAACTCACAACCAGAGAGCGGCCATCGAAAAGTTTGGACTCCAAAAGATGCAGCAATATCTGAATTTCGAAACAGTAAAATTTCATAGAGATTGAAATTTTATATTAAAATCAAGCGATAGACTATCACAGATAATCCAGAGCCTTGATTTTTTAATTTATTTTCTATTTCTTGATCTCGCCTAGATCGCCTTTTTCGACAACCATAACCGCGAAGTTGATTTCCTCTGCGCCGGCTTCTGTTACGGTGTACATGACTTTTTTGATCGTTAAGAAATCGATCTTTTTATCAGCTTGTACGGTGACACGTCGGAATTGGTTGATTTCTTTTGTTGGCTTTTGTTGGTTGCCCACAACTTTTTTGATTTGCGTTTTTAAAGCTTGGCGGTTGTCCACTTCGCTCTTTTGAATCGCATCAATTAGTTTTTGATAAAGAGGTCGGACCAACCAGTCTCTCTGCTCTTTCACTTCTTTGAAATCAACCAATGGTTCTTGATCCAAGAATACAAATTGATTGGAAATTGTCACCACGTGCGCAGGCGTTAACTCTTTTGTTTCAGCTGCATTTGGAAGAACCACTTCTTTTGGAATGAAGAGAACTTCCCCTGTCGATTTGTAGTTTTGCAGAAGGAATACTGTCAAAACGGTGAACATGTCCACCATGGCAGTCAACGAAAGGATCGCCACCACACTTCTTTTCCCACCACTCAACTGTCTATTTTTTCTGTCTCTTTTTCCTGGTGCGTATATTGGCATATTATGGAGCTCCCCCGCCCGCTGCGACTGAAATCTCTTCGAACCCACCACGGAGTAACATATCCATTCCGTGGATCAAATCGTCATACGTTAATTCTTCTTGAACCGTAATGACGCCATCTTTTTTGTCTGGATATTCTTTTTTGATTTTCTGAAGTTCAGCCATCAATGTTCTGTCGTCGTAAGCTGCACTCACTTTAGGAATACTCAATTGATTTTTCCCAATCTTCACAACATACCCACTTGAAACCACATCGAGTCTAAATGCTACCTCCGGACGTGGTGGAGGTTCATCGGGTGTTGCCTCTGTTCTTTTGCTGTAGACTGAGCTTCCAATCTGAATCATGGAAACTTGTGTCCACACCGCAGTCACAAGAAGAAAGATAATGCACACACACATAAGGTCAATAAAAGGAACGATGTTCAAATCAACGTTCGTATCCCTACCGTTACCTTTTTCTGTAATTTGAGCCATATCAAATATTCCTAACTAGTTACTAAATTAAACGATCAAAACAATATTACTTAGTACTTCATTTTATCGCGATTGCTTACCACAACGTTGATCAGGTTCATTGAACCTTCTTGCATTTCAGTGATTGCTCTACCGATTCTATGTTGGAAGTATCCGTAGAAAATGATCGCAGGAATCGCAACTAAAAGTCCGAACGCTGTACAGTTCAGGGCTTCCGCAATACCTTTTGATAATAATTCTGCTTTTTTTGCTGGATCGGCATCGGCAACCGCACCGAATGATGTGATTAGACCCACGATCGTTCCAAGTAGTCCGATCAATGTTGCCACGTTACCAAATACAGCTAAGAATGTTGTCCATCCTTCAAGCCTTGGTGTTTCTTTTAGTGCAGCTCCATCCATTGCCACTTGAATTTCTTCATCTGGTCTTTTATTAGCGGCAGAAACTAAACCTGCTTTTAATGTATTTGTTAAAGGAACGGGACGTGAATCACAGAAAGTGATCGCTCCACGTAAATCTCCTCTTAAAACCATTCCAAGGATTTTGTCCATGAAATCATCTTTATCCACCGTTAATTTCATAAGAGCCATAAATCTCTCAACGATGATAAATACTGTTAATACTCCAACAATTGCGATGATGTACATCGGCCATCCACCATCGTGGAAAGCTTTTTGAACAAAGTTCATCTGAACAGCAGTTTCTGCTGTCGCTGTTGCTACTACTTCTTGTGCGTGTGCTATTGAAATCAAGGGAACCTCCATTATTGTCCTTCAATTTTTTAAGTAATTTCCAATTCTAAATATTCGTTTCAATTTTCAACTTCTAATTTTCTCAATCTTAGTATCCACTTATTGCGCATTAAACAGGAACGGATAACTCACAACTGCCTCTTGATCTGGCGGCGGCTCTGGGAACTTCCATGTTCTCAATCTTGAGAGAATACATTGCTCCACTTCAGAGTTTTTGAGTGTTGAACTCGATACTCTTGCCGAAGATACTCTACCGTTACCAACGATCACCCATTCCAAGATCACTTTACCGTAAAGATTTGGATTTTTATTTAATGTCTTTTCATAACAAGCCGTAATCTGTCTTTGGTTTTCTCTGATCACTCTTCTGATCGCTTCTCTATCAATCGAACCAGAGAAAGTTTCACCTTCACCACCAGGAACAACGGATGCACGACCTTTTGCACCGAGACCGCCCGTTCCGTAACCCGAAACGCCTCCGCCTCTGCCTTTTGTACTTACGCCGGCGATACCATAAGTGGCAGTGCCTTCACCACCAGCACCGATATCTTTCAATCCTGTACCCGGAGTATTTCCTGCTCCAAGTGCCGCTTGTCCGCCAGTTCCTGTTGCTTGGCCAGCTGCGCCCGCTAAGTTTCCAGAACCAGAATATGTTTTAGACAATTGATCGTTGAAACCTTTTGATCCAAAGGCACTGAAGATACCTTGCTTCGTTGGATCTGGAGCTTTGCTTTTTGCGCTGCTGTCTGGTTTTGCTTTTGCTGAAGTCGTTGCCTTCACCACGCCTTTTCCAGTTCCAGGATTAGGAGTTGTTGGTTTCTTCTCTGTAGATTTTGATTTGTTTGGCATTGCTGCTGAAGCGGCACCCTCTTCACCACGGCTCGGAGCCTTCTCTTGATCTTTGAAAGCTTCAGTTGCAGAATCTGCATTTTTTGCTTCTTCCGAAATATCCACTCTTTGTTTTGGGCGATCATAAACGAAAGCTGCTTTTTTTACGGTTTCTTCAACAGGTGGTTCTTCCGGAGCATCTGGAGTATAGATTGCAAAATAAATTCCCAAGATACCAAAGAACATCACCGTCGAAAGTAACGTCGCAATTTCAGTCGTAGCTAAAAGTAAGAACGGAGCTGCAATCGCCTTTGGAGTTGCAGCAACGAAGCGAACATAAACACTTACGCCACTTCCGAGATCAATTCTCACTACATATGTTTGATCCAAAGGAATTGCATATCCCGCACCTTCGCGGGCAAGCTTTCCTTGTAAAATCAAATCATTGATCGACGTCACAGTTTCATTTACTCTCACTTCCCCGTTCATATCTGGAGTAATGAGTACTCTCACTTGCGAATCAATTTTAACCAATGGATGAGAAACTGTGTTATCAAATACCGGAATACTGATTGTATTTTTAGGACTGCTACCAATCGTAACAATTTGTGTAGAGTCGAAGTGATATGTGTCCAGAATTCTTTCATTCCAAGCAACCGTCACTTCAACAATAGTTCCTTTTACTGGTCTGATTTGCTCGCTCAAGTTTTTGATTTCACTCGGAGGAGCATATGTCCCTTTTAATCCTGTTGGCTGAACATAAGGCTCGTGTTTTTCTACGCCACCCAATGAAACTGGTTTTTCAACTTTATGAACACTTGGAGTTTCTCTCGGTACTACGGGTGCCATGACAACCGGAGCTGGCTTTGGGGCTTGCGGAGTTGGAACTGCCTTCGGCTCTGATGCAGGAACTGCCTTCGGCATCTCTGGTGCTTTTGGTACTGATACCGCTGGCCCTGCAGAAACTGGTTTTGGTAAACCAATGAAAAATTCTAATCTGTATCCGCCGACTTTGATTTCTTCTCCAGAATTAATTCTATCATCCAGAACTTGCTGTCCGCTTTTGAACGTTCCAGACTGCGAACCTAAGTCACAGATATAGAATCCATCTTGTCTTTTTTCGATAAGAGCGTGAACCGAAGAAACATCTGAACCTTTGAGCTTGAGATGCGCTTCACCTTCAGATCCAATAACGATTTGAGATTCACCGGATTGAAAAACCTCAACCAAATCCTGTCCTAAGTAAACACGTATAAATACGCGATCCGTAATACTCATTTAACACCTCTTGGAACAACTTCTGAAGTCTTTCTCATTTCAGGTAAGAAATTTTCTCTTAACTTGATCAATCTACCAAAGTTGAATTGCTTCTTTTGCATAATATAAAATAATTCTGGTTTTTGAACTTCACCACGAATGAGCTGATCTTCGAAATTGATATTTGTTCTCTTTTTTTCTTTGCCTTGCGCAAAAGAATTCACTCCCGAAAATAGGAAGGCCAAAAAGGTAATGATTACAAATAATTTGAATGGTCTAAAGTAATTCAAGCTGAACATCCTTGTTGCCGTCTCTTGTTATTTTGTTCGGCCTACTGGCCGACACTATTTATTTACTTCTTGATCCAACTTTTGAGTTAACGTATTAACTTTCTTAAGTATAACAGGATCAATCGTTATAAATCTAATTTTATTCAAAATCTCTTTTGCTTCCTTAGAATCTTTTTTAAATTCAGCCCAAAGTATAGCCTGGTTCAGCAAAACTGGAACCTTCTGATTCTTAGAATCTATACCTTTGTACACACTGAGAGCCTTATCCACTTTACCCACTCCACGAAGTGCGATGGCATAATTATTAGCGATGGCAGGATTACTTTTGTCTTCATCGTATGCGTTTTCTAAGAGAGCCAAAGCTTTATCGTAATCTAAATATTTTAAATAATAGGCGCCAAGATTTGCACTTGCTCCTAAATGATCGTTATCACCAAGCAGTGCTTTCTTGAAAGATCCTTGAGCTTCGTACTCTTTTCCTTCTTTCATTTGAATCACACCAATGCCATTGTTTGCATCTGCATTCTTTGGATCTTTTGCTAAAACTCTATCAAAGTAAATTTTCGCAGCGTCCGGCTCATTGTTCTTGAGATAAAAAACTGCAAAGCCGTTGAGGATCTTAACATTTTCAGAATCACGCGCAAGAAGTTCACTACCTGTAGCGATCATCTCATTTTCTCTTTGGGAATTCACAGCAGCTTCGAATTTATCTTGTAACTCACTACTAGAAACCTTTGGAGTTTCTTTCTCTGTGACTTGCGGAGAAGACTTTCCGCCGGGAGTTGCAGATTTTGGAGTGCCTTCCACTTCGTTATCAAACTCTCCAAAAGATTTCTTATCGCCTTCATTGTAGTTTTTTACGTTGCTCGAAGAACAACCTACACTTAAAAGAATCAATCCTGCCAATATCAAATTTTTATTGTTCATCATAAATCCACCTTAGGAATGATGTAATCGATAGATATTTCTTCGAGAACTTTTTCTGATTTATTTATTCTGTCGAGAGCCTGGTAAGCCGTCTTCACATACTCGCTATAGATATCAATCTGACGAGCTTTATTGATAGCGTTCTTATAATTATCCAACCCTTGCTGCTTGAGTGGTCCCGCAACCTTATCCACTTCCGCCATATAAACCTGCTGTTGTTCAGCGTTTAATCCCTTAGGGAGAGGAACTTTATAAATTGCATCACTCATGTGCTCGTAAGCTTGTCCTGCTGTTGCAAGAGACGCCACCACATATTCACCCACATCCAATTTTACAATCGGTTCTAATTCTTTGTTCAGTTTATTGATGAGAGCCAATTTCTTTTGAATTGCTGGCCCTTGTCCCTTTGGATCATTTGGAATTCTAATCGCCATCATTTCATTCAATGTTGGCAATACAAATTTGAATTGGGCCTCAGCAGATTCTCTCGCACCTATGTCTCCACCAGCTCTGCGCTTTAGACTGATAATTTTTTTGTACCACTCGTCAGCCTTTGCACGATTCCCTGCTTTTTCAGCATTTTTAGCAATTCTATATGCCGCTGTGATCACAAGTCTCATATCTCTAGGACCTGCATTTAAATACTGTTCGTAGTATCCGTTAGCCATTGCAAGACTGTTTCTCTTCTCATAGATCTCACCGATCAAGAAGAGGGCATCCACTTTGTTGGCTTTCTTACTCGTCTTCTGGAACATCTCGTAGTTTTTAATGGCTCTTGGGTAGTTTTTGAATCCAGCCCAAATCACTGCAGAGTTAAAATACAAATCTGAAGCCAAAGGATCATTTGGATATTCGTTTGTGAATTTCTCAAACTCTTCAGCAGCTTTCTTTAATTGCCCTGTTCTCTCATAAATGCGACCCACGAGACGTCTAGCCTCTTTCTTTTGCTTTTCGTTTTCCTTGCTGCCTGAGTTTAAGAATCCTGTATACATCTGAACAGCTTTTGGCAATTCACCAGATCTCTCGTAGTTAATTCCAGAGTTGAATTTAGCAATCGGAGCCAGAGTTGATACTGGGTAATTTTTAGAAAAATTCTCAAAAACTTTTGCTGACCCTGCATAGTCTTTTTTGACTTCGAGATCCTGAGCTTCTTTAAACTTTGCTTTCTCCACAACGCTCTTGATGTCCATGTTTACATCCGCTGACTTTAAACCCGGAGTATTGAGAAGTTCTTGCCCAACTTTTGATAAGCCTTCGTAATCTTTTCTTAAGTTATAGATATCTAAAATCAAATTTGCCGAATACACCGCAAACTCTGTCTTTGGATGCTTGTTAACAATTTCTTTGAAGATCACAAGAGCTTGGTCAAAATAATTGTGAGTATAGTAGAGTCTGCCAGTTTTAAATCTGATATCTAAAGATTTTTCAGATTTCGGAAATTTAGCAAAGTAGTTTTCAGCAGCTGTTACGAATTCTTGCTCCTCAGCATTGAATGGGAATGGATCTAAGCTTTGACCTCTAATTTTTTCAAGTTCTTTTTCTGTGGGCAAAGATTTTTCTAATGCCAAAATCACGTTGAGAGTCGCTGGTCCGTAATATTGACTGGTTGGCGCGTTCTGAATCACCCATCTGTACTGAGCAGAGGCTGTTTCGAATTCGTTCATGTCATAGAGCAATTCCCCGAAGAAGAATCTCATCTCTGCGGTGTTCTTTGCTTTATCAAATTCCTTTACATAAAGTTCATACAAGTTCTTGGTTAACTTTTGCCCTGTCGGATTTCTAGATTTCTGAAGAGCTTTATGTTCGTTTAAGATAATGTTCTTGAGTGTTGACTCTCTTGTATCAAAAGATTTTTGAACTTCTCTTGGGTTGGCTTGTGCCCAAGAGCTTTCAGAATTGTAGTTTGTAATCCAATTGAACAATTCCTCTCTGAAAGTTTGACGGCTTCCACCCACGGCGTAGTTCTGCACAATCTGATTTTGGAAATCAAAGTTCTTTGGCGCGTCTGGATTCATTTCAATCAATTGGGCAAAGACATACTTTGCGGCTTCCCTTTGACCACGATCAGAGTACAAATATCCTAGTTTTTCTAAAGAATTATAGACTCTTTTCTCTCCGCCCATTTTTTCGAAGTAAGCAGAGGCTTGCTCGTAAGACTTAACATCTGGATAAAAAAGAATTAAATCATTGTAGGCTTCATCGGCAAGGCGAATTTTATTTATAGCTTTTCCGTCTTCCGATTCTTGATTTACGTTCTCTTCGGCAATTTCTATAACTTTTTCTAGATGATTGATAGCAATCGCAGTTTGACCAAGTCTATAATAACACCAAGCAACTTTATACATTGCAAATGGATAAATTCTACTTTTTGGAGCTTTTAAAACTGCTTTATAATTTTCGGCAGCTTTTTTCCAATCACTATTTTCAAAATAAAATTCTGCAGTAGCGAAATAAGATTCTGTCACATACAAAGAGCGAGAAAATTCTTTGGTGAGTTTTTCGTAGTATCCCGTTCCTTTTTTAAACTGCCCTAATTCAACAAAGTTGTAACCCATAAAGAAATAAGCTTGATCTAACTTTTTACTCTTAGGGAAATCCTTAATGTACCAACCGTAGAGTTCGATCGCCTTCTTATTGTACACTTGTGGTGCATTCATTTGAATTTGCGGTGGATTACCTTTTCTGCCTTTAGATTCCCACGCCGCAATTTTTTTGTCGAAATCACTTTGAATTCTGTATTGAACAAGCTTTGCTTTTTCAACGTAGAGCTCGCCAAGTCTGAGCCAGATTTCGCCACGTTCTGGGCTTTTTCTAAATTTTTGACTGAGTGAATAGAGTTCATTGATCTGCTGATCTAGAATTTTTTCTAACTGAGCTTCTTTCTCGTTACTCTTAATAAAGAATTTCATCGCTGATGGTGGCTTAATTTTTTGAGTGTTACGTAACACCACTTGCTTTGGAGCCGCAGCATCTGGGATGATTTTAGTGAATTTACTGATCTGAACGTTACCACCTCTGTCGTTATCTTTATAACGAGAAAGCACATCTGCAACAGTTGCAGCCCTTTTTCCTGGAGCAGATTTTTTTGTTGGCGCCGCTTTCTTCGCTCGATCTTGTGCATGAGAAACATCGACACCAACAATCAAACTTCCAGATATTAAGCTTAAGGCTAAAGCTGAGTTGATTAATTTTTTCATTCTTATCCTAACCTCTAGTTCAGCCTACCTGCTGACACAATTACTTTTCGCAACGAGATTTACCTAAGTAGTAGTAGTTTCCAATTTCATCCAACCAGTATTCGCCCTGGAATGGCCAGTACTCATAGCCGTTTTGGATATAGAAACTTCTATCTTCCTCTTCCTGTTCTTTTTCTTCGGCATCCGGCTTTAACATCTTCTTTTTCATTTGGTCTTTTTTACCATTTAACATTTCAAATCTAGCAAAATCATGCTGCTTGAAAAGCTCAAGAAGATCCCTATGTATATCCACTACGTACTTCTTAACCAGTACGCCCGTATTTTCGCGAGCACGTTCGGCACGAGTTGCCAATACCTTCTTGGCATACATGCCTAGAGGAGAAGATCTCCATTTTGAACTTTTTTCGCTGATCAACTTCAACTCATGATCAATCATTTTGATGTAATCATAGCTCTTGGCAAAATCTGTTTCTCTCATGATTTTTCTTGCGACGATAAATGGAATTCCGCTGTTTTTTCTGATTCCCATGTCTTTTTTATATTTATCAAAGCCTAAAATAATTTTTTCGACCTCTTTATAGTATTTGTCGGTGGTCTTATAACCTTTGATGATGTCCACCAGATCTTTTCTCACTGGTTGGTATATTTTTTCGAATAAATCCAAAGTTTTTTCCATCTCTTCATACTGACAGATGTACATATAAACCAACGATCTCAACAATAAACTCTCTGGAATATAAAAATCTTCATAATAAGGAGAGTGAAGAGCATGCATATTTCCCAGCACCGATCTAAATTGAGCAGCTCTCATCTGTGCCCACGATATTTCAAATAAGGCATCATGGTAAAACTCGGTATCTCTCGGAACCTGTCTATAATAAGACATACCCTGATCCCATTCTTTGTTTTGATAATGAGATCTTGCAAGCCCCATCAACGCGGCCACTCTTGTTGTATCCGTGATGTTCTCAGGATTTCTAGAGCTTAAAAGCTCATTGAAAGATCTGATCGCCATTTCATTTTTATTTTGTGTCGCATACGAAAGAGCTTCCATGTATTTTGCTTTTCCGTAGAGCGGAGTTCCTTCATCCACAGCCGAGAAGCTCGCCGCAGATTTTGCAAGTTCACCGTTTCTGAATTGATATTCACCAATTCTATATCTCAACATGTCCTGGCTATCCGCCGGAAAATCATTCAATTCCACTTTCGAAATTGCGTAGTTGAGTAAGGTCACATCGCCAAGTTGATCGGCAGCTAGTGATAATTTTTCTAAAGATTTTTTGATGTATGAACTGTTTCCGTCTCTTACAACATCCACAAAATGGAAAGCTGCCGCCTGATACATTTTCATGTCATAGAGCATAAGCCCCAAAAGATACTTAATTTGCATTCTTTCTTTTGAGTATCTAGGAGAACGGCTCAAATTGAAGAGTCTTAGAGAAGCTTCTTCATAATTTCCACCCTTAGCCAAAGACAGTGCATCTTGTAATTCTGAATTGCTTGATCTTGCTCCTGAGATTGCAGATTTTTTTGGAGGAAGTTTTTTAGCTGATGTAGATTTTTTTGTTGGTTTTTTATTAGAAGTGGCTTTCTTTAATTTCTTTTTTGTCGTTTTCTTTTTAGCAGTTTGTGCCTGAGCCTGTTCCATAAAATTGGACCCTGGTACAAATTGGCTAGGTGCTATTTGTACTAGTCCCAACGCTAAGATGTAAATTAATATTTTCTTCGTCATCGTTGACCCCATCTTTATCTATACGTCGCATCTGGGAAGAAAAAGCTCATCCCGAGACTCAATTGAACATCCGTAAAAGAATCGCTATTTTTCCCTGTACCGTTGGATTTAGTCACTTCACTCGAATACATATAACCTGATAAATCCCAGCGGAAGGCCATCCACTTATTCAACCCAAAAATTTGTCCTGTCCCAAGATGAATAGCCAATGGCGAATCTTCTTGGTTCGTGTCCATGATTCCCGCACCCAAAGAGAAGTACATATCAAAGGGAATTATGCCTTCGCTAAACGAACCCATTTTCCCGTAGATTGGGCTCCATCTGATATCTGCGCCGTAATACATTTCTGGCAGCAGCAAACTGGTGGTTTGTACTTGGGCTTCGTCTTGTAAATCTTTAGTCACTTTATACTTTTGATCCATAAATACGGCCACGATAGCTTCAATCGCCCATTTTTCAGTAATGGCGTAAGCTAAACGCCCTTGTAAGAACGTGGTCATAAAGAAAGCATTGTTGGTGATCAAGCCTAAGTTTGGATTGAATTCAAAACGTTGAGATTTTGGTAAAAATCTTTTTTGGATAACAGCAATATCGTTGAATGGAGTTAACTTGTCTAACTCAGAAATGCTTTTTAGTTTTTCAGACTTGGGCGCTTCTTCCGTAAAGACTTCTGATTTTTTCTCTAATCTTTCAATTTTGTTTTCCATAAGCGTATCGGCTTCGTTTTTATACAATGATTCTTCCGGAATAGCTGGTTCTTCCGCAGCACTTGGCGCGGACGAATCAGAAGCACCTGTGTCCTCTGACAACTCTTGCGACAATTCCTCTTGCGCATACGCATTCACCGCAAATGTTTGTACTAACCCAAGGATTATTAAAACTAAAAGTCTTTTCATGTTGTATCCTTACTCTTCAACCCATTCTCATCTAAAATAAAAATCCTGCACCAACTGTCAGGATCGAATTGAACTGTGCTCTTTCTGGTAACGTTTTATCAATTGATCCGTTTGAGCCTTGATCCACTTCATTGATTGGATCTTTCGCATTAAAGAAAAACCATCTGTAATCCAAACGAATATTAAATCTTTTTGTTAAATAAATTTTCGAACCAAGACCTGCGCTCATCGCAAAACTACTATCTCCAGAAACACCATATGTACCGATACCTGCCGTTCCATAGAATGACATGTTGGTTACACCTTGTTTTGTTAGGCTTAATTTCCCGTAATAGGGAGTGATTTGGTATGCAAGAAGCATGGCTGAATCCGGAACTGCAGGATTTGGGATATCTGTCCCTGTTTCAGAGTCAATTTGCGAAGGATAATCGTTTTCTTTTGCAGAAAATTTATTGTAGTAAAATTGCAATCCATGAATCTCTGTGAAGTGATAAGTAGCAATACCACCAAAGGTGAGGGGATCAACGAATACGTCGTTCAATGTCCAACCGAACATTCCTGTGATCTCAAATCTTCCTTTGGTCATGATATTTCTATTTTTCACTGGTTCTGGATTATCAAACTTTGGCAATACGGATTCGCTTGCCAATTCATCTTCAGGGAATTGAATTTTAACGGCATAACTCTCAATCGAAAAAATTGAGATTAATATTAAAAACACGATGAATCTCATGATGAATACTCCACATTAAAAGTACCAGTAAAAATCTGGATGCTCTAGTCCTTAATAAGTCTACAGAATGACTAAGGAAGTAAGCACCTTTTTTTGTTCTGCGAGTCTAGCTCCTTTGACCTAGGTCGAGCCTCAAAGTCACGATTCCAAACCTAAAGTCCAGTGTTAAGTCTAGAAAGAAAGCACTTTAAAGTCTTCACCCTAATTTTCGTCTCAGATTGATCCGATAAAGAATGGTAAGAAAAATAACTTACACGGAGGTAAGTTTTGAAATTTTTGAATGCACTTTTGACTTTTGCAGTTTGTTTTTTAAGCCTAACAATGAACGTTGCATGCACGGGCTTGCCACTTGAGAGATCATCCAATAGCGGTTACACCAGCTACTCGGATTCGGATTTCAGAGAAGTCTCTCTAAGAGATATTAGCGGAAGACATAATGATTTTTCATCTCGGTCACTTTCTCCAAGGGAAAGCACTGAATATAAGACAACATCTGAGAAGAAAAATTTAGAATCTAATCTTCTAACTCCAGAAGAAAGAAAACAATATCTAAGATACAAACCCTACTTGAACGAAGAAGAAAAAATCGAATTCTTGCAACTTGCAGATGTTTTCGCTAGAGAAAGATGGATTCAAGCAAGAGGCCTAGGGTTCTCTGCTGAAAGATACAACAGAACTATTGCTTCTTTGATTGAACAAAGTGATATCGCATTAGGAATGCAAAAAGATGCCGTCAGAGAAAGCTGGGGAGATCCAGACTTCGTTGAGGTTTCAGGCAATCCACAATTTGAAAATGAAAGATGGACCTTTTCACTTCCAGTGCAAACTCAAGAAGATTATAAAATCGAAAAAAGACTTGTTTATTTTGAAAATGGACGAGTTGTAGGCTGGAGCACCAGATAATCTATTTGCGCTGATAAGAAATTCAACTTAGAATTTCTTAAATGGCTGAAAGTAAAGATCCTAAAAAACCCACAACTCCGCCTCCTGCTGCTGCTCCAGAAGCGCCCGCAGAACCACCTCCATGGTTGGTGAAAACAAAAGCCATTATTGCAGCGACAGGTAAATTTTCAAAAGCCATCATTGGCTCTCCTATTATTCAAAGACCTAAAAATATCATTAAAAATTTTGGATTGATGGGTTGGATAAAGGTCTTCACTTGCTTTGCCGTAGCCCTGCTCACTTACACCGTTTATAAAACAGCTCCTCATTGGAAAAAATTTTGGAAAATACCTTATCTTTCTACCTTCGAAAGTGTAGCCGATCAAAAGTTCAATTATGCCTCAGATTCTAAGGTGATCAGATACAGCAATGATCTTCTGCTCCCACAACATGTGGTTCTTATCAATAAGATCGTAGTGAACGTAAGGCCAGGCAAACTTTCAACTGCCAATCCCATGATTGCTTTCGATCTCTATGTGCGTACAGATAATAACGAAGCTTCTGTGGAAATCAAAGAGCGTGAAAAACAGATCCAAGATCATTTGCAACGTTTTTGCGAAGGTCTAAATTACGATCAACTTCAAACAGAAGATGGTAAGCAAACTTGGAAGAACCGAATGAAAAGAGAACTCAACCTTGTTTTAAATAAAGGCAAGGTCAAGGACATTTTCTTTAAAACTCTTCTTATCAAACCTTAGCGGCTTCCTCTCTTTCCTGTTCAATTTTACTTTTTAAAAGACTTTCAATATCAATTTTGTAAGTGCGAATGCGGTCGTTCAATGTACTTCTGGGAATTCCCAAATCTTCCGCTGTCTTTCTCTGGTTTCCAACATTGATTAAAAGTCTTTTCTGAATGATTTGCTTTTCTATTTCTTTAATCACATTTTTCTTTGATGAGCCATTGGCGATGTGAATGGCTCCAAATGATGCTATATCCACAGTTTTTTGATCAATCAGTTTTAGAACGTGTCTCCTCTCGATAGAATGACCAGGAAAAACTGCCTTGGCTCTCGAAACTAAATTTTTTAATTCTCTAATATTTCCCGGCCAATCATGTGTTTTTAATTCTTGGATAGCACAGTTTGTGAATTTCACTTTCATTTCTTTAGAAAAGCTAAAAAGAATTTTATCAAAATCCTCCATTCTTTCTTTGAATGGCGGAACATTGACTTGAATGATATTTAATCTATAAAAAAGATCTAACCTGAATTCCCCTTTCTCAACTTTCTTCCTTAGGTCTTGGTGAGTACAAGCAATGATACGAACATTAGTCCTCACGACACGGTCAGAGCCGACAGGCTTGATCTCTCTATTTTCGAGTGCTCTTAGAAGTTTGGGTTGAAGGCCAAGTGGCAGATCACCAATTTCATCCAAAATCAGCGTTCCATTCTTTGCGGTTTCAAAGGCTCCTTTTCTATCTTGTGTGGCGCCTGTAAAGCTGCCCTTCACGTGCCCAAACAATTCGCTTTCTGCTAAGGACTCCGTTAGAGCACTGCAGTTCACTGTCAATACAGAAGCATCTTTTCTTAAAGACATTTTATGAATATATTGGGACATCACTTCTTTTCCTGTTCCTGATGGACCCAAAATCAACACGGAAAGATCGGACTTCGCTATATCTGGAATTCTTTCGAGCTGCTCTTGCCACTTCAGATTTTTACTTGTCATTTGTTCCGCTAACGAAACCGTATTAGATGAGTGAAAAATAAATTCTGTACTTCCAATTTTAATAATGTCTCCAGGATGGAGATACCTTTCGAGAATTTGCACGTCATTCACAAAAGTTCCTTTTGCGGACCTTAGATCTCTCACTAGATATTCGCTACCCTTCTTTTCGATTCTTGCATGCTTTTCATTCATGTGCTCTTCGGTCAGCACAATGTGGTTGTCTTCAGCACTTCCAAAGCACAGAAACTCCGTCATCTCTATGGGATCAGAATGCGGGTTTGACAGGTTTTTTAAGAACATACTTCCTCCTCGTGGCTAACTTTACAGCCCACAGGACCAATTACAAAAGCTATGCCGGGACTTTTTACGCGATTTATAGGTTTTTAAGCAAAATAAGCACTTTTTTGATCTAAGAATTTGAACTTTTCCCCGTTTTTGGACATACTCATTTGGGCGGCCCACATGAAACATATTTCTAAATTTATAACTAGCGCACAAAATCCAACACAGTATCCCGAGCCATCTCTAAAAGAAGTCGCCGTTGTTGGTAGATCCAATGCAGGAAAGTCTTCACTTCTCAATTCAATTCTAAAAAGAGACATCGTTAAAGTCAGCGGGCAACCAGGAAAAACTCAACTGATCAATTTCTTTACCAAAGAAGAAAAATATATTGTTGTGGATTTACCAGGCTATGGATTTGCTGGCGTTGCAGAATCTGATCGTAGAGGTTGGCGCCAAATGATCGAAGATTATTTGATGACAAGAGACACTCTCGTGGGCGTTATCATTGTGATGGATTCAAGACGCAATTGGGAAGAAGAAGAAAAAGATCTCAGACATTGGTTGCATATGGAGGGAATTCATCTGGTCGTAGCTCTTACGAAAGTGGATAAACTCTCTAAGGCTGAGCTTGCTAAAAAGAAACAAGAAATCGTTAAAGAATCTGAGACAGAATTTACTTTTGCAACATCTGCAGAAAAAAATATAGGTATTAATGAATTAGAAAACTTTATTTATAACAACTGGATTAAGGGAACATAAATGAAGGTCATCGGTGTAATTCCTGCAAGATATGGTTCGACAAGGTTTCCTGGAAAACCGCTTGCTCTGATCGCCGGAAAACCACTTCTTCAGTGGGTGATCGAAGCAGGAAAAAAATCAAAATTGATAGATCAATTGATAGTAGCCACAGATGACAAGAGGATCATGAAGCTTGCTGAAGATTGTAACGTGGATGCTGTGATGACGGATACCCATCTCCCGAGCGGAACCGATCGTATTTGGGCTGCGATTAAAAATGAACAATTTGATATCGCAATCAATATTCAAGGCGATGAACCACTTCTCACTGGCGAAGTCCTCGATGCTTTGGTTCAATCCATGATCAATAATCCAAAATCAGAAATGGCAACATTGGGGCATCCGTTTAAGTCTTTGAAAGAGATTGAAAATCCTAATGTAGTTAAAATTGTTTTAAATCACAATTCTGAGGCAATTTACTTTAGCCGCTTCCCGATACCTTATTCTCGAGGCATCGAGTTTTCGCAAGATGTTAATCTGCAACATGTCGGTCTCTATGGTTATAGAAAAGCATTTTTACAGAAGTTTTGTGAAACTCCAGCTCAAAGTATTGAGATTCAAGAGTCTTTAGAGCAACTGAGAGCCCTGTACTTAGGGGCTAAAATTCAGGTTACTAGCGTCGATTACGAAACAAGAGGTGTCGACCAGCCTTCAGATGTGTTAATTGTAGAGAGAAAATTACTTGGTAATAAATAAGCGTCGCAAATAAAAGGAACAAAATGGCTCAGAAGAACACCCGGAATCTAAAGAAGAAAACCAGTAAGAAAAAATTAGAACAGAAGTTTATTTTTGTTACTGGTGGTGTTATTTCCAGCGTAGGAAAAGGTTTAGTGACTGCAAGTCTAGCCACACTTCTTGAGTCTCGAGGACTTAAAGTCACGATGATGAAGTTTGATCCTTACATCAACGTCGATCCAGGAACTATGTCGCCATTTCAACATGGTGAAGTGTATGTGACAGAAGACGGCGCAGAAACAGATTTGGATTTAGGTCACTACGAAAGATTCTCTTCCGTGCAAGTATCAAAAGCCAATAGCGTTTCTACAGGTCAAGTTTACGAAACAGTGATCGGCAAAGAACGTCGCGGCGATTATCTCGGAGGAACTGTACAGGTTATTCCTCATATCACAGATGAAATTAAATCTAGAATGTTTGATGCAGGTCAAGGCGCTGAAGTTGTTCTCGTGGAAATCGGCGGAACCATTGGTGACATTGAGAGTTTACCCTTTATCGAAGCAATCAGACAGATGAGAGTGGATCTTGGGGTTGAGAATACACTTTATGTTCACGTCACATGGATTCCTTATATTGCCGCAGCTGGCGAACTCAAAAGTAAACCCACTCAGCACTCAGTGAAGGAATTGAGAGAGGTTGGCATTCAAGCAGACTTTTTGATCTGCAGATCGGATCGCCCAATCACAAAAGAAATGAAATCTAAAATTGGTTTATTCTGTTCTGTAAGACCCGACAACGTGATTGGTGCTCATGATGCAAAAAGTATCTATGATGTTCCATTGCTCTTGAGCGAAGAAAAATTCGATCAAAAGGTGGTAACAAGATTAAATATTGATACAGATGCTCCAAACATGAAGCCTTGGCAGAAAATGGTTCAAACTCTCCACAATCCAGAAGTGACTACAAAAATTGGAATTGTTGGAAAGTATGTGGATTTAAAGGAAAGCTACAAGTCTCTCATCGAAGCCTTGGTTCATGGTGGAATCGCCAACAAAGCAAAGATTGTTTTTGAATACATCAATTCTGAAGCTATAATCTCTAAAAACGTTTCTGAAACTTTAAAAAACGTAGATGCGATCTTAGTTCCTGGGGGATTCGGAGAAAGAGGCATCGAGGGAAAAATCACGGCTATTCAATATGCTCGTGAAAATGATGTTCCATTTTTTGGTATTTGTTTAGGTATGCAGCTTGCGAGCATTGAATTTGCAAGAAATGTTTGCGGAATCAAAGACGCTACTAGCCGTGAATTTGTAAATACTAAGTCCAGTATTAATTCCAGTTCAAAAAATTGCGTGATCGATTTGATGTTGGAGCAAAAAGATAAAACGGATAAAGGTGGAACGATGAGACTTGGATCTTATCCATGTCACCTGAGTAAAGACACTCTCGCTCGTCACATTTACAAGAGTGATGTGATCTTCGAGCGGCACCGTCATAGATTTGAATTCAACAACCAGTACCGACCGCTCTTTGAAAAGTACGGAATGACATTCTCGGGAGTATTCAAAGAAAAAAATCTAGTGGAAGTTATAGAGCTGAAAGATCATCCGTGGTTCTTGGCTGTGCAGTATCACCCCGAATTCAAATCAAAGCCAATGTCTCCTCATCCACTGTTTGAGAGCTTCGTAGGGGCAGCGATTGTGAGAGCTCAAAAAGACACTCCAAAATCTAAAAGTAAATTAAAAACACAAGCTAAATCTAGAACAATGTCTGAAAGCAGACATGCAACTTAATAATTTTTTAAGGTAAGAGAGAAATGAAAACCGACATCCAAGAATTACATCGAGTACTAGACATTGAGGCCCAAAGTATTTTGGATCTTAAGAACCAAGTGACGGAAGAATTTCCTAAGGCACTTGATATTTTATTAAAGTGCGAAGGAAAAGTTTTTCTAACTGGTATTGGTAAATCTGGCCTGATTGGAAGAAAAATTGCGAGTACATTGGCCTCCACAGGAACTCCTGCGATATTTATTCATGCAGCAGAGAGTTCTCACGGCGACCTCGGTATGATTTCTAGCAAGGATATTGTGATTGCGCTCAGTAACAGCGGTGAAACTGATGAACTTTCAGATCTGATCAATTACGTTTCCAGAAAAAATATTCCTCTGATTTCTATTACAAAAACAAAAGAATCAACGCTAGGAAGAGCTAGCCAAGTGGTTTTAAGAGTGATCGTAAAGGAGGAAGCTTGTCCTATGGGACTCGCTCCAACTTCGAGTACAACCGCGGCTCTAGCTCTGGGAGATGCACTGGCTGTGGCATTACTGAAGCGTCGTGGATTTAAAGCTGAGAACTTTGCAGAATTCCATCCTGGTGGAAATTTAACTAAGCGCTTAGTAACTAAAGTAAAAGACATTATGTATTCAGGAGAAACTCTTCCACTCGTAAGCCCTTCTACCTCGATGAAGGAAGTGATTTTCAAAATGACCGCTTCTGAAGTGAGAGGCGTTGCTGGCGTTGTGGACAAGAGTAAAGAGCTTGTTGGAATTATCACGGATGGAGACTTAAGACGTCGCTTGGAGACACCGAAGAACATTCATGAGGATTCTGCAGAAGCACTTATGACACTTAATCCAAAAATTATCGACCTTAACGAAATGGCAGAGAAAGCTCTCAGCGTTATGGAAAGAAACAAGATTCAATCCCTCTTTGTAGTGGATGAATCCTCTAAATATCCCCACAATCCCGTAGGTATAATTCATATTCAGGACATTCTAAAAAATGGAATTAGGTAGAATCGAAACAGAAAATTTAATTGGAACTAGAGTGCAACAAGACGATCTTGGAGCTCTTTACCGCATGTATACTAATGAAGAAGTGATGTACACTCTTGGTGGCACAAAACTCTTCAGAGAAGCCAAAGAGATTCACGCCAACATGATGGAACATTGGGAAAAGTATGATTTTGGTATTTACATTTTAAGAGATAAAGTAACCGGAGAATTCGCAGGCCGCGGCGGACTAAAAAAAGTCACAATCGAAAACAAAGAAGAAATCGAAATCCTCTACGCCCTTATGCCGCAATTCTGGGGAAAAGGCCTAGCTCTAGAGATCGCTAAAAAATCCATCGATATCGCCTTCGAGCATTTAGACATTAAAGATTTAATTTGCTTCACATGGACAGAAAACAAAAAATCCCAAAAAGTAATGGAAAAAGCCGGATTCAAACACGAAAAAAACTTCACCCACTACAACCTCCCCCACACCCTCCACCGCCTAAAGAAAGGTACCCCCAAGCTTTGTAAAGGCGTGCAGAATTATCCTTGGACAAGTTTCGTCTCAAATAAAAAGATTCAACTTACAAGAAATCCGATTGATGAGCTTGTGCCCAAAGA
>JANMFM010000270.1:0-4539 GCA_031374125.1 Bdellovibrionales bacterium
TTTGAAAAATTTCATTTTTGAATTTTTCAGATCAAAAGTAAGATCAACGGCATCTTGAGGATATTTATCTCCATCAAATTCCAAATCCAATTTTGGACGCTTAATTTGAATGGATACAGGTTCTCCACTTGCACCAAACTTCACAACCGTTCGACCTGCGTGAACACTCTCACCGGATTGTGTAAAAGAAAAATTAGTTTCTTCACACACTAGAGATTTATTTTGAGCTATTGCAATAGTAGATACAAAAATAGAAGCTAATACTAAAAGTTTATTCATATTTACGAACCCCTGTTAAGTTTTAGATTTACTTTAGATTTACACGAAAACAAGACAGTCCGGAAGATATTAAGATTCTGTATAGTAGAATTTACAAGGTAAAGGAGGCAGATCAAATGCCGCTGACTCTGTCGACTTTAATAACGCCTTTGATCTTTTGAAGATTCTGAATCACCGTTAAAAGTTGGTTTGTATCCTTCACCTTTACGTCGAAGATACAGATGGCTTTTTGGTCTTTATTCGTTCTAATTTTGGCGTTGTAGATGTTCACACCGCTCGTAGCAAAAGGATCTGAGAGTTTCTGCAATAACCCCGGAGCATCTTGACAGACTATTCGTATTTTTGTCATCCCGCCCGCTTCAGATTGGTTGTTCCAAGACACATCTATCTGTCTATCGTTATCCATGGAGAATACTTTTTGGCAAGATGCTTGGTGAACCGTTACGCCTCTCCCCCGAGAGATAAAACCAATGATTGGATCTCCTGGAATTGGCTGGCAACACTTACCATATCTCACCAACAGATCTGACATTCCATCCACGATAATCAAGGAATCCGATTTCTTTCTTTTCTTTGCGGCACTTTTGAAAACTTTTTGTAAGAAAGTTTCTTGTTCTGCTTCCGCCGACTTCACCACTTTTTCAGCAAACAGATCGCCCACCTCGTGGGCCAAAACTTTACCGTAACCGATTTGCATAAAGAGTTCTTCCAACTCTACAACTTTCATTTTTTCTTTTATTTTTTCTAAATTTTGGCCTTTAAAGTATTTGTCTGGAGAAAGCTGTCTTCCTCTCATTTCCTTTTCTAAAAGTTCTTTTCCAATCTCCGTTGCGCGCTTTCTCTCTTCCGTACGAATGAAACTTCTGATCTTGGATTGGGCACGAGATGTGATACACATCTTGAGCCAATCTTTAGATGGCTTTTGTGTCGTCGAAGTTAAAATTTCAACCGTATCGCCATTTTTAAGCACGTGTTTCAACGGAACCATTCTTCCGTCAATTTTTGCCCCCACCGTTCGGGCACCCACATTGGTGTGAATGGCGTAAGCAAAATCCAACGGAGTCGCTCCCTCGGGCAATTCGTGAACATCCCCTTTAGGAGTAAACACATAAATTTCAGAATCAAAAAGATCAGTCTTTACGTTCTCTAGGAATTCACTCGAATCCCCTACTCCTGATTGCTCTGAGAGCACATCTTGAATCCAATTGAATTTATCAATGGTAGTTTTGTCGACCGTTCCACCCAGCTTGTAGTTCCAATGGGCCGCGATCCCACGCTCAGCGACGTCATGCATTTCTTTGGTACGAATTTGAATTTCGATGCGCTCGGCCTCTGGGCCAATCACAGTGGTGTGCAAACTTTGATAGTTGTTGGTTTTTGCCATGGCGATAAAATCTTTGAATCTTCCCGGTACCGGACGATATTTGCTATGGACCACTCCGAGAGCTTCATAACATTGAGCTACCGATCCCACGATAATTCTGAATGCAAGAACGTCATGAATCTGTTCAAACTCTATATTTCTTTCCTGCATTTTTTTGTAAATAGAATAAAGATGTTTTGGTCTCCCTTGAACTTCAAGAGCAATACCTTCTTTCTTCATTTCGGTATCTAAGATTTTTTTTACATCCGCGATGTATCTTTCGCGCTCTGTTTTTTTCATCGCCACTTTTTGCGCTAGAGAATAATAAATGTCTGGCTTTAAATATCTAAGAGCCAAATCTTCAAGCTCGATCTTCCAATTGCTGATACCTAATCTGTGCGCCAGAGGTGCGTAGATATCTAATGTCTCTTCCGCAATGCGTGCTTGCTTGGCGTACGGCATATGACTCAAAGTTCTCATGTTGTGAAGACGGTCAGCTAATTTTACGATGACCACACGAACGTCCTTACCCATGGCAACCATCATCTTACGCACGTTCTCTGCTTGCTTAGCGTGAGTATTTTTGTAATTCATTTGAGAAATCTTGGTTACGCCATCCACCAGTGCTGCGACGTTTTTTCCGAAATGAGTTTCGATATCTTTGAGAGTGAGCGTGGTGTCTTCCACCGTATCGTGCAAAAGTCCCGTGGCAACGGTGTTTAAATCCAATTTTAATTCTGTGAGGATTCCGGCAACGGAAAGTGGATGAGAAATATATGCTTCACCACTACGACGAATTTGTCCTTGGTGTGCTTTCTCCGACATGTCGTAAGCTTTTTTGATGAATTCTAAATCTGCGTTTGGGTAATAAGAAGTGATTCGTTCAAGCAGGTCGTTCAAAACTTTGATGGGCTTTAAACCCTTATCTTCATTTTGAATGGCTGGTATTGCCGTTTTTTCTGCCATGAGATTCCCGCTTCGTGCCGTCTAGGCGATCCTTAACTCTAATGTTAAGTCCTTTCCTTAATCGGTGAAAACCTCAAAAATATGAATAGGATAAATAGGACTAGGTTATATTTTTCGTACTATTTTTTAAGGTCTGCGCTGATCTCTCTTAAAGCACGTCTCTCATCAACATCAGCAAAAGCTACGGAACCGTGGGCAACTTCTCTAAGAGCAAGAACGATCTTCTTGTTGTCTTTTGCTGGAAGAGTGGCAGTCCCACCTTTAATAAGCTGTTTAGCTCTTTTTGCAACTAACATAACCAATGCAAAACGATTTGGAAGGTTTTCTAAACAATCTTCAACTGTAATTCTAGCCACGGTAAGCTCCTCTGGTTTCAACACTTGTATGTATCAGGTTGATACAATTAACCTTTTTGCATGATGTCTTCAATGATTTTCTTGAATTCAGAGTAGGCTTTGTCGAATTTATCATTGACGATTTGGAATTCAAAGCGCGAAACGTGCTCCATTTCCTTTTTGGCGTTGGCTAAACGGAGCTCGAGGTCCTTTGAATTTACTCCATCACGCTTTTGAAGTCTTTTGCGCAGCTCGTCAAATGATGGTGGCTGAATGAAAATGTACACGGCATTCGGGAAAATCTTTCTGAAAGTATCCGCCCCTTGAACGTCCACATCCATAATCAAATAGCGATTTTTAGACCATGCTTTTTCAAAAACATCACTCGGAGTTCCATAAAAATTGGTGTGTACAGTCGCATGCTCCACAAAAAATCCACGATCTTTTAGTTCTTGAAATTGTTCCATCGAAACAAAGTGGTAAGGATTTCCTTGAGATTCCCCAGGACGCATAGTGCGCGTGGTGTAAGTGATGATGTCGTCAAGATTAGAGAATTCTTGGATGGCTTTTTCACAAAGCGAGGACTTGCCTGCTCCGCTGGGTGCTGAGACTATAAATAGTTTTGTTCTCATAAGTTCATCCAAAGTTGTTTTACTATTCTGCTATGCTTATTCTATGTTTTGAGACTGCTCTCTTATTCTTTCAATTATTGATTTAGAGTCTACCACAGATTGAGTGATCTTGAACATCTGAGATTTTGATCCAATCGTATTCATCTCTCTTAAGAGCTCTTGTGTATAGAAATCTAGCTTTTTACCAATGAGATCTTTGGAGCTTATAAGCTTTTTAATCGACTTTAAATGCTCCTTGAATCTAAAGATCTCCTCTGAAATATCCATTCTGTCCATTTGAGAGATGATTTCTTGCGCAAGCCTTTGGTCAGAAACAATGTCATCGCTCTTTAAGACTTTTGACTTGTCAGAGTGCTGCTTTTTTAGAGTTTGGATTTGTTTGGTGGCGTGCGCTTGAATCACCTTCAAATTGCGACTTAAAGCATCCAGATAACCAAAAACTTCTTTTTGAAGGCCTTCGCCCTCTCTCGTTTTTTCCTTTAGGCAGCTTTGCAGCGCTAAATCTATAAGTACATTCAATGTTTTGATTTCTTTTGGCGTCACCGCTACGTCTTCATTGATGACAAATAAATTAGGAATTTGCGCGATTGTATCCATGGAAACTGATGACTTTATTTTGAGTTCTTGAGAAAGATCGTGAAAGGCCTTCATCCAATTTCTAGCGAGGTCTTTTTTTACGGAAACTTGTGCGTTTTCTTTTAATGGATCTTTTTTACGACCAATAAAAATGCTCACGGATCCACGTCTTAAAATATTCGTACTGCGCTTTTTGATATCGTTTTCTAGTTTTAAATATTCAGAAGGAAGATTGGTTCTGATTTCTAAAAATCTACCATTGACGCTCTTGATTGAAACTTCAATAAGTCCAAAATCTGTTTTCTGTGAGGCGTACCCATAACAAGTCATGCTTTTCATATATTATGATTCTCCGAATATCAATGACCAGAGCTTACATCTCTTCTTC
>JANMFM010000292.1:0-3254 GCA_031374125.1 Bdellovibrionales bacterium
CTCAAAATCTAGTTTATCTAATGACATCTTCTCCTGGGAGCATCTTCTTCACCTTGAGAAACCCTAACGATAGAATCGTCACGCCGGTTGCGGGAGCAGATGCAAATTCTATATTAGGAAGATCAAATCCACAATTTTTAAGAACTATGGAACCCCTCGCACAAGTACCAGCGCCCGTTGTTGCACCGGTAAAACCAAGACAACCCTCCTCGCTTCCTCCGAAGCGTAAGGGTCAATTCATAGAGGTTAACTAATGAAATATATAGTTTACTTTAAAAAATTATTAGGAATAATATTGCTGATTTCATTGGGAACAGCCGAGATTTATGCTCAAGGCAAATCCCCAAAGAAATTCATTAACCTAACGGTGGGTTTAACCTTTGATGAAAAGATGGCGTATGTCCCAGAAGGTCCCATATTCAAAGGGGACTTCAAGAAAACGACAAAGCTTTCTTTATCCCAAGAAACAAAAACTCTAAGATTTGAACCTACAGCAGAAGGCGTCACTACATTGACTGTTATGGATACTCGAGGCCGCGTGATCCAAGAATACGTGATTACTGTTAAGAAAAGCCGCCTTGAAAATGTAGCTCGCGAAATCAAAACTCTTCTCGGTGAAATCGAAGGTATTTCCATTAAAATCATCAATAACAAAGTTGTCGTTGATGGCGAAATTTTATTACCCAGAGATATGAACAGAATCATGAGCGTTGTTGGACAGTACGGTGAACAGGCTTCGGCGATTGTTACACTCTCACCCATTGCGCAAAAGAAGATTTCTGAAATTATCGAAAAAGATGTCAACAATCCAGAGATCACATGTCGCGCGGTGAATGGAAAATTCATTCTCGAAGGTATGGCAAACTCTAAGGAAGAAAAAGACAGAGCGTACGTTATCGCGCAAACCTATGTCCCCGACTATGTTGTTGGCGCAGCTGAGAAATCTGGAGATTTAAAAACTCAAAGGGCAACTCCGGTAATCAATTTGATCGATATCAAACCACCAGGAGAAGCTCCTCCGAAGAAAATTGTGCAAATGATTGTGCATTATGTGGAGCTAAACAAAGACTACAATAGGTCTTTCAGATTTCAATTTACACCGGATATCGCAGATGGTGGTAAATTAGAATTCCAAACTGGTAACAGAGCGCCCGGCGGTGTAATTTCGTCGATCTCTGGTATCGTAAGCAACTTATTGCCAAAATTAAATTGGGCCAAAGAACACGGGCACGCCAGAATTCTTCAAAGTACGAGTATCATCGTACAAGAAGGTCAGACTGGTAAGATCCAATCTATCAGTAAAGTCCCATATTCTACATCGGGCCCACAAGGCCTTGGAGAAACAAGATTTGCAGACGTTGGTATCATTTCTGATATTACGCCTACAATTCCAAATCCAAATTCGGATGCCATAAACTTGTCTATTAACTTTAAGATCAGTTCACTTGTAGGAACAAACTCTAAAGGTGAACCCACCACCGCGGAAAATTCTCTACAAACAGCGGTGGCTGTGAGATCTACGCAGAGTGCGGCAATCGGGGGCCTTGTGAGTAACTCGAGTATGACTAATTATAATAAGCTTCCAAAGGATGCGAGTACAAACCCGCTGATTTCACTTTACACCTCCAAGGGATTTACACGCAATCAATCACAGTTTGTAGTATTTGTAACTCCGGTGATTAAGAACTCAGCTTCTGCTGGGTCTGAGAAGATCAAAGCGAAATTTAGACTTCGCGAGTAGAGACTGTCACCCATGAGGGCTGACAGTCCTCAATTTATTAAAGTGCGAGTGGAAAGCTAACGCTAGCAATCCAAGATTCACGATCAGCCTTCTGGCTGTAAGTTCCAGTAATCGGGCCCGCGTTTCTAATGTTTAATTTTTCATAAGTCCCGGTGAGATATTCTAAATTCAAACTCACTATACCTAATCTAAAGCCTGCACCAAGCTTCCACATGTCTGGATCCTTGTAAGTAACATTAGATTGATTTGAACCACGTCCATCAAGTTCAATTTCTCCAAATGGAATGTATCCACCCCACACTCTTAAGCCAACAACTGGGGTTTGCAGTCCAACTGTCAAGCCGGCAGTCCAAGATTTAAGATCATAATCAAAGTCACCATTTTCATCTGTAAATTCTGGTTCAGAATAATTAGCGTCTAAGGCAAGAAAGAAAATATCAGACACATGTCCGCCAAATCTCAATCCTAAGCCAAAGCCTTCAAGATCACCATCAGGTTTTCCTGCAGCTCCGAAATCCATTTCACCTTTACCCATTTCATAAGTCACAGCGGGTTCTAAAAATAAACCGCCATGATCAACACTGTCTTGCGCAGAAGCAATATGACCGATGGTTGAGAAGGTGATAAGAATTAATGAAGTCATTAATAGTTTTTTCATTTTTACTTCCTTTAAAAAAGTCAGAGGGGAAAATCCCCTCTGAGAATCTGTAATTTTATTAGTTTACTTTTTTCTTAACATCGTCAGTTTTATCACCGATTTCGTCGCCAGCGTTTTGCATTTTGTGTTTAGCTTTTTGAGCAGCACACTCAACATCGCCTTTCATACAAACGGCATCTTTAGTTGCTCTAACACCTTTTTTTGCAACTTTGGCTGTATCTTGGCCAACCTCCTGCACTTTTTCAGTGGCCGTTGTCTCAGCGAGAGATTTTAGTGACACTCCTGTAATAATTAAAGATGTGGCTACAAGAGTTGATGTTAATAATTTTTTCATTTCTTACTCCTTAAATTCTATTTTGTTGCTCTGTTGAACCAATCGCTTTTGCTCTTGGTTTTGTTCGTTTGATTTTATAATTTATATCCTAGGGCAATGGTCTCGAGCGGCCCGTAAGAAGGCTCACTACGAAGCTGATCACTGCTAAAGCCAAGAATACAAATAATAGTATTTTTCCGATCTCCATTGATAATCCCGCTAAGTTATTAGCTCCCAATACAATTGAGATAAGTGCTAATACGAAGAAGGCGATTGCTGCTCTTAACATAAGTTACTCCTTTGTTGTTATTGTAAGCGTTCGCTTACTTTATCTATATTCTTTTCAATTTCGCTTTTGATTTTTCCTACACCAGACATTATGCCTGATCTAATAGAAGATTCTGGTGATCTGTTTCTACCGAGTAGAAATCCAGCAACAAATCCTACTACTGCTGCTCCACCAACAAATGTCCAAGGCTTCTCTTTAATTGTTTTATTTAGAGAATCGTAGGAAGTTGTTACAGTTTGAAGTATTTTTTCTT
>JANMFM010000070.1:0-6583 GCA_031374125.1 Bdellovibrionales bacterium
GAGCAAGGCAAGGTGGCTCTCGATTACTCCAAAGGTATCTTTCGGATGGGCTCAGAGATGTATGAAGTTCTTCATGACAGGCTCAAGCCATTAAAGCCATCGCTACATCTTGGGGCTCTCGATAGTGTACCGAAGCAAATCGTCCTTCAGCTTGTGAAGCATGCTTTTCGTATCTCGCCCTGCCAAATCACTCTCTCTGAAGGAAAATCAGACGAGCTTTTACGAGAACTCGCATCGCATCGCATGGATTTAATGGTAACTAATTTCTTGCCAACCGGAACAGATGGGAAGGGTCTTTACCCGAAATCTATTACCAAGAAGAACGTCGCGTTCTATGGAGCACCAAAATTCAAAGCATTAAGAAAAGGGTTTCCAAAATCAATTTCGGGACAACCGATGATTCTTCCTACCTATGATAGTCGACTCAGACAAGACCTCGACCACTGGGCAAAGCTCAATAAAATCGAACTTAATATTGTTTGTGAAAGCCAAGATATTTCCGTTAAAAAACTGATGGCAGTCAGTGAGCTTGGACTTATCCCGACAGCAACGCATACTGTTACAGGTCAGGTTTTGCGAGGTGAGCTAGTCGAGATTGGTCAACTTCAAGGTGTTTACGAGGAGCTTTTTCTTGTAACAGCGCAAAGAAAAATTGAGAACCAAATTGCATCAAAGCTAAGAGACACATTTACTGTATAGCTTTTAGCATTACAAGTTATGAGTTTTATCTATTTTAACAATTTATAATTATTCCGTAAAGTAGTTGGAGTGGAGGAAGGATGTCTTCACTTAAAACCAATCGGAGGAATTATGCTGACTTCAAAAAAGATGACTCTAAAGCCCCTACTTGAATCTACAGAAGGAGTTCACTTAACGGCTTACCTAGTGAATCGAGGTGACTTGGTCGACTTAAAGGCTCAGCTTCGGGAAACGATTAACCAATCCTATGAATGGCTTAACCCCATCATGTCCCCTGACGAGAGAAACAAGTTTTTGGAACCACTCGATGCTCTTTTGCTCGATGCCAGAATCTTCAAACAGATTAATGGCAATATCGGAATCTTTCGAAATAAAGAGTGTTTCAGAGTACTGAACATCCCTGTTGAAGTTGAGCAAACTTGCCAAGTCGCAACGAGTTTTCATGTGAAGCCTCTTTTAAGATGGCTTCAGACCGACCAAGAATTTTTGCTTTTGGGTTTAGAGAAAGAGTCTGCTCACCTGTATTTGGGAAGCCAGGATTCGTTTAAGCTTATTGATTCAATTTTGTTTCCAGAGTTCTTCAAAGAAAGAAATTCTCTCGATGGCTACTTATCGCTAAAAAAGGTGAGACAGCTAAAAGCCAAAGAGGATGAGACTTTCAGATGGCTTAATGAGTGGATTGATCAGCTAACTAAGGACACAAAGCCAAAGCTTTTTGTGGCTGGAGAAAAGTTGCTTGTTGAGAGTTTGAATCAAAATCTCAAATACAAGAATGCGGTGAAGACAGCTATTGCCCCATCCTTTGGTAAACATAATGTAAGTGATATCTGCTCAATAGTTAGAAAGATTCTAAAGGCGGAATCAAAAGAATCCATAGAGAAAGCACTGACGGAGTTCCGGTTTGCAGAAGAGGGCAATCGTGCTCGTAAAAACATATTTCAGATTTCTAAAGCTGTTGTGCAAGGGCGAGTTCGAAAACTCATCGTAACAGATGAGCTCAATATCTTCGGTAAGATTGATAAGAAATCTGGGGGACTTGCAATTCATCCGTTCGACCTTGACCACGAAGATGACGATATTCTAGATGACTTAGCTCAAATGGTTTTAAGCCAAGGTGGTGAGGTCATTATTGCTTCACGAGATGAAATTCCAAAAGGTCGTGCGATCTTAGCAATTTTAGATGATGACAGTAAAGAGTTAGAAAAAACCGAAGACCTTCAGCAAAACGAAGTTCTTAAAGAGAGGTTCAGATGAAACAGGAAATAGTTTTTGAATATCTAAAAAAGCTGAAGGAAAAACCAAACTTGATGCGGAAAATAAAAATATTTGCAGTTGTTGGCATCGTTGGCTTTCTTATCACGGGAGCATTAACGATTTGGGCCGGAATGGAGGCATTTAACTATGTTGCTTCGAAAACAAATGAAGTTGTCCAGTCTACAGTAGCACTAAATCATGTCGAGAATCTAAAAACGGAGCTTAAAGCATTGCCGAAGCTTCAGCCTCTCAATTGTTGGGGCAAGGTTCAAAGTTTAATGGCGGTTCAGCCATGGCTTGAACGACCAGCCATAGATAATTTAGTTAACCTGAAGCTAGCATGCCTCGACGATAAGTCCACAGTTTGTGAAGGTGATGAATGTACCAATATGAAAAATTTAATAAACACAGCCGAAGGGAGAACGATATGATCCACCTTAAGTTTAAGAACTTAGAAAAATCAGAAATAGCTCGCGAAGCGGTCGAAGAAAGAATTGAAGCGTTGGTTGAAAAGTTTCCTGATTTGAGTGAAAGCAAAATTCAGATCACCTTAGAAATGGAGAATTCTCCGGCTCAAGCTGGGCCTGACCTCTTCCGTGTTAAGCTGCATGTTTGTCGTGGAAGATACGACGGAATCACGGTTAAAAAGTCTGATGCAAGTCTTTATGTCGCATTAGCAGAAGTCGTCGACCATATGCTTGAAAAGCTCAATCGCTTTGGTGACAGGATGCGGGTGAAAGAACGGACGAAGGCCCGCAAAATTGCTCGTGAGTTAGTAGAAAATTTTGAGATAGATGAACAGAAGATTGAATGAGCCATCTTGTTAATTTTGTTCTAATAATTTTATTTTTTTAAAGCATTTGAGCAAGAGTCTCAAACAACAAACATCGGAGGAAAAAATGAAATGTCCAACCTGCCCAGAAGTTACATTGGTTATGGCTGTCCGGCCTGATGACTATAGGGACTCTAAAGATGATTATCGGAAAGATTATTACCGAAAGAAAAGAAAATCCTTTCTTTCAGAGATCTTTGATTAATCTAGCGAAAGGAACAGTATGATCTCTTATTCGATTTACAAAATCGTTCACCTCTAAGCCGTTCTGAAATCATTCGCGGGAAAAATTTTGAAGCTTACTGAAACATTTCATAACAGAATACGAAGATACATCAAGATCTTACAAAAATATGCTGATCGCATTTGGTACCCGCCCTTTATTGGAATACTTGCAGCTCTTGATAATATCTTAATTATCATCCCCAGCGATGGGATTTTGATTTCAAGTTCCATGCTAACACCCCGACGATGGTTTACTCTGGCCCTCAGTGTTGCAATAGGATCTACATTTGGCGCAATTATCCTGGCTGCCTTCGTGGAAACCCAAGGGCTTGAGTGGATTCTTGAAATGTATCCAGGAATAAACGAAACCAAATCCTGGCTCTGGACTGAGGATTTTTTTGAGAGATACGGGATGCTTCTGGTTTTTATCGTAGCGATTACACCCTTGATGCAACAGCCCGCAATTATTCTGGCGAGCTTGGCTGAGACTCCACTTTTTTTATTAGCCGCCATCGTTTTTTCAGGAAGATTTAGCAAGTTCCTGTTGATGGCCTATGTCGGATCTCACGCGCCGAGATTTCTTAACAAATTTTGGGGGCTTAAAGGCGAGTTGAATGATGCGGGAATAGATATTAAATGAAATACCGCCAAACAATTTAATTAAATTCAAAGATTTGTTCCCCATGAAAGGCGCCACAAATTTTTGCTGGAAGTCTTTGCCCGATAAAGCAACAGTTTTTTTTCTTCATCAAACCCTTTCAAATTTTTCAGGGCGTAAAATAGAAATATCAGATGAGTAAGTGATCAGGGAATAATTTTTGAAAAACTGCTCTGCTAGTGCATTCATAATTTTTAAGGCCAGTTGGGGCTCTAAGACGATTTCGATTTTTGATTTTAAATCAGGAATTTCGCCACTACTTTTTTCTCCGTTGCCTTGACCCCTGACTTCTGTGACGGTGAAGCCTGTGGCTCCAAGGTCTTGACTGATAGTCAAAATACTTGAGCTTAAAACGGGCTCGCAAATAATGGTAACAAGTTTAAAATTGATGAGTTTCATATTCTGCTCCTTACCCAGCAAGCCATTCGGCGAATTTAAAAAACAATGGAATTCCTACGACCAAATTAAATGGAAAAGTGACAGCCAAGCTCGCAGTTAAATAATACGTCGGATTGGCCTCAGGCAAGGTCATGCGAACCGCAGGTGGCGCTGCAATGTAAGAGGCGCTCGCCGCCATCGCCCCAAGTACCGTGGCGCCTCCGACGGAAAGACCAGACCAGTGCCCAAGAAAAACACCCAATGCACCATGAAGAATGGGTAACAATATCCCGAGGGATATGAGAGGTAATCCTACTTTTTTAAGATCAGAAAGTCTGGCCCCTGCGACAATTCCCATCTCCAAAAGAAACAATACGAGTGCGCCCTTGAACCCTGTTTCAAAAACTGGTTTTATTGGCTCGTAGGCTTTTGCTCCCATGAGAAGACCTATGACCAAACCACCAACCAGCAAAATCATAGAGCGACCAGTTAGAACTTCATGAAAGATGGCAGACTTGGTTTTTTTATCATCACTTGATATTAATGAATTACTTTTCGCTCGTTTGAACGCGCCTATGGCTAGTGCTATATGAATGCCTGGACTTTCTAGCAGAGTTAAGAGCGTTGGCATAAACCCCTCTGCCGTTTTCCCCATTTGTTCGACAAACTGATTTGCCGCAATGAATGTGACCGCAGAAACTGAACCGTAATGTGCGGCCAATGCAGCCGCATCGATCTTTCCAAATCTTCCCAATTTTCGCATGATGAAATAGGCCGAGATTGGAGTAACGCATCCCAAAACGATGGTTACAAAAGCCGGCCAAGCAATGACTTGAAAAGTACTTTCAGACAGTTCGACACCGCCTTTTAATCCAATCGCCAATAAAAGATAAATAGATAATGAAGAGTAGAGATCTTTTGGCAGGCTCAGTTCGCTCTTAACCAATTTCGTTACAATTCCAAGCAGAAACGCTAGCACTATAGGTGATAATAAGTTTGTTCTTAAGATTTCGAATGCTGTCAAAGTTCAGTCCTTTATTTTCAAGGGTTACAAAATTCACATTCAGCAGCTGTAATTGAGCGGAGCCCATCCGGTCTTTCTTTTTGCTCTGAATAGCTGCATTTCACACAGCTCCAAACAACATCTTTCGTAATACGACTGGGCTCGCTACAAACTTCGCAGCGAAGACCTGGAACTCCTTTGCTGATTGCAAATCCTGGAGTCTTACAATCCGGGCAAAGTGAGCAGATCGTTTGAATCAACTTTACACCGGCTTTTTCAATAATCTTCATTCGAGTCGGATTGAAATTAGCGCGCATATCTGTACTTAAAATTACTTTTACTTCCAGGGAGGCCATAAAAGAATCAATGATTGCTTGGCCAATGGCGTGCATCGTACGACAGTCTTTAAAAACAAGTGAAGAGTTGCCTTTTGGTTTTACGATTACCCCATGCGAAGGAAATCCAATTTTCTCTAGGAAGGCATGAAGATCATCACGTGGCCCAAACTCGATCTCGGCATGGTTAGTTTCGGTGCTGATCTCTTCAACATAGATTTCAGTCTTTAACTTTTGATCCACTAACAGCAGTGCTTCATGATCGCTCTGAATAAAACCAATCAATGGGTGCGGGCCGAAACTACCTTCACTGGCTAGAAGAAAACGCGCATTCGGCTGGAGCATTGCTGCAGCTGAAGTTTTGAGCCGAAGTGTTTCGCGCACAGTCCCTGCGCGCTCAACTTCTCCGCTAAAGGTTCCAAATAAATCCGTATCAACATCTACTCGAACACAGTTCAACCCTACTTGCGAAAGAAGTGGGTCTAGAACTTTTTCTTTTGAATGTTTAGTAGCGAAAAAAACTGTTTCTCCGCTATATGGATGATTATTGACCTTGACCAAGCGAATATCCCTTTTCTCCATCGAATGTATACAAATTCTCAGTTTTTATAACTTCGATATCCGTTTGAGACAAGTCTTTCATGAGCATCCACAAAACAGCGTGATTGCTAACGCCGCCGTTCTTCGTTACTAACCGGCACCGCCAATGATCAGTTTTGAAAGTTTCCTTCATCCCTTGGGGGTAAACCTTAACTCCGCGATTGGTAATCATTTGCAGATCGAGAGGCAAATTCCGAATGGCTGCTTTGAGTCGTCCTGCGAGCAGTTCTGGATCACGATTGTTTTCCTGAACAAAAACGTCGACACCGATGAGTTCTTTTTTGGCTAGAGGTGTGTTCGCTTTTTCGTATTTCAAATGAAGTGGTGCCGCATTTGAGTATCGGACTTTTTGAAATTTTGTTGGCTCCTCCCCAAGTCTTTTAGAAACTGCTAAGGCAAATTCCTTGGTTCCAACATTTTGTTTGCTAATACCCTCACGATAAATATCGTAAGTGTGAATGCCGTCCTCCATTACTTTTAGCCAGGCGTTATGGATTTTCTGTGCAACTTCACCTTGTCCCATGTGAACCAGCATTTGTACTGAAGCCAGCATCAAGCCACTTGGATTAGCTAAGTTTTGACCGCCTCTTTTTGGAGCT
>JANMFM010000323.1:0-1648 GCA_031374125.1 Bdellovibrionales bacterium
ATTACAGCATTTACACGATCCAGCGGCGGTCGCCGGGACCGGGTCGTGAAAGAGAACGCGTCCCGTTGCGCAACGATCATCTCATCGAAGGCTCTGAAGTACCCTTGCGCCGCTTCCCCCTCTATCCCTCTCAGGGTTTCCAGAGCGATCGCTCGCGATGCCCGCAACCGCTCCAGAATGGCAGCGAGCTGCTCAATTGCGGAACTCAACAAAGCCGACTCTGTTGCTCGCTCTCGCAGCGCCCGCTGCAACACGAAGCGGCTATTGGCAACCTTCGCAATCACCATCGGCCGCGCCACATTCGCCGCGCCGTCAGATTGATCCGCCACCCGGTACTGTTCTCGTCTCAGGAGAATGTTTCCGGCCACCGGACCTTGCACTCGCGCCAGGAACCGGCCGTTTTCGGTGAAAAAGCTCAACAGCACTCGGCTCTCTCCACAAAACCCCATCAGCGGCGGGCTGGCCGATACCCGCCCAAAACACACCACGCTCTCTAGCGTATGGATGGGCACACGCAACAAAGTCGAAGACGATTCACCCTCGCCACTCTCTTTCACCGCGATGCACTCGCCGTCCTTGGCCAGATAGACACCCTGCTTTGTTACAAACAACGTGTTCAGCAGCTTCTTCATGCCGCGCCATCTCTCTTCGCCAGCTTCTGCCACCGCTCCCAAGCCGTCGACTTCCGGCCGGACCATTGCGGCCGGCACAGTTCCTCCAACGAACACACTTTGCATTTCGGCATTCGATCCACCACGGGCGTCCTTCCCGACCGAAACAGCTCATGCATCCGCGCCGCTAGCAGTTCCACTCGCCGCCGCCCAGCTTCGGTAAATAACACCTCATGCCGATGCCGTTCCTGGTGGTAGTACAAGTAGCCGTGCGAAATCGAAACGCCGAGCATTTCCTCCAGGCAAAGCGCCTGCGCGCAAACCTGAACTTCGTCAACGTCATCCGGCTTTGGTTTCCCCCGCTTGAATTCCACCGGCACCGGCGGTTCCTCCTCTCCTTCCACGGGGAATTCGATCAGATCGGCCTTTCCCGCGATCCCGAGCCTCCGGCAAACCAACGGAAGTGCATGCACCAGCCGGCGGCCGCGCCTGGTTTCATAGTGCGGCTTGTCCACGTTCCTATGCAGGATTGAGCCGTCCGCAGTGTAAAAGTTGTCCGCCCAGGACTGCTCAATGTGGACCAGGGCAAATTGGCGTTCACAAACCGCCATGTGGCGCAGTCCGGACAACGGCAGCAGCGCGTCCTCCGGAAACCAATCGTCAGACGAGGAAGTAGCCATCCTGGTTCCCTTTCGCTAGCCGTAGCGCACCCGCCATGATCCCCAGAAACTCTGGGTCGTACTCATAAGCCCACAGGTAAACATCCGGCAAGCCCGGGACCGGTTCCAACCTCAAAGCCCCAATCTTCGTGCTCCACAGTTGAACGCTGCCTTGCATCAGCCGTTTCCAACCAACTCTCTCCCGGCTGCGCACCAGGCTCTTCAACCCTGGATCTACCACCACCAAGCGAGTATCCGCCTGAATCAGCCGGGTCTCCTCGGCCAATGTTCGATAACTAGCCGCTCTGTCCGCCGTCGCGATTACCTCGATCTTCTTCTCCGCGGAGTCCTCAATCAACTCCCACTCGAGCGCGGTCG
>JANMFM010000008.1:0-15681 GCA_031374125.1 Bdellovibrionales bacterium
GCAAGTCACGGAAGTAGACGAACCACTCAAACCCAATGTATTGTTATCTGAGGCTATTCTTCAAGTAGAATTTGAGGCATTCCCAGAACCTAAAACCCTTGGATCCTCTGATTTGAGAAGATTGGTTGATAAATATGGGAGCTTTATAATTGTTGCGCAGCTCATTCGAGCTTCTGAAGCATTTGTGAGGCAAAATTTAAAAGCTTTGACTTAGGTGTACATCTAGTGGTACTCTATTATTTGAGGTGATTTATGGAAAATACCAGTCCTAAAAAACTCCGAGCCGAGTTAAAAGATTATTTGGATTTGGCTACCAATGAGCCTATTCGCATTCAACGCCGCTCAGGGGAAAACTATATTCTGATGAATGAAAACAAATACGCTGAACTTCAGAATGAAATTTCATCCCTTCAGCGTCGTTTGTTAGGTATGAGTGAAGTCATTGAAGGAAAGACTTCTGAATACAAAGGTAAAGAATATAGGCTTAAGAGGTTCAAGAAATAGATGATCAAGCCTAAAATTATCCTTACCAGTTCTTATCAAGAAAGACTGCGTGATATGAAGATTTTATTTGGAAGTCTTCTATGAATAATACTGCCGGAATAGATGCATTTCTCATTGCCCACGATAATGCTTTAGAGTTTTTAAGAGATAACCCAGAAACACCAGCCCCGCATCCGCATACTGGAGATCAATCGTGGCCATTTGGTGACGGACGCTACCGTTTGTTTTTCAAATACGACGGCCAAGATATCTTGCTATTGGATTTAATCGACAATCGCATGAGCAATTTAAAGATCTACCCTAATAATACGCTTCCCTCTTACAACGAGGAGTAGGCTGAAATCAGGTAGCCTGGATTTTAATAAACGCTTGGCGGCTTAAAAACGTTTGTTATTAATTTACTGTTTTCAGTACAGTGCGGTTACAAAAAATCTTTATAAACATTTGAGACGAATTTTAAAGTAAAGTGCGTCACTTTTTGACGCGCTTTGAGTCAAATTAAATTGAAAAAAAATCCTAAGAAAGATAAAGACTTCTAATGCAACAAAAAATTGTTAGTGATATACAATTAGAATTTCGAATTCGTTTGCAAGACGAATTTTCTAGGCGTTGTCGGGTAAATTCTAGATACTCCATTAGAGCATTCGCGAAACTCTTAAAGCTGGATTCCTCAGCTCTTTCTCAGATTTTGTGTGGGAAAAGACGTGTTTCGGAAAAATTTATGGCCAAGATCGATAAAATCCTTGGTCATTATCCTCAAGATTCCCAGCTCAGACTCAATAATCTATATACATTCGTAGAAGCGGATGTATTTTCAATTATTTCTGATTGGTATCATTTCGCAATACTGGATCTTACACTTCTTAAAAACTTTAAAAGTGATGTGAAGTGGATAGCTTCTCAGCTCAGTATCACGGTATCTGAAGCACAGATTGCCATCGAAAGATTAAAGCGAGCAGGGATGCTTGTTGAAAAAAAATCTAAACTCATCAAAGCAAAATCACACTACAATAACTTTGTGGGAGCTAGTTCATCAGCACACAAAGAATATCAAAGGCAGCTCATTCAAAAAGCCTTACAATCTGTAGATATGACACCACCAGAATTGAAAGACATTACAGCCATTACTATTGCTGGCAATTCTAAAAAAATTGCTGCCGTAAGTGAGAGAATTACCAAATTTAGACGTGAAATCTGCAATTTTATGGAAGATGGTCAGGGAGATGCTGTTTTCCATTTAACAGTTCAATTGTATCCAGTAACCAAAGTATTAAATAAGTAAAAGGAATTTATGAAAAGAATTATTTTATTAATCATGTGTGTCTTCACTGCTGATCTTTCTTTTGCAGGAAATGACAGTGGTGGTGGAGGTCATCCTTGTAAAGCTGATTTTACGAAGTTTTTTTACGAGATCGATGGTGCCTTTGCTGAAAATAAACAATTGGCTGAAAGCTATCCTAAGTGGAATAGTTTGCGTAAAGTGATGATACCGGAATTAAATCCAGGGCTTGAGCTACATATCTTTGAGAAAGAAATCAAGGACTGTTCTTTTGCACAAAATCCTATAGCTTGCGCTATTCCTTCTCAAAATCAGATTTCTCTTTATTGCGGCCCAAATGGTTGGGATTCACTTTCTACCGAAGAAAAATATAAATATATTATCCATGAATTGTACTGGTGGGAGTCTAGAGAAGATGCTAACTTTTATTTCTCTCAAAAAATGGCTAAAGATATTCATGAGTATTTAAACGTTCAGAAATGTGAAGCAGAACTGAATCTGAAAATTCGCCTTATGACATTTCATAACCTGCTTAGAGATCAATGCAATACAACTAAAAGCCGAGATTTCTATTTCAGCTCTCAACGTTTAGCTCGCAAGACTGAAGATTTATATCAATCAAATATGGTTAACTGTCGAAGATTTTGTAACAGCGAAATAAATGAAACATCATGCAATGTTACGTTGGATAGTAATGTATGCAGATAATTAGGAGGGTTATGAAAAAAACTATTTACTCAATTTTAACGTTTCTTATTAGTCAGGTCAGCATGGCCTCGGGTATGCCGCATCATATTAATTCTAATATGAGTTACAAGTGCGCTGCTGTTTTTTCAGAAGATTTTTTTGAAAACAATCTTGGAAAGAACCACACACTCCCGCAGATACTTCTAGTTCATCCTGAATTTGGAAATGCTCTACTTAAAGTACAAGAGGAAATTTCTAATCGATACAGTGAAATTCATATTAGTAAGGGTTCTATTTATATTGGAAGAATTTCTACCAAAGAGTTTAAAGACAAAATTGATGGTATGGGTTGGGAAATCCAAATTGAAATAAGATATTTTCATTATCTAGATAAAAGAGGTGATCTCACAGTTGGAGTTTTAAAATTCCAAGCACCACTTACGTTTGGTGGCACCCCGGAGAATTTTATTTATAAAGGTTTTGAGTTTAAATTATAATTTAACAGGAGAATTGTATGAGAATGTTTAGTGTCTTAATTCTAAGTATGCTTTTATCACCATTGGGATTTGCTCGAGATATTTTTGGAGAAAATCCAGGTTTAACTCCCTATCAGATTTTAGAAAAAGCGTATAATCAATCCCATGATATGCAAGCAGCAGATCTTGTGTCTTGGAAAAATAAAAAAATTCTGGCATCTGGTATGTTTTACGAATCTTCAACCAGGGAAAATGCTTATTCTAGTTATGGAATAGCTATTATTGATATTAATTTAATCAAAGAAATTCCAGCTACCCCAGCAGTACCGGCTGTGCCACCTAGTGGTCCACTATTTCCTGGCAAGCCTGCGATCCCCGAAAAACCTGCTTATTCTATAAAAATGGGGCGTATGTCTCATTTGATAATACCTTATGACAAGCTCCTTTCTTCGGAAAACGTATCCATAAAAGATGCATTTAATTTGAAGTACCCTGAGCTTAGAGATCAATATACAGATTACTGTAAGGAGGTACCTGCAAATGTATTATTGAATAGCTATAGAGAGCTAAAGGGAAAGACTTTTACTGTATTTAATGAGGTGGTTAGTCTAGAACCATATTGTGGTTACCCAATTGATAACAAATATTATGGGCAAACTGCCAAAACGGAATTTCGCATGAATAATGACGGATATATTATTTTAAAGAACTATTATAAATTCTGGTTTGGTTCTGGCGTTTCGTACGGATATATGTGGCAACCATAATGGCTGGCATCGCTACTTAATAATAAATAGGAGTTTATTTGAAAATTTTTGATGTTTTTTCGTGACTGTCGCGGTCTCTGTTTTTACAAATCGGATGCTCTCGGTATCGGTTTATGTCGCGCTGGGGTCTTGCCAATTATTCAAATGCGGAATTTGTTCGTACATCATTCAGGACCCTAACTCATCATCAACCACTAGAAACTAATCCAAATTAAGACGTAAAAGCACTGGCTAAATGAATTTGCCGGTGTTTTTCGCTTCATCTATCGATGTTGCAGACAACGCTACTCCTAATTGCAATCTATTCCTCTTTCTAGAAAGCATCTAGACAATTTTAGAATCAAAACTATACTTATGTTTCAAGCTTCGACTCATGATCGAAAGTTCGTGAAGCGGAACGAATTGAATGCAAAAAGATTGCAATTTTTAATGATTAAAAATTGGAAGTTTAAAATAACTTGTAAGTATTTATTTTAACTTTAAGATTTTTAAAAACAAAAGACCAGCCTGTTACACCTCTTTTGTCCGTGACCCCTCCCTCCCGACGATACAGGAGGAAGGGGTCACGGACGAGGTGTGAGCCGGCTGGGGATGGAAAAAGGAGGAAAGAAAAATAATTAGAGCCTAGGAGGTTTGTTATGGGAAATAAAGTGTGAGAATCAATATAAACAGTATTGATTTGGATTTAGAAAATAAAAACTTAGAAATTGATTTAATAAAAATAAACGAGAACGAATATAATGAACGCGTTTACCGCGTCATGAAGTGGCTACTTGAATTAAATTTTGAAATTGATAATGCTAAGCCAATTGTTGGATCAGTTCAATCCATGGATATCAAGGAGGCTGCATGAGAAGAGTTGGAATCTACATTAGAGTATCCACAGAAGAGCAAGCAAGAATCCAGGATGGCTCCTTGGTTTCACAAAAGAATCGCTTGATTGAATACATCGAATACCAAAATAAGTTACAAAATAATACTTGGGGTACTCTAGTTCAAATCTATTGTGATGAAGGAAAGTCTGCTAAAGACATGAATAGACCTGAGTTTAAGCGTCTACTTTTAGATGTTCAAACAGGCAAAGTGAATTTGATTTTGGCGACAGAACTATCACGACTTAGTCGCAGTATTAGAGATTTCTGTGAGATCTGGGATTTATTTAAAAAGCATGAATGTTCCTTTATCACTTTAAGAGAAAGTTTTGATACGACCACGGCCTCTGGTGAAATGATGGTATTTAATCTCATTAATTATGCACAATATGAACGTAAGCAAACGGCAGAGAGAATTTCCGCAAACTGGCTTTCAAGAAGTAAAAGAGGTCTGTGGAACGGAGGAACTTTACCTTTGGGCTATGATAGAAATCCCAAAAACAAAGGCGAATTGATCATTAATGAAAAGGAAGCTCAAACGGTTAGAAAAATATTTGAAACTTCCCTTGAGATTGGCTCCGTCAGAAAAACTCAGATCCAGTTAATCAAATAAGGAATTTACAATAAGAAGTACACCAACAAGCATGGTGTTGAGAAACAAGGTGGAGTCTTTACCGTAGGAACACTTCAATCACTTCTTTCAAATAGGTCCTACATTGGAAAAAGATTGGTTAAAGAAAAATCAGGAAGCATCACAGAAGTCGCAGCCGTATGGAAGCCAATCATTGATGAATTGACTTTTAACAAGGTTCAAGAGCGTCTAAGAAAGAACAAGAATAAGTACAAGCCTAGTGAGAGGAAAGTCCACCCATTCCCACTGACAGAGCTCATCAATTGCGGAGAGTGCGGTAAATCTATGGGAGGAAAGAGTGGTAACGGTAGAAAAGGAAAGTATTTTTACTATGGCCATGCTCAACTTAAAAATCCGTTGGCAAAGGAAATGGCTCCAAAGTGTCAGATTAAAAACGTGAGAGCGTTAAGGCTTGAAGAAATAGTTTTAAAGTCACTAAAATCTCTTCTTGCTGACGATGGACTTCTTACCAAGTGGATAAATATCTACAAAGAAAAAGCCACGCATGACCTACCTGAGATTAAGCAAAAGCAAAAGCAACTGGATCTTGAAATTCAAGCTACAGGCAAAAGAATTGATAACCTGGTGCAAAGAATTTCAGAATTACCGGTAGATGTCTCTGCAGACTTGTTCTACCGTCAGATCGCTCAGATGAATCAAAAGCTTCAAGATCTGAAACTCTCAAAAGAGAGAGTAAGAACCGTAGAACCGTAAGATCACAAACTGTTGAGTTGGTTTCTCAAGAAATTGATGCTGAAAGTTTGAGTACTGTTGGAAATGGTGCGAGCGGGGAGACTCGAACTCCCACGTCTTTCGACATACGCCCCTCAAACGTACGTGTCTACCAATTCCACCACGCTCGCATTTCATAGAGTTTGAGAGAACAATAGAAATAACGGCATCTGGCAAAATGGTCAATTCTAGACTTTTTTGTAACCCACTTTTTATTTGGATATGTCATAATATCTGAAGTTAATCCTTCAAGGATGAAGGGAGTGAGCATGAATATTAAAAAGTTAAAGCAACTCACGCAGGAACTTGAGAAGACTCTTGAGGAGCTTAGAAAACAAACAGATCCAAAGGCCCGAATGCAGATTTTTTCTCATTTCAAGCAGGTCTATGCAGAGATCAAGTCAGAAACATCAGAAAAAGCAGCTAGTTAGCTGGTCCTGTAAAATAACTGGTCAGCCGTTACTGACCTTCTACAAACTCTTAAGTCATTGAATTCTAAAGTACATTTTTAAATCACGATCAAGTTGAGACAAAAAAAGTCTTTTTCTGTCTAAAAAGCAGTGTCTCAATCCTCTACACTTTTAAATCATAGTTTAATAATTTCATACACTTAAGCGATGTACATAAAGTCGGCATGCCACTCGCATTAGTAGTCTATGAGTTAGGAGTATTTATGAAAAACACATTCTTACACAACCTATTGAAAAGCACGCTTGTCATGGCCTTAGCTTTATCAGCAACTGCTGGTTGTTCTAAAAAAGAAACTAAGAAAGCTGCCGACAATATCCCTGATGATACCCAAGGCGTAGACGATGCAGGCAATGTTGTATACGACGGCGGTACAGCACCAGTGGATAGTTTCTCTTTATCATTACTCGAAACTTACGCTGGTAGAAGAATCAATAATCCAAAGAACTTAAGAATCACTCTTGATGTATTCAACGTTGCGAACACA
Organism: Bdellovibrionales bacterium; assembly: GCA_031374125.1. Lineage (GTDB taxonomy): Bacteria > Bdellovibrionota > Bdellovibrionia > Bdellovibrionales > JAEYZS01 > JAEYZS01. The sequence goes on from JANMFM010000008.1 coordinate 6,904, forward strand.
GGCGCAGCTAAACAATACGGTGGTACTTTCAAAATCACTTACGAAGAATCATACAATGGTGGAACTAGAACAGTTTCTGGAAACTTTAATTCTGGAACTTCGATTCAAGACACTAGGTACAACAAGTTCTACAACACTGGCGGAACAGAGAAGTTAAAACTTTTCTTCCAAGATAATCTCGGCGCGATCATCGTTTCTGTAGAAGCCATTAATGTGAATGACTTAGAAACTAAATATAAAGGTAGAGTTTACTTTAGAAATTTTGACTTCGGTGTATGTTCAAACCCACCGCCATGGATGCCTGCTCAATGTAATGTTCAGTCTCCATCAAAGTGTTGGAATATCTCTGCAGGTCCATACGACTGTAGAGCGTATATGAGTGGAAAAAATGTAAAACCAGATGCCGTTGATCTTCCTGGCCATGGATCAGATCCAGATGGCTATAACGGTCCAGGATACCAACAGCTCTTTACAATTACGAACCTAGATATCGATGAAGCTTTAAATCAAGGGTTATAAAACTTTTAGAAAATTGGATTGGTAGAGGTAAGTTATGAAGGAAAATTTAATCAAAAAAATCTTTACGGTACTAGGGTTTCTGGTGCTGGCTTTTGTAGCACTCAATATGAATGCTTGCAGTAAAGATAAAAAAAATAATACGAACCCGAATCCCAACGGACAATATGGATACGGTCCAGGAGTGGGCGGCGGTGTTTTGGCCAATGCTGTTGGATCAGGTTATGATATAGACATTCGATTCACCATCAGTGGTGTCAACGGTGGACAAGCCGGTGCTACAGGAATTTTATTTGTGAAGTCAAATACCTGCCCAGGATTATTCGCAGGACAAACTTATAACCTACAAACGATTGCTCCAGGAGTTTACTACAATGGAGATTTCTTTCCTACGATGGGCCAAGGTTTTACGATGAGAACTCAGAATGGTATCGATGTTTATGTTGAGGGCTTCTTAACGAACCAGCAAGAACCCGATGGTGCACGCAGAATGAGTGGTGTGGTTGTACTCACGGGTTGCGGATCTATGAACGTAATGTAATTTCCTTCAAAGCAATAGCTTTCAAAAAAGAGTTAAAGTATCACTTTAACTCTTTTTTTATGCGCTTTTTATAATGGTATTTTGCTTGCGCTTATTCTTTTATAATCATTTAATAGTCGCATGTCTTTACCAATGTGGGTTGAATTCTTTGATGAATTGCAAAATGTAAGAGGTCGTTCTCTGAACACGGTCATGGCTTATCGTCGTGATCTCGAACTCTACGTAGCATTTAAAAAGACATCTTCGAATATCCAGGCATTCTATCATTTTATGAAAGAGCAGGGCTTAAGTGAAAGATCTCAAGCTCGTGTGATCTCAAGTTTAAGAACATATTTTAAGTTCTGTGAAGATCGCGGTATGAAGAGTCCAGAGCTTCGAGAGCTTAAGCTTCCAAAAGTGAAGAACAAGCTTCCCGATGTTTTAACTAAGGGAGAGTTCGATAGCTTATTTGAATCTTGCAAAGCCGAAGATCCTTTCAGATCCGCAAGAAACCAAATGACGCTTTTAATGCTTTTTGGATCGGGCTGTAGAGTTTCTGAATTGATTGGGCTAGACCTTAAAGACTTCAACGAAACAGAAAGTTATTTGATCATCACAGGGAAAGGCAATAAGCAGCGAGCGGTGCCTTTAACCGACCACTTAAAGTCAGAACTTAAGATTTACCTTGAACAAATTAGACCTAAAATTTTAAAAGACAATACTCAAAGTATTTTCATCAACGACCGTGGAAATCGCCCAAGTAGAGTCGACATCTGGAGATGGTTATCAAGTTGGTCAAAGAAAGCGGGTCTCAAGCAAGCGGTAAGCCCTCACCAATTCCGACATGGTTGTGCAACGGCATTGCTAGAATCCGGTGCAGATCTAAGATCCATCCAAATGCTATTAGGTCACTCAAGTCTTCAGACCACCCAGATCTACACAACAGTGACCAGCAATAAGCTCGCCCAAACTGTTGAAGACCACCATCCACTTTCTACAATCAAAGATATCTAGCAAATTTATTCATGCGAGATAAGTTGTCTTAAATCCGAATTTATTTCGAAATCCGTCGGACAATTTATTTAAAGACTTATCTAATTAAGTTTAAGCAGTGCTTTAACTTTGCATCTATTGTCTTTTATGAAAATTCAATCGTTCATTAGAGATAAGATGGGGCTTCGGCCAGTAGAAGTGGAAGTCAGCTTAACGCCTGGAATCCCGAGGATTCAGTTTTTGGGGTTGCCCGATGCAACCATCAAGGAAAGTGTATTGAGGATTCAATCGGCCTTAAAGCATTGCGGATTTGATCTCCCAAAATCCAAACAAATTATTGTTCAACTTAAACCCAATTATTTAAAGAAAAGTTCTCGGGGAATAGACCTTGCGGTAGCGGCTGGAATTCTTTGGGAAATTGGACAGGCTCCAAAGCCCGATGAGGAAAATGTTTCTCTGTATGGTGAACTCACTTTAAAAGGTGATGTGTTGGTGCCGGATGATTTTAATGATTTGGAAGATCCTTCGGAAAAATTATATACTGGAAAAATTGAGTCATCTCAAGGCTTTGATATTTATTCTTTAAGTTCTTTGAGAGATATTTCGAATCCAGTTTTTTGGTCGAAAAGTGATGATCATATTTCTATCAAGAGGCCTCACATTGTTGATTTTAAAATCACAAAAGAACAAAGTGAAGTGATCGAGATCGTAGCAGCCGGTGAGCATCCCGTGATTTTTGCAGGACCTCCTGGGACGGGAAAGACAACGGTTGCGATGATCGCAAGTACTTTGTTGAAAGACCCATCTCCCAATGAACTTAAATCTTATCAAAAAATTTCTAGATATTTTGGGATCCCCATCGAGTGGCGTCCGGTGGTTTCGCCACATCATACATCGACTGCCCTAGCGATGATCGGTGGGGGTCCAACTCCTAGACCTGGTGAAATCACCAGAGCTCACGGCGGAACTTTGATTATGGATGAGTTCTTAGAGTTTGATAGCCATGTTCAAGAGGCTTTAAGAGAACCTATGGAAAGCGGGAAGATCACAATTTCTAGAACTGGCAATGTGAGCATTTTTCCGGCACAGTTTCTTTTGATGGCCACAACTAATCTCTGTCCTTGTGGTCATCTGGTTCCAGAGAAAAATTTCGAATGCAAAGGACGAGTAAGATTTTGTCATTCCAGACTTCAAAAGCTCTCTGGACCAATGATGGATAGGTTTTCAATTCTAGCGTTGAGCCACGAATGGACAGGGAAGAAGGAGGTTCTAGCTAAAGACAGCTTGGCTAGGATTTCTAATGCAATTGATTTCAGAATTTTCACTAGAAAACAAATGGTCTCAAACCATCATCAAGAAATTTCAGAGATTGAAAAAGACGTCGATGAATTTGATAAGGAATTTTTGCTTCCATCACTAGGAAACTCACATCGAAGATATCAAGCTCTTTTAAGAGTTGCTCGAACCATCGCAGATCTAGATATGAGTGAAAAAATCAAAACAATCCACATAAAAAAGGCTCTGAGCTTAACCCAAGAGCCTTTCAATAAAATCAAAGATTACATTTTTAAATATTAATAAATCAATATAATCATATTTCCAAATTTGGAAAGTTGTGCTAAGGTGGTATAAGTTGTTCCGAATATACAAACAACAGGTAATCTTTAACACATGGGTATTTGAAGAGATATGGATCGATACTCATTATGAAGTGAAGCACTCAAAGTCCATTAATGATGATTTGGTTTTGTCCTTGCTTAAAGAGATATCGAAAATTCTTCCTGTTAAGATGATCGAAAAAGGAACTTTTGAATATTATGACCTAGATATGGAGTACAATGATAAAATATATCGTCTTATTATTGTTATTCCCGAGGATAAATTGTACTTAGGCGTAAGAAATGCCTATAGGAGAACGTTGTGAAAAAAAAAGTGAAGATTTCAAAAGTTCCCCCAAAGGGATGGCCGACAGAAGAAGAGTGGAAAAAGATAGAGAAAAATTTTAAAGAAGAGGATGTTTATCAAATTTTATCACCCAAGGCATCTCCAGTGGATAGAATTAAATATAAATTATGTGAAGAGTTTGTAAGATACTGTAATGAACATGAATTAAACCAAAGAGAATTAGCAGTGAAGCTTGGAGTGGGTGAGGCGAGAGTCAGCGAGATTGTACATTACAAATATCAAAGGTTCACTATTGATAAACTCATTATGCTTTTAAGTATTATTAAGCCCAATTTAAAATTCAAAGTTGCTTAGCTTGCTAACGCACGTTCGACACAAAAAGGTGCGATGCACCTTTTTATTACATTTTTAAATATTAAGGTTTAAAGAAGTGCGCTTAAAAAGCTTTCTTTAGCTTACAATAAGCATCTACCTGAACAGATAAAGGATCTCCTTCGTCAGTTTCTAATGATATGAACTCTACCAGTAGTTGGTCTTGGTTTTTTTTGATTGTGTACATATACTCACCAGCATTGCTCATCAAATTCGTCTCTGTAGGTTTAAATTCTGAGATCGAATAAAAATACCTGTCCCATCTAGCGTTATTGACTATAAGCCACTTCAGCTTTGGATCTTGATCGTTAGAAATTTCATCAGCGTATGCTAGAGGGTAATCTTCGCTGGGTTGCTGCAACATAACAACTGCATACTGGTTAGGATCACGATCTAGATATAATCCTCCGATGTATGCTTCGCCAGGAGAGCCCTTGTTGTAGCACACTCCAGAATAAAAACTATTCGTTGTCGGTACATTAATTCCAGTTCCAACAGAGCTTTGAAATTCTTTTTTAAAGGAATCATAATGATCATACATAAAATAGTCGATGTTTGCTTGAGGAGCTTCTTTTTTAATGCGGTCGATATCTTTTTGGGAGATTACAATGCTAAACAGTCTTAATTCTTTTAGATTGATTAAGTTAGAGAATAAGCCTGCTTCAAATTTCAGATAAATAATATTATTCATATCTAGTGATTTAAGTGAAACTAGATCAGAAAACATTTCTTTTGGTAAAGTTTGAGTAAACATATACTCTCTTTGAAACGCAAAATCTAAAAGCTCTAAGTTTCTTAATCCTTTGAAAATATTTGGTGGTAACTCTGTGAGTTTATTATTTCGGAAATTCAAAACTTTTAATTTAGATAAATCAGAGAAAACATCTTCATCTAAGCTCGTAAGCTCTCCATCTTGTAAGTATAATTCTTCAAGATTAGTTAATCCTTTAAGAATACCCTTGGGTAAAGTTTTCGCTTCTCCGTTGTGTAAACTTAATTTTAATAGTTGAGGTACGTATTGATAGAGTCCCTCATGAGCCATACTCGTAGGGCCGATACTCAGCTTTTCTAGATTAGTCATTCCCTCGAGATCGTTTGCTGAAAAGGCAGATCCATTATAAATATACAACTCTTTTACTTTCTTTAGATCATCTTTAACGATTTCTTCGCATGATTTGTGATAAATATTTTCTTTTCCGAATTCATTTTGAACTGCTTTTATAATTTCTGGATTTCTATCGCAGATATTTGCATATGCAGTATTTGTTAGTAGAAAAAGCCCAGCTAGAGCTATAGATAGTCGTATAATCATAAGTTCCCCCTATTAATTGTAAATACTAGTAAAGAGTATATGATTTAATCTTTCTAACAATTCCTATTCTGTGAGATTATCTTTAATAAATTAACAAAAAAAGAATATAGAAATCATAAATTAATTGTCTATTTGGAATAGATCTATATTTAGACAAACGAATTTTTCAGGATCAGAAGCTCTAACTCTATTGCCAGTTTCTTCTATTAGGTTGAGCACAGACTCTTTAAGTTTGGCATATGCTTCTTCATCAAGTGAGCAGGGACAAGTAAAGAACAAATCAGTTTTGTTTGCGTCCTCTATGTATTCGACGCCCTTCGATCTCCAATTTCTATGATGCATAGATACATATGGAGATCCTTTTGATACGTGGACGTTTTGTAATCCTAGGGAATATATGCCCCTGCTTTCAATTAACAACTTGTGTTTTGACAGAAAGGCGATGATTTCTAAAGCCCTTTCTCGTGCTAAATCAAACTTCTTACAAATCTCTTGGAGATTTTTTCCCTCTTTCAATGAACAATAAATTCTAATTGCAGAATAAAGGTAAGAAGAATAGAAGATGCTCTTAGCTTCGTCGCTTAATTCTTTCTGAGCCTTGAATTTAACTTTTACTGTTTGAGATTCTTCTTTGAGCTTGGTTAATTTTTCGAACCAGTATTTTTGAAGAGTTGGGGTTCCAGATCTTTCTTTTAAAACTTGCGTTATAAAGAGATCGCGTTCGACGTCTGAAAGTTGAAAGTACTCTGCGATTTGGATGGCTTGTTCAAGTGAAAGCTCGCGATTTCCAGAAAGAATTTGGCTTACAAGAGTTGGGGCGACGCCAAGATAATTAGATATATTGGCAATTTCGCCTCTGCCTTTTTTTGGTCTGGCTTTAATGAGATCTCTGATGGCTTCTCTGTAGTTGTCGTACTGTAGAATGCTCATCAGTTCACCAACTCTGTTCCGTTTGGTGTTACGCGAATGGAATGGCAGCTTAATGCCGAATTAAATTTGGTATCAAAAAAAATATTCCAATTTTTTTTAAAAGAAGAAGAATCATTAATAAGTTTTTTCCTACTGAACTTAAAGTAATTTATTGTATCACCTTCGAACTTAATATGAAGCGCTGTCGCCAAATCTCTTCGAGAATCATCAAAATCAATGACCACTATTTCTAAAGAGCTATGATTTTTTGTATATTCAATAATTTTGTCAAATTGAAAAGTTATGGATTCATATCCGAAATTAATGTTCATTTGCTTTTTATTTGGATTAAATTGATAAGAGCAAAATTCATCTGAAAAAGTAAAGTAAGGTAGAATATAAGAAATGTGGCTATCTAATACTGCTCTTTGATTTAAAAATTTATAAAGCTGCGATGCGCTTCTAAAATTGAGTTTCTGGTCAATTGGCTTTGGAAAATAAATATTTCTAAGTCCATATACTTTTTTTAATAAAAGTAAAGTTGCGAATTCATCGGATTTAATTGTTTCAAGTGATTTAGAGAATAAAAAATCGGTTATAAATCTGATGTTTTCATACTCTTCATGGGACACAAAAGCTTCTTTATCCATTTTTTTTGTATCGACTATAATTGCCATGATGGCTTCGTGTACAATATGTTTGGCTTTTATTTCATCTGTAGGAATCTTTGAATAACTTTGCTCGCTTATATATATAGATGTTTTGGTGTGAAGTGCTGTTTGCTCAGTTCTAACATCGGAGGGAATGGCTATAGTGTGATTGTCCAGCTGTTGGAGTTGGCCGGGGAGTATGTACCACGTTCTACGTTTGTTTTGAGATTTATCTGAAAGTATCTGGCGAAGCTCATCTGAAAAACTAGGTAGAATTTTGTCTATTTTAATTAAAGTGGCAGAAACATAATTTTTGTAAGCATCGCTTGTGCGCGCATCATTTTCTAGGTCAACGATGTAACTTTCAATCGCTTTTCCATCAATTGAATTAGATCCACCTGTGTCTGCGCCGCCTCCGGATGTTTTAGTGGATTCTGTTTCAGCTACGCCTTGTTTCTGAGTGCTATTGCGGCAGCCTGTGAGCAAGCAAGTAGTATAGATTATGAAAAAAACAAGATAGAATTTCATTAGAGTATAGTACAATAAACTCCAATAGAGATACCTAGAAAATTACAAAAATGTAATTAATTTAATTACTTTTTGTTATGTTTATGAAAATTAGATTACATCTTTCTGTAGGATGGACCGGAGCCGCCTTCGCGAGGTGTCCATCTTGGGCCAATCACATCGGTTGCTTTGCAGTCGATGCAGTTTGGAGCATTGATCACGAGCTGGTCGCCAGAAACTTCGTAAACTCCAGCAGGGCAAAGATGTGAGTACATCTCCGCAACAGCTTTTGGAATGTCTTTGTCGATTTTTAAATGTATTGGAATATCGTCGCGAGTTTTATTACCAGCTAAGAATACGGCATCTACTTTGCTAAGTTTTGGTTTGTATGTACTTGTTGCTACAACATCTTTTGGATCTTGTGCATCCTCTTCAGAGTGAATGTATCCACCAGGAAAGAAACCTTTTGTGAGAGTCATAAGTCCAGCCTTCATGCCACCCGTATAAAAACCAGATTTAAAAGCCAGCCTCATATTTCTAGTTTCATTAAGATCTTTCCAAATGTAACTTTTTTTAATTTCTTCGTCATAAGAAGCCAGCGTGGTTTTTGAATAATCACTTTTCTTGATCGCTTCAAAAATTGTACGAGCGGCAATGATTCCCGATTTCATTGCATAGTGAATTCCCTTAAGAGCGGGAACGTTCACCATACCCACGCAATCACCAGCAAGCAATAGTCCATCACCATGGAGTTTGGAGGGAAGCGCATAGAATCCACCTTCGGGAATTGTTTTTGCACCCCATTCAACAATTTTTCCGCCATCTAAATATTTTTTAAATAGAGGATGCTCTTTCATTTTTTGCAGCAAATTATGAACATCGAGATTGTGTTCTTTGTAATCAAGTCCTACCACAAGTCCGAATGAAACTAAGTTCTCGCCCATTGGGTACATCCAGCTTCCACCAAAGGCACTCTTAGGAAGCGGGTACCCTAATGTATGGATCACGCCTTTTGGAACTTTTGTTGTTTCCCAAAGTTCTTTTACTCCAAGAGCATAAATTTGCGGATTCTTCGAGGCTAAGTTTTGCCATTT
>JANMFM010000031.1:0-9928 GCA_031374125.1 Bdellovibrionales bacterium
CAATGAAACAAAATCAGAGTATTTTAATAATTCTTGTAAGCTATCTGAAGCTCTAGAATTACCAAGCGGAAGCTTTTTAACAACATCATAATAAATCACATGAAGTCCCAGAGACTCTGCCAGAACACTCAACTGACTGCCGATGTGTCCATATCCCACAATACCCAAAACTTTTCCACGAACCTCAAAGCAACCATTCGCACTCTTATTCCATTTGCCTTGATGTGCCTGCATATTGCGATCACCAAGATTTCTTGCCAAAGAAATCATCTGCCCAATAACCATCTCCGCAACGCTTCTAGTGTTGCTATAAGGTGCATTAAAAACCGGAATGCCCACTTTATTGGATTTAACAAGATCTATTTGATTGGTTCCTATACAAAAAGCCCCGACTGTTAGCAAATGTTGAGCCTTATCAAAGAAATTCGAAGATAAATTTGTCTTTGATCTAATCCCAAGCACATCAAAATTCTGAATCACTTTGAGCAAATCTACTTCTGAGAGTGAAGCGCTTTCGTTGACCACATGAAAGCCAGCATCCTTGAGCTTGTCTGTTGCGACAGGATGAACATTTTCTAGTAATAAAATTTTAGTTTGGGCCATTAAGAACTCCGCTGTCTTCCGTATGGTGGCCAATCTTTGCCACGCCTAATTTACTTTATTTTCTTGGTGTTCTGGGTCTTTTTCAATACAATATTTTGAAAATAACAAAACTGGAGCCCTTATGAGTAAAACATGGAAGGTTTTATTGGTGGATGATGATCCTTTGATCTCAGATTCACTTCAAATGATTTTGCCAGACACCTGGAATCTCACCACCTGCCAGACTATTGAACATATACCACAAGAGAACTTCCAAGCGGCGTTCGTCGATATGCACTTAACTGGTCATGGACGCGCCCCAGAAGGTCTAGATGTTATTAAGAGTCTTTCTCAAAAGCATCCGCATCTAGAAATTATCGCAATTTCTGGAGATCTTAATCGCAAGCTTATGGAACAATGTTTGAAAGTCGGAGCAACAAGATTTCTGGCAAAACCTTTTAGCAAAGAAGAAATCAAAGCCGTACTCGATAAAATCGAAGCTCTACATCTCCTTCATCAAGTGGCTTTTAGACAAACAAAGAAAAAATATTGGCTAGGAACAAGTGCCTCTGCCCAAAACTTAAAAAAGCAAGTGGCGCATCTTCGTGGGGAGCCCGGTCCGATTCTTATTGAAGGAGAATCAGGCACCGGAAAAGAGATTACAGTTCAAATGATTGCCGATCAAGATTCAGGACGCCCTTTTGTCGCCGTAAACATTGCAGCCATTTCAGAAACATTATTTGAATCCGAACTCTTTGGTCATGTGAAGGGCTCCTTTACCGGAGCTGACCAAAATAAAATGGGCTTGGCCGAGGCCGCAAATAATGGAGATCTTTTTTTAGATGAAATCGAAGCACTCACCCTCGCCTGCCAAGTTAAACTTTTAAGATTTTTAGAAACCAATGAAATTCGTAGAGTAGGATCTAAAGATTCTTCGCAAATCAATGTTCGAGTGATCGCAGCTACAAATCAAAATTTAGAAAAATTGACCAAAGAAGGAAAATTTAGAGAAGATTTATTGTGGAGGATCAGTGGCAAAAAAATCATGCTTCCACCACTTCGTGAAAGAAAAGAAGATATTCCTGAGCTTGCAAAATTTTTGCTTGAACAACAAAAACCCCGCTACAATAAAACTCTATCTGAAGATGCCCTTGCGCTATTAAAAACGCATTCGTGGCCCGGAAATATACGAGAATTAAGAAGAGTGATTGAGCAAGCATGCTTATCTTCTCCCTTACCCTTTATTCGGGCAGAAGATTTTTCAAGCTTCTTATCAAGACAAAGTCCAATTTCCGCAAATCAACCAGAAGGAACTCCAAACTATTCCTTAGGATTAAATAAATTGGTAGAGGACTATGAAAAAATAATAATCGAAAAATGCCTCTCTCAAGAAAAAGATATAGATAAGGTTGCCGAAGTTTTGAATATATCTAGGTCTGGGCTCTATAAGAAAATAAAAGATTACAATATCGATACAAAAGGCATATAGTCTACTCTATGGAATCACAATGGTCAGATCCGCTATTTAAGAAAATGGCTATAATTTTACTCGTCTTTTTGGGAACAATAGGAATTATTCTTTTTCCTTTAAGAAAAAAAAATACGCATCTTTCAGCCGCATGGGCTTCGCTACAAAGCTGGTTGTTTTTTGCTCCGGTATTATTTTTAATGTTGGCCGCAGGTGATCCTTGGCCCCTGATTGGTATTACTTTTATTAGCTTACTTTGCGCCAAAGAATTTTTCCAACTGACGGGCATGTATCACCGCAGTGTTTTCATTTGGACAACGTATCTTTCAATTATCGCCATGGCATTTGCAATTTATAAGAACTACACTTTGATTTATGCTGTAATGCCAATGATTTTTTTAGGCTTAATTTCTTTGATTCCAATTGCCTTAAACGACGCCAAGAACATGCTTCAATACATTGCGCTAAGCTTACTCTGCATGATCTTCTTCGGCTGGGCATTCTTGCATACGGCTTGGATTGTAAAAATCCCTTCAGGCGCATTTTTCCTGATCTACATTATTCTTCTCACCGAACTTTGCGATAACGTAGCCCTTGCCGTGAGCAGGCTCTTTGGAAAGAAAAAAATTGTAGACCAAATTACGCCGAACAGAACTCTAGAGGGTGTAATCATTTCTTTTGCTGCGACTCTTGGTGCGGCCTATGGATTGAGAATTTTACTTCCTGAAGCGATACAAATAAATTGGTGGATTTATGGTTTAACGGCGGCCTTGGTAGGAAGCACTGGAGATTTAATTCTTGCTGTTATCCGCAGAGACCTCGGCGTAAAAGATTATGGAATTTTTATTTTAGGTCGCGGTGGACTTTTAGACCGAATGGATAGATTGATTTTTGTTGCACCAATTTACTATTATTTGATTCAGTATTTCTAAGGAAAAAAATGAAAACCTGGAGTTATGAAAATGAGCAATGGACGCAGTTGCCGATTTATTTACGGCACTTACCGCTCATTACACGTCACTTTGATATTTTCAGTCTTATCATTAGAAGCATTTGGTCTAATTTTCTAAAATATATTTTCTTTAGATTTTATTTATTTTTGAGAGTTAAGGGTGATTTTCATTCTATTTATAAAAACCATCCTAGACTTCTTATCATCTCCAATCACGGAAGCCATTTAGATGCCATCAGCATCGCGGCCGCAATTCCCTTCAGATATTGGTTGAATCTTTACTTTGCTGCCGCCAAAGACTATTTCTTTGCCAATTTTTGGATGACATACTTTTCAAAGCACTGCATTGGAGCTATCCCCGTTGATCGTAAAAGTAGAAACGGAGAGGCCGTAAAGATTTGCCTTACCCTTTTGGAAAAATTAAATCGTTGTTGGCTCGTGATGTTCCCCGAAGGAACAAGAACAAAGGACGGAAAAATCCATCCTTTCAAGCGCGGTATAAGCATGTTTTCAACAAAGACAAATACACCAATTTTATTTTTATTTATCGAAAATAATTATGGATTGTGGCCAAGAGGACAAGCCTTTGCCAAGCCTGGTATTCTGACTGTACACGTAGGTCCGGTTCAAGAACCTGCAGACGTAGACGTTATTTATAATAACTATAAGAAATGGGTGAATACTATAAAGCCCGATCAATTCGCTGAGTAAAGGACTATTATGAACGAAATACAAATCATTCCTTACAGCGAAGAACTCAAAAAACATTTTGAAAAACTCAATCGCGAATGGTTAGAAAAATATTTTACAGTCGAACCTGTTGACGAAGAGATTTTCAAAGAACCCAAAAAAGACATTATCGATAAAGGCGGATATATTTATTTTGCTCTTAAAGGATCTGAAGTCGTAGGAACGTGTGCTCTTTTTAAAAAGCATGAAGGCTTTGAGCTCGCGAAGATGGCTGTGACTGATAAATATCAAGGTCTAGGAATCGGCAGGAAACTTCTAGAAGCTTGTCTAAATAAAGCTCAAAGTGTCGGCGCAAAACATGTAGAACTTGGTAGCCACAAAAAACTCGGCCCTGCGATTCATCTCTATAAAAAATTAGGTTTCAAAGAAATTCCTATGAGCGAAGAATACAAAAAAAAATACGCTCGCTGCAATATTCAAATGGTCTACGAGTTTTAAATGACGAATTTTAACTAGCCAATCTAAATAACAAGCTCTGATTACTTCTGAATTTTTCTATTATTAGTCAATTGCTCTACAACGGCAGGATCTGCCAGAGTTGAAATATCTCCCATATTCGTTAAATCATTTGCAGCAATTTTTCTCAAAATCCTTCTCATAATTTTTCCTGAACGAGTTTTAGGAAGGCCCGGGGCCCACTGGATCATATCAGGAGTGGCAATTGGACCTATTTGTTTTCTTACCCACTGACTCAACTCTTTTTCAAGCTCTGGCGTCATCGATAACCCTTGATTGAGCGTCACGTAGGCGTAGATACCTTGACCTTTAAGTTCATGTGGATAACCAACCACAGCTGCCTCAGAAACTTTCTCGTGTGACACAAGAGCACTTTCCACTTCTGCAGTACCCAATCTATGTCCAGAGACATTGATCACATCATCCACGCGACCGGATATCCAATAATATCCATCTTCGTCACGCTTACAGGCGTCTCCTGTGAAATAGAGACCCTTGAAAGTAGAAAAATAGGTTTCCACAAATCTTTTGTGATCTCCCCAGAGGCTTCTCATTTGCCCCGGCCAAGATCTTTTCAAGCAAAGAATTCCTTCACCGGGACCTTTAATTTCTTTTCCTTCATTGTCGACTAAAATTGGTTCGATTCCAAAAAGAGGTTTTGAAGCTGATCCTGGCTTCAAGTCTGTTGCCGCAGGAAGCGGAGAAATCAAAATTCCTCCAGTTTCTGTTTGCCACCAAGTATCCACAATAGGACATCTTTCTTCACCCACAGTTTTAAAATACCAGAGCCATGCTTCCGGATTAATGGGCTCGCCCACTGATCCCAAAAGTCTCAAAGATTTTCTAGAGGTTTTTTGCACAAAAGATTCACCTTGAGCCATCATCGCCCGAATTGCTGTCGGTGCAGTGTAATAAGTGTTCACTTTATATTTATCAATGATCTGCCAGTGCCTAGAAAAATCTGGATAATTAGGAACACCTTCAAACATTAAGGTGGTGGCACCATTCGAGAGTGGCCCGTAAACAATGTAAGAGTGCCCAGTCACCCAACCCACATCCGCTGTACACCAGTAGATATCACCAACTTGATAATCAAAAACCATCTGATGAGAAAACGAAGCATAAACTAAGTAGCCTGCCGTTGTATGAAGTACACCTTTTGGTTTTCCCGTCGAGCCAGAAGTATAAAGCAAAAACATCGGATCTTCAGAATCCATTTTCTCTGGTTCACATTTTGGTTTTTGAATTGAAACTATATCGTGGTACCAAAGATCTCTTTTATTATTCCACTGAATGTTTCCGCCGGTTCTTTTCAGAACAACAACTTTTTTAACACCAGGACATTTTTTAAGGGCTTCATCCACATTGGTTTTCAAAGGAATTTTTTTACCCGCGCGTAGACCTTCATCCGCAGTGATAACCACTTCGCTGTCACAATCGTTAATTCTTCCAGAAATAGATTCCGGCGAAAATCCGCCAAAAATCACAGAGTGAATCGCACCAATGCGAGTGCAGGCAAGCATTGCATAGGCTGCCTCAGGAACCATAGGCATATAAATCGTAACTCGATCGCCTTTTTTCACACCCAATTCTTTTAGAGCATTTGAAAGTCTTGCCACTTCGTCATGAAGTTCTTGGTATGAAATTATTCTCTCTTTTTCTTGAGGACTATCTGGTTCCCATATGATGGCTGTTTGATGTTTTTTTAATTTTCCATCCTTAGTTTTTGTTTCTAGGTGCCTATCAATGCAATTGTAAGAAACATTTAGCTTTCCACCCAAATACCACTGAATAGAGACGTCACCAGTATAACTCCATTCCGAAGTTTTTTTAAAAGGTTCCATCCAATCGATTCGATTGGCGATTTCTTTCCAGAACTGATCATTATTTTGAAGTGATTGTTTGTAGAGTTTATCAAATTGGTCAGAAGTCATTAAGGTTGTGGGTCTGTAATTTTTCATAGCTTTAATTTTCACAAATGACCTCTCGAATAATATTTCTTAGCTGATCATCTCTGCTGATCATCTCTAAAGATTTTTCCTAAAGATATCTTTAAAAGTTATAGCTAAATGATAACCAGTGATGCTAAAACACTTCAATATGTTTTTTTCAGATAATTTTCTAAAGTGTAAGTACATAGATCAATGTTCAGGATGCCAAATTGCTCACCTAGATCCAACTGCACAAATTGATTTCAAAAAAAATAAATTTATAGATCTATGGAAAAAAACTTTCTCCGTTGTTCCAGAAATAGAATTTAGACGTCCCATAGAAGCACAATTTAGAGACAGAGTGGATCTTACAATTCAACGCCCCACAATTCCACACGGCGCCATTTCCAACTCCTCGGAATGTAAACAAGAATACCAAAAGCTAGGGTTTTACAAAAAAGACTCTCGTGATATTTTAGATATAGAATCATGCCCACTTATGAGTAAAGGCACTTCTGATTTTTACACCGAAGTGAGAAAAATCCATTTCCCAATTCAAAAAGGATCTCTAAGAATTAGAGTTTCTCCAGCAGGAAAAAGAGGAATTTGGCTCGACTTTGCAAACGAAGATATCAAGAAATTATTAGAAGAAAAAAACACACTTATAGAATTGACAAAAATATGTGACGTCGTAGAAATCGGCCAAAAAAGAAAAAAACTTTCCCAAGTCGAAGGTCAATTCAAACTCACTGATCCAGAATCAATCGCCTGGTTTGAAACCTACGATAAAAATTTGAATCCAATTGAATTAAAAATGAATGTAGGAAGTTTTTCTCAAACCGGTTTTAAAACCAACAAAGCCCTCATTTCAGAACTCTTCAAAGTTTTAAATCCTACTGCTCATAATCAAATTCATGATCAAAAATGGATAGAACTTTGCTCCGGCTCTGGAAATTTAACGTTTCCCCTTCTCTCAGTTTTTTCAAATGTGATCGCAACGGAACTTGACGAAAACGCCGTTGAATCCTTAAGAACCACCGCTAAAAATTTAAATTTATCAGGCAGATTGCAAGTTGAACAAATCAATATCCATAAACCTTCTCAAAAATTAGAAGATTTACTTTCTGGAGTTGATGGAATCTTAGCTGATCCGCCACGATCAGGTTTGCAAGGATTTTTAGAAGTAATCTCAAGGTTACAAAAAGAAAAACTTCCAAAAAAATTCGTCTACGTTTCATGTTTCGCAGAAACTTTAATTTATGATTTAAAAATATTGAACGACTTAGGCTACAATCCCAATAAAATAATCGGCATCGACCAATTCCCTCACTCCACCCACTGCGAATGGATCGTAAGTTTATCTAGATATTAGGATTAACTACTGGTGCCGGACCGAACGCCATAAATATGAGGTAATTCACAATAGCTAGTACGACTGCACCGATAATTGCAGAAAACCATCCATCAATATCGAATCCTTTTAGAAGACCAGCCGCCAACCTTAGAACAATGGCATTCACTACAAAGGTAAATAGTCCTAGAGTTAAAATATTGATAGGAAAAGTTAGAAACAAAAGAATCGGACGGATCAGCATGTTCAAAAGTCCAACGATCAAGCTCGCCCACATTGCACTCCCAAAAGATTTAATAGTAAATCCCGGAACAACATAAGCCGTAATCAAAAGCACAACAGCAGAAAGTAACCAAACCACTAACATCTGAACCATAAAAAAATCCTCCTGGATAATGTAATATCATTTTGCGGAACATTACCTCAAAGAGCAAATTCATTTGTATGAACTTTCCCTCATAAACTAAAGGATTAAGTAGAAAATTTAAGCAGGATCATGACAAACTGCTTCGATATTGTGACCGTCAGGATCAAATACAAAAGCACCATAATAATCTGGATGATAATGCGGACGCGGCCCCGGAGCCCCATTGTCTTTTCCACCAGCAGCCAACGCCGCTCTATAAAACTCATCTACTTGTTTACGAGTATCCGCACGAAACGCTAAATGAATCTTCGGATGATTAGGAATTCCTTCTACCATCCAAAAATCCGGCTTAGGTGGAACCCCATAACCAAAAACAATTTTCCCACCAGTGTGTTCCATAGGCACTTGAAAAAGCGCTGCATATCCAAGTGGCGCGAGCGCCATATCATAAAAATGCTTACTCTTTTTTGGGTCACTTACATTCAATCCCGTATGATCAATCATCTCATCACCTCATCGTTTATTTAGATGAGAAAGATTAATTGATGGAGCCTTACCAACTCAAGGTTTATTTAAAAATGCAATATGATGATATAAGATTACTGAGAAAGTATATCTTGAACTTCTCTGTAGCTATCTACGATATGCACAAAATCCAAATCCGTAGCTTTCGCCGTTTTATATTCGGAAATAAGAGTTTGATGAATAACATCGAGAAGAGGTGTCCAAAATTTTCTATTCACCAAGATCAACGGTTTTTTCGGAGTTTGTCCGGAGTAGACTGACCCGATAATCGAGAAAACTTCATCCAAAGATCCCAAGCCTCCGGGCATCACAATCCAAGCTTTGCTTACAGAAAGAAAAATCTTTTTCCTAATCTGCAAGTCATCAAAAATAAAGAGTCTATCGATAAAAGTAGTGGGATGTCTCGCCCAAGGAGAATTCAATTCGATACCAATCGAATGGGTCTTCGATTTAAAAGCTGCTTTATTAGCAGCATCCATCACACCCGGTCCACCACCTGTCAAAATCGAATAGCCTAATTCTCCAAGTTGAAACGAAATGTCGTAAGTTAATTTATAAATTGGATCTTCTTCTTTAATTCTAGAACTACCTAAAATAGAAATAACTTTTTTGTTTTGAAAATATGCTGAAATACTCTGATCAAATTGCATAGAGTCTTTGGCCGCTAACTCTTTCAAATCACCAAATAACACAACACAAGTATTTGCTCTTACCTCAGCAAAACCATAAAATGTAAGAAACAAAATAATAAAAATTCTCATAACCCAATTACCCCAATTAAAAAACAGCAGCAGCATAAGTAGTTCGTCGCATCAATACTATTGAATTAAAGTAGAAGTAATACAGAGTGAATTTTTAGTTTTACTAAGAATTTTTTGATTTAAATGAAATCAAGGCCCGAAGCTTTGGCGATACGGAGTTAAGAAAAAAGGCAAAAAAAATGGGACGAACTAGGTTTACCTAATTCGTCCCATAAGACTGGCATCGTGCTACTCTCCCACACCGTTGCCGGTACAGTACCATCGCCGCTGATGAGCTTAACTGCTGAGTTCGGAATGGGATCAGGTGTTTCCTCATCGCTATCAACGCCAAAAGTGTTGCGTGCGACCAAATATCTCTATTTGGAAGAGCGCTTTGAAAATTGAACAGATTTGTTTAAGTATTTTTATATTAGCTATTCATTTAAGGTTTTAGCTATCACCTAGATTTTCACCTGACGATAGCATTTCCAAATAAGCTGAGACATTATTAATAAAAAAGCCGCACGACCTATTAGTACGGATCAGCTAAATACATTACTGCACTTACACCCTCCGCCTATCAACCTCGTAGTCTACAAGGAGTCTTTAGGAAGATTAACTCTTCAGGGAGAACTTATCTTAAGGTGGGCTTCCCGCTTAGATGCATTCAGCGGTTATCCCGTCCAAACATAGCTACCCAGCAATGCCATTGGCATGACAACTGGAACACCAGAGGTTCGTTCATCCCGGTCCTCTCGTACTAGGGACAACACCTTTCAATTCTCCTACGCCCACAGAAGATAAGG
>JANMFM010000042.1:0-5700 GCA_031374125.1 Bdellovibrionales bacterium
TATTTAAAGAAAGAAATGGATAAGAAGCTTAAAGAATTTTTTGATAAGGTCGATGAGATCAAAAGAAGAAACCGTTTAACGGGATCTTGACCCACAGCTTCTTAGTGGCATTTATCCATGAGTCAATACGGGTGTAGAAAACTTATGAAAACTTAGGGACTTCGTCGGCAAATTTGGATTTATTCTCACAGCTTATAAGACTACGCTCCAAACAAAAGACAAGGATTTAAAACAAAGTAATTTCATATGCTTATATAATATCGTATCAGTTTAACCATAAAGATGATCAACAAATCAGCTGATACTTTTGAAAAATCTCTCTTAAGTATTTTACTTATTAGCTACATTCAGCCATTTGAGGATGGTAATAAGCGAACGGCAAGATTGATTGGGAATGCGATGTTATTAGCTGATATGGCTTTAGTCTTTGCTACTGCGCTCTCTATGGAATTTTATTGTTTTGAAAAAAATACTTAACAGTGTGTCGTTTTTTGTCTTTCAATTTTTTTGTCATAAAACGGTTTTTTAATTCTTGTTCAGACAAATTACGTCCTGGCTCTTGTAATAATTTTAGGTGAGGAGGTGAGGGGACCTTCTAGTTTTGCTATAAGCGCGGCCCTTCGATTGCTCTATGTAGCTATAGGATTATACCCGTAGAAAAAGAACATGAGTTCGAAGAGAGTTATGAAGAAGCAATTTTTATTATTACAAATTTTAATTTTTGCGTTGGTGCAAACTTCACCGATGCAAGTCACCCCTGCATACTCTGCGGATGGCACGCGTTCCGATTCTTCTAGCCTAGAGAAGCTCACCGAATTTGCGAAGATAACTCAGAATTTTACTGGCGAAGCAATACCTCAAAATCAAAATACCGAAGCTACAGTTGTAACTGGAGTAATGCCTCGAAATTACAGACTACCAGATATGTATTTGGTAGATTCAACAGCATTCTTATATAAATTTCGTGACCAAGTTGGTAAGAGAATTACCGTAGAAGGATTTATTGGAAGATATGGAGCTACCTTTGGTAAAGATTTTAAAGAGCAAATTTATAAAATTGAACAAGAGTACAGAGGCAGTGTAGAGATTATTCTAACTCTCGAATCAACAATCGAAGATGCTAAAATTCTAAAAAGACAAATGGATGCTAACGGTCACAATATGACTATAGTCAGTATTCCGGATTGGTTTCAAAAAAGATTGCATGAACATGCCGAAGTTGCTTCACAAGGAAAGTTGAAAGAACTTTTATGGGAAACTAAACAACTCTTTAAAAGAATTGCAGTGGATCCTAAAGGAACTCTTGTAGATGCTGCTGAGATCATCAAAAATCAATATGTAAAGCCAACCAAAAAAGATATTCGAATTTCTGCGATCACTACAACTGTAGGGAGTGTTGCTGTGGGAGCAGGTATGCTTAGCATTGGAGTAGATCCAATCACTATTGCGTGGGCTTTAGGATTGAAAGTTGCGTTTGTTGGTCCAGCAGGAGTTTTCAATAAATTTATAGCAAATCTTCTCAAAACAGATTTCAATAACGAACTCAAAGTAATGTCTGGTCTAAGGCGTTTAGTTGCTGATGCATATTATGCAGTAGGGACAAGTACGTTAACATCCGGCGGGATCAATGGAACTCAATTTCTAGAAACAGCAAGTTCTGCACTTGCAGAAGGTGCTGCAAATATGGAAAGAGAAAGACGTATTAAGAGTGAAAGGGCAAATAATCGCCTCTCCTATTTATCATTAGCAATAGGAGCAATGCTTGGTTATGCAGGTGCTAGTGGCATGGCAGGTCCAACTCTTGAAACTGCGTATTTCCAGGTTACTACGCTGCATGGATTGGGATTGCTGTATGCTGGTGTAATGTTTGGGATTTACAAATATAAACCAAAAGCCGTTCAGAAAATAGCAGAAGCCGATCTCGCAAAAGCTACAAATCTACAGGGATTAAAAGCGCTGCAAAGCCGATTTAGATATAAACCTTCCCAGTTTAACATACCCGCCACTTGCGGAAGTTTATTCCAATAAATAATTAAACGTTGAATCTAAAGAGCATTACGTCGCCATCTTTTACGAGGTATTCCTTACCTTCAGAGCGGTATAGGCCCGCTTCTTTGATTGCGGCTTCAGTTTTTAATTTGAATAGATCCTCGCAGTGATAGGTCTCTGCTCTAATAAATCCTTTTTCAAAATCCGTATGAATCACACCTGCCGCTTGTGGAGCCTTCATCCCTTTTTTGATGGTCCAAGCTCTCACTTCTTTTTTTCCAGCAGTAAAGTAAGTTGCGAGTTCTAAAAGTTTGTAAGATTCATGAATTAATCTATCCATACCTTTTTCAGTTACCCCTAAGGAAGCCAAGAACTCTGTTTGTTCTTCTTTTGATAGAGTGGAAATCTCTGCTTCAATGGCGGCTGAAATCAATGTGGCTTTGTTGCCTTCGCTAGCAGCGTATTTCTTTACTTCTTCCACCCACTGGTTTCCGCCTTTAGCAAAATCTTCTTCATTCACATTGCAAACGTAGAGAACAGGTTTCGAAGTCAAAAGTTGTAAGCCTTTTAAGAATGGTTTTTCGTCGTCGGTCAATTGAAGAACTCTCGCGGGTTTTCCGGCAGATAAAACTTCTTTGGCTTTTTTGATCACTTCAAATTCCGCTTTTAAGTTTTTATCTTGAGATGTTTTGGCGAGTTTTTCTTGTTTAGTAAATTTCTTTTCAATGGCGTCAAGATCAGCAAGCATAAGTTCAGTGTTGATCACTTCGATGTCACGAATCGGATCGATGGATCCAGAAACGTGAATGATATTTGAATCATCAAAACATCTTACTACATGGAGAATGGCATCGGTCATTCTGATGTTACCCAGGAATTGGTTTCCGAGGCCTTCACCTTTGGATGCACCTGCAACTAAACCTGCGATATCCACAAACTCTGTAGAGGTGGGTATGATCGTCTCTGGGCCTACAAGGTCTGCGATTTTTTGAAGTCTATCGTCTGGAACCGCCACCACACCCACATTGGGATCAATGGTACAGAAAGGATAATTGGCGCTTTCTGCGCCGGCTTGAGTGATCGCATTGAAGAGCGTACTTTTTCCGACGTTTGGTAGACCTACGATTCCACATTGTAATGCCATAAACTATTCCTTCTTTTTATCTTTCATCGCCGCTTCCATTTTTGCTGGATCGGGTTTTTTACGCACGGGTTTTAAAAATTTTTTTAACTTTTGAAAATGACTTACGTCCGCACCTTTTTCTAACAACTCAACAAATGGAGGAGTTTTAATATTGTGTAGAGATGCAGCCTTTTCATAACCTTGAGTCACAAAAGTATTGATCGCATTACAACATTCATCAAGCCACGAATCCAAAATTTCCGCTTCCGTCGGCGCAAACTTCTGCAAAACCCAATCTACGACACTTTGTTTTGGTAGAATCGGGCGACCGACGCCCAATTTCATACGCGTGTAGTTTTGCGTTCCTAAAAGTTGGTGAATGCTATTGATGCCATTTTGTCCGCCAGAGCTTGAATTCTGTTGGAACTTGATGCTCATATAATTTTGGTCAATGTCGTCGTGAAGCACCAATAAATTTTCTAGAGGAATTCTGTAAAAAGCCATCAGGCCTCGTACGGCTTCCCCAGATAAATTCATAAATGTTTGTGGTTTCACGAGAAGAACGGGAAGTCCGCCAACTTCAGTTTTGAAAGTGAGGGACTTCTGCTCTGACTTCTCAGTTGTTGAGATCTTGCTAAGATATTTATCTATAACAAGGAATCCGATATTATGACGAGTGAACTCGTACTTACTACCGGGATTCCCTAACCCAACAATGAGATGCATTTAGGATTACTTCTTATCGTCTTTCTTCGCTGGAGCTGCAGCCGGAGCAGCACCTGCAGCTGGAGCACCAGCAGCCGGAGCAGCGGCAGCAGTCGTTGGAGCAGCGATTTCTTCTTCTTTAATTACATTCACAGTTACAAGTGCGATGTCTTCAACCGCAGTTGCTCTTACACCGTCTGGTAATGTGATTTCTTTAATGTGAAGTGCTTGACCGATGTGAAGTGGCGTAACATCAATTGCGATGTACTCAGGAATTTTAGATGGTAAACATTCAACTTCAATTTGACGAACGATCGGTTGAAGTGTTCCACCCGCTCTTGTTCCTTCAGCTTTACCTTCGAATCTTAATTCTACAAGTACGCGTACTTCTTTGTTCATATCGATAGCTAGGAAGTCAAAATGTAAAGGTCTTCTAGTTACTGGTTGTACGATAACTTCTTTGAAAAGAACTTTTGTTCCGTTTAAAGAGCTATCAGCTGATTTTAAAGTGATGATCGAGTTTTCAAATGCTCCAGATGCATACTTCCTTACCCATTTCTCTTCAGCAAACAATGGAACGTTCTTTTTTCCAGCGCCGTAAATGATTCCCGGGATGCTTTCTTTTTTTCTTAATTTTCTGCAAGCAGATTTGCCTGACTTTCTTGTACCAACTTCTAGTACTAAATCCTGTTGTGACATATGTTTTTCCTCTCTACTTTCTTCGCTTCGAGCCCTAGCTTGAAGGATATCATCGAGTAAATGTTAATAAAAATACGACGTAAAATTATAAGGAAAAAGAATTAACGTGAAGCGGGGGAAAATTCAAATAAATAGTGACTAGGGTTAGATAAAAAGAGAACTAACGGATTCGTTGCCGTGAATTCTTTTTATTGCTTCAGCAATAACGGGAGCAACGCTGATCACTTTGAATTTGCCAGTCTGTTTAGCGGCCTCTTTAAGTGGAATAGAGTCTGTTACAACCACAAAATCTAAAGCGCTATCTGTAATTCTTTGAATGGCTGGACCGGAAAGAACTGGATGAGTGGCAACAGCGGCTACTCTGACGGCGCCATTTTTCATAATGGTTTCAGCTGCTTGGACTAAGGTTCCAGCAGTATCGATCATATCATCGATAATTACTGCGAATTTACCTTTCACGTCTCCGATCAAATTGTAAGCTTTAGCTTCATTTGGACCCGTTCTTCTCTTATCGATGATGGCAATGGGAGCCTCAAGACGCTTTGCAAAAGCTCTCGCTCTCTCAACGCCCCCCGCGTCTGGTGAAACAACTACGAACTCTTCGCCGTAACCCCATTGTTCTCTCCATGCTCTCGCTAGCGAAGGTATAGAGAATAAGTGATCCACAGGAACATTAAAGAAACCTTGAATTTGACCAGCATGGAGATCCACACTCACAACACGATTTGCACCGGCTGTCGTAAGAAGATCGGCCATTAATTTTGCTGAGATTGGAGCACGTGGAGCAACTTTACGATCTTGTCTTGCATAACCATAATAGGGCATTACCGCCGTGATTCTTGCAGCCGATGCTCTTTTTAAAGCATCGATCATAATGAAAAGTTCCATGTAATTTTCGTTAGAAGGTGGGCAGGTGCTTTGAATGATATAAACATCAGCGCCACGAACATTGTCATGAATCTCTACTTGGATTTCTCCATCAGCGAATCTTTTTAGCATAGCGGGTGACAAATTGACTGAGATATCAGAAGCAATCTTCTGAGCAAGTTCTGGGTTCGAATTTCCCGAGATAATTTTTAGATGCTCCATCAGTCCCAATATAAATATTCGAACCCCTATTTAGAGTCAACAATGGAGCACCTAATTATTGTAGATAATTGCCAGTTGGATGTCATTGTTACTGG